>NZ_JBHYIO010000006.1:0-391472 GCF_042740095.1 Nonomuraea sp. NPDC059023 | reverse complement strand
TGACGGCGGGAAAGTGATCGTGACGGCGGGAAAGTGATCGTGACGGCGGGAAAGTGATCGTGACGGCGGGAAAGTGATCGTGACGGCGGGAAAGTTGCGGCGGGCGCGCTGGATGCGGCCCGCCGTGAGTGCGAAAACTGCCGCAACCGCGGAAGCTCCTGCAACTACGAGAAGCAGCCGCGAATGCGGAAAGGGCTACTTGGCGACGACGTCGCCGTTGGGGAGCGTCAGGCCGTCGGGGATCTCGCTGGTGCCGTCCTTGAACTCGGTGCTGACCTCGTCGGCGGGCGGTGCGGTGACCGTGACCTTGGAGCCCCAGCCGGTGTAGCGGGTGTCGACGCTCAGCGTCTCCTTGCCCTCGGCGGTCATGCCGATCGCGGCCGGGGAGTACGTGGTGACCAGGCGCTTCGGCAGGCCCTTGCCGTCAAGCTGCAGCTTCCAGCTGATGACGACCTTCTGCTGCTTCTTGGTCGGCTTCTCGAAGAGCGAGGCCCGGTACCAGGCGGAGACCTTGTTCAGCTGGCCGACCGTGATGGCGCCCGCGTAGCCACCCTTGATCGCCTTGCCGCTCTTGACCAGGGTCTTCAGCGTGTTCGGCTCGGTGATGTTGATGATCTGGCCGTAGAGGCCGGTGAGCCCGCCGGTCGGGCCCTTGGGGAACTTGATCCACGTCTTGTCTTCGGGCAGCAGGGTGCCGAACATGCCGCCGGAGATGTACGACGTGGTGCCGATGCGGATGGTCCGCTCCGGCGAGAACAGGCCCTTGAGCAGGTCGGGTGCGTCATCGGGCAGGTCGGACTGCTTGAAGTTGAACTTGCCGGTGATGTCCGAGGCGGCGAGGCCGGCCTTGGAGAAGGCGAAGGTGCCGGTGCGGCGCATGAAGATTTCGCGCTGGCCCCGGTTGGAGAGGATGGTGCGGTCGACGAACTTCACACCGGTTCCCGCGACGAACTGCTTCTTGAGCGCCACGACGGGATCCTTGGGCGCTGCCGCCTGAGCGGGGGCGGCGGTGAGGGCTGCGGCGGCCACGGTGAGGGCGACGCCGGCGAAGATGCGCTTCATGGGGCCGAAGCTTGGCAATCGTAGATCACGGCATGGTCTCCCTAAACCCATCTGTTATGGGAGTTTCCATGCAGAAACCATGCAGAGCTCCGGCCCCATGAGCCGCTACTGCACCGTGCCGTCGTCGCTCGGCGGCACCGCGACGTAGTTCTTGTCGATCGGCGTCGGCGGCCTCAAGGTCTCCTTGACCAGGTCATCGATGCTGATGATCGACTCGGCCGTCGGGGTCTTGACGGAGACGTCGGCGCCCCAGTCGGAGTACCGGGTCTCGGTCGTGCCCCTGATGGTGACCTTTTTGAACAGCGGCATCGTCCAGTCGATCGCCAGGCGCTGGGGGAGCTGCCCCTCGCCGAGCGTCAGCCGCCACGAGATGGGCGACTTGCCGATCTTGCCGGTCGGCTTCGGGCCGAACTGGACGCGGAAGGACGGCGAGACCTTGTACAGCTCGGCGAAGGTGAGCGTGCCGCGGTAACGCGGGCCCGTGTGCTTGCCGGTGGCCAGAAGGTGCTTGAGCGTGGCCGGCTCGAAGACGTTGATCAACTGGTCGCCCATGGCCGCGAACGACGGGTCGCCGTCACCGCGTACCCAGAACTTGTCGTCGGGCAGAAGCTGGGAGAAGAGCCCGCCGTGAACGTAGTAGTGCCTGCCCGTGCTGACCATGTACGTGCGCTCGGTGAGCAGTTCGACCGCGTCGGCCATCTCAGGGTTGTCCTTCACCTGGGCCGCGAGCTGCTTCTTGAGCCTCGCCGACAGCACCGGGGTGCGGCTGGTCTCGGCTCCCGTGACGCCCTTCGGCCCGAACGCCACGACGCCCTCGCGCACGGCGCCGATGTACTCCTTCTTGCCGGACCAGGTACGCGAGACCTCCTTCACCCTGACGCCCTGACCGGCGACGAACTGCTTCTTGAGCGCGTCCACCGGTTTGACCTGGGCGAAGGCCGGAGGAGCCACGATCATCGCGGCAGCCGCCGCGGCAACGGCGATCAATCGCCTCATTTATGCCCCCTTATTGACATATGCCAGGGCATCATCGCGAGGTGAGATCACCGTCACATCACGGGATTCGCGTGACCCGATGACCTGGGCAGGTCAAGCTTGGGGCTAGGCTTCGTTGGCGGAAAACGCCCGGCACGCACGGGGTGGCCCGGGCCGTCGAACACTCAGTCGGAATAGCAAGGACGGACCCTCGTGGACCTGTTCGAACATCAGGCGAAGGAGCTCTTCGCGGACTACGGCATCCCGGTGCCGCGCGGCATCGTCGCCCACACCGTGGAGGAAGCACGCGCGGCGGCTGAACAGCTGACCGGCCGTGTCGTGGTCAAGGCCCAGGTGAAGACCGGTGGGCGCGGCAAGGCCGGCGGGGTCAAGGTGGCCGACGACGCCACCGACGCCGTGGACAAGGCCACCGCCATCCTGGGCATGGACATCAAGGGCCACACGGTCCACAAGGTGCTTGTGGAGGAGGCCAGCGCGATCGCGGAGGAGTACTACTTCTCCTTCCTGCTCGACCGCGCCAACCGGACGTTCCTCGCCATCTGCTCGGCCGCGGGCGGCATGGACATCGAAGAGGTCGCCCACAGCACCCCCGAGAAGGTCGCCAAGGTGCCCGTCTCGGCCATCCAGGGCATCGACCGCGCCACGGCGCGCGAGATCGCCGTCGCCGGCGGCCTGCCGGAGAAGTCGCTGGACGGCGCCGCCGAGCTCATCGAGAAGCTCTGGTGCTGCTTCGTCGACGAGGACGCCACGCTGGTCGAGGTCAACCCGATGATCCTGTCGGCAGACGGCCAGGTGAAGGCGCTCGACGGCAAGGTCACGCTCGACGACAACGCCGAGTTCCGCCAGAAGGACCACGAGAAGTTCGCCGACAAGGCGGCCGAGGACCCTCTTGAGGCCAAGGCCAAGGAGAAGGACCTCAACTACGTCAAGCTCGACGGCAACGTCGGCATCATCGGCAACGGCGCCGGCCTGGTCATGTCCACGCTCGACGTGGTCGCCTACGCCGGTGAGGCCTTCGCCGGCAAGCCGTCGCCCGCCAACTTCCTCGACATCGGCGGCGGCGCCTCCGCCGAGGTCATGGCCTCCGGCCTGGAGATCATCCTCTCCGACCCGGCCGTGAAGTCGATCTTCGTGAACGTCTTCGGCGGCATCACCGCCTGCGACGCCGTGGCCAATGGCATCGTCGCGGCGTTCAAGCTCCTGGAGGAGCGCGGCGAGGCCGTGACCCACCCGCTGGTGGTCCGCCTCGACGGCAACAACGCCGCCCTCGGACGGCAGATCCTGCACGACGCCAAGCTCAAGGGCGTCGAACTGGTCGACACCATGGACGACGCGGCCAAGCGCGCCGCCCAGCTCGCTGCGGTAGGTGCGTAATGGCAATCTGGCTGACCGAGAACAGCAAGATCATCGTCCAGGGCATGACCGGCGGTGAGGGCACCAAGCACGCCAAGCGCATGCTCGCCGCCGGAGCCCGCGTCGTGGGCGGCGTCAACGCCCGCAAGGCCGGCACCACCCACCTCGACCTGCCCGTCTTCGGCACGGTCAAGGAGGCCATGGAGGCCACCCGCGCCGACGTGTCGGTCGTCTTCGTGCCCCCGGCGTTCACCAAGGACGCGGTCAAGGAGGCCATCGACGCCGAGATCCCGCTCTGCGTGGTCATCACCGAGGGCGTCCCGGTTCACGACTCCACCGAGTTCTGGGCCTACGCCGTCGAAAAGGGCAACAAGACGCGCATCATCGGTCCGAACTGCCCCGGCATCGCCTCGCCCGGCGCCTCCAACGCCGGCATCATCCCCGCCGACATCACGCCCCAGGGCCGCATCGGCCTGGTCTCGAAGTCCGGCACGCTCACCTACCAGCTCATGTACGAGCTGCGCGACTTCGGCTTCTCCACCGCGGTCGGCATCGGCGGCGACCCGGTCATCGGCACCACGCACATCGACGCGCTCCAGGCGTTCCAGGACGATCCGGGTACCGACGCGGTCGTGATGATCGGTGAGATCGGCGGCGACGCCGAGGAGCGGGCCGCGGCCTACATCGAGCAGCACGTCACCAAGCCCGTGGTCGCCTACGTGGCCGGCTTCACCGCGCCGGAGGGCAAGACCATGGGCCACGCCGGCGCCATCGTCTCCGGTTCCGCCGGAACGGCGCAGGCCAAGAAGGAAGCCCTGGAGAAGGTCGGCGTCCGGGTCGGCAAGACGCCGTCCGAGACCGCCCGGCTGATGCGGGAGATCATGCAGGCCCGCTGAGCTCCATCGCCTTCGCCGAACCCCCGTGCCGCCGTTCCCGGCGCGCGGGGGTTCGCTTTTTTTTGGGGGGTAAGGCTGACGCCGATCCTGCCGTGCGATACGCGGGTCGAACTTGGGGAAGACCTCGCTGGTCGGAAGGCGTAAAGGGGACTAATAGCAGCCCGGACGGCGCGGCGATGGGGGTGTAGGCGTCAAAGTTGAGGAAAATAGGTTCCCGTGACGGCGCTACTCGACCAGCTACGGACGGCTCCCCGCGCCGTCCTCGGCAAGATCCCCGGGGTCACTGGCGACGACGACGAGTCCAGGCGGCCGCTGCCGGTGTCGGGCATGCTGGCCGCCGCCTGTACGTTGGGCGTCGGGCTGGCGGTCCTCACCACCCTCACCCTGATCGGCTGGATGGCGGCGCCCCGCGGGGCGCTGGGGCCGGGTTTGCCGGGGGTGTTCCGTACCGCGGCGCAGCTCTGGCTGGCGGCGCACCATGCCGGGTTCGCGATTCCCGGTGGGCGGGTCGGGTTGCTGCCGCTGGGCTTGCTCGTTCTGCCCGCCTTTCTGCTGTACAAAGCCGGGCGGTGGATGGCCAGGGACGCCGATCTGCGGTTGCGGCTGCCCGCCCGGCTGCCCAAGAACTCGCCCAAGGAGAAGGCCAACGCCCGTCGCCGCGCCCAGCTGATCCTGGTGGCGCAGGCGGGGGTCTCGCTGGCGGCGCCGTACGCGCTGCTGGCGGGGTTGATCGCGCTGGTCGCGCGCAACGACATCACCCAGCCCTACATCGGTGAGGCGCTGCTGAGCCATTTCCTGCTGGCGTTCGTCGTGGGGGCGCTGGCCACCGCGCGGACGATCGGGCCGTGGCGGTCGATGTTGCGGCTGCTGCCCGAGCGGGTGCGCGCGGTCACCGTGGGTACGGCCGTCGCCACCGCGATCATGCTGGCCGGCGGGCTGGTGCTCGTGGTCGTGGCCGTCGCCCTGAACTTCGGCGATGTCAGGGCACTGTCCGGGCAACTGTCGACCGGGTTCGTGGGTGGGGCGCTGCTGCTGCTCGTTCAGGGGCTTTACCTGCCCAACGCCGTGGTGTGGGCGATGTCGTACATCGCCGGTCCGGGGTTCGCCTTCGGCACGGGTACGCTCGTCGCGCCCACCGGGGTACAACTCGGGATGGTGCCCAGTCTGCCGCTGCTCGGGGCGTTGCCCGACAGCGGGCCCGTGCCGGCGCCGATGATGGCGGTGATCGCGCTGCCGTTCGCGGCAGGGGCGGTGGCGGGGGTCATGGTGGCGCGGATCGCGCCGTCGCCGTCGTATGAGGTGGCTCCGCTGTGGGGGTTCTTCTCCGGGGTGAGCACCGGGCTGGTGGCCGGGTTGCTGGCGGCGTTGTCCGGCGGGCCGCTGCGGGGCGGACGGCTGGCCGCGGTCGGGCCGTCGCCCTGGGAGGTGGCGCTGTCGGTCTGCCTGGAGGTCGGGGTCGCGGCGGGCATCTCCGCCGGGGTGGCCAACTGGTTGCTGCTGAACAGGAAGGCACGCAAGCCGCTGGACAGGGCGGCCACGCCGGTGCGCAAGGCCGGTGCCGTACTCGCGAAGGCCGCCAGCAAGGTCGGCCTGGCGGAAGCCGACGCGCGCCCGCTGCCGGGCCACTGGATGGACGCCACCGAGGCGGACACGCAGCCGATCCCGGTGATCCGTGACGACTGGCAGGACGAGCACGCTTCGGCGGCCGGAGCCGACACCGCCCCCCACATCCGCCACGAACCCGCCCGCCCGCCGCGCCGCGACATCATCGACGAGTCGGACGACCGGGGCGGCCACGTCATCTACATCGACCCCTACGCCTGGGACCGCGACTAGCACCCCCTGCACAACTACCCGCCCTCCGGGGGAGCCGGGTGCACCGCCAGAGTATGTGGGTGCGCTCAGCTTGCCGGGGCTCCGCCGCCTGGGTTGCCTCTGGGGTGGTTCGGGTGCCGGGGAACTTCGCGGGTCTGCGGCGGCGCCGGGTGGGGGCGTGTCGTGGGGGTCAGGGTTGGACGGTGTTGAGGATGCGGAGGACCTCCGGTGGCAGCTTCTTCTCCGTCGCGTCCCGGAACTGGGTGTAGCACTCGCCCTGCGACGCCACCGTCCCCGCCCCCTTCATGCACTCCTGGTAGGCCGAGTACTCGTCCATCAGGTACAGCTGCAACGCGGTCGCGATGGCCGACAGCACCAGGGCCACGGTGGAGACGGCGATGCCGCCGGACGCGGTCCCGGTGGGCTTCTTGGAGGCGCGTAGCAACGGCAGCGCCCGTATCCCGGTCATCATGGCGAAGACGGCCATCACCAGCCCGGCGAGGGGCAGCATGAACGTCATGGCCAGCGCTGCGATGGACAACCAGATCGCGCGGCGTCCCGCGGATTCCGCGGGCTGCTGGCCTGCCGGCGCCTGAACAGGTGTCGACACCTGACCTCCTCTGCGTCGCCGGGCGAGTGAGCAGATACGCTGTCAGCCCATCCCGGCTTCCAATTGGAGTGCGCGTGTCTAAGGCTGGGCGGCTCGTCGTCCTCGTTTCCGGCTCTGGAACCAACCTACAGGCCTTGCTGGACGCTTCCGCCGACCCGGCGTACGGAGCGCGGGTGGTGGCGGTGGGCGCGGACCGGGAGGGCATCGAAGGTCTTGCCAGGGCCGAACGCGCACAGGTCCCGACGTTCGTGGAGAAGCTGCGCGATCACCCCGGCCGGGCCGTATGGGATGAGGCGTTCGCGGCGCGCATCGCGGAGCACGAACCCGACCTGGTGGTCTCGGCCGGCTTCATGAAGATCCTCGGCGCCCCCACGCTGGAGGCGTACCCCGTGCTCAACACCCACCCCGCGCTGCTGCCGTCGTTCCCCGGCGCGCACGGGGTGCGTGACGCGCTCGCCCACGGCGTCAAGGTCACCGGGTGCACGGTGATGCTGGCCGACGCGGGCGTCGACACCGGCCCGATCATCGCGCAGGAGACCGTGAAGGTCCTCGACGGCGACGACGAGGCGACGCTGCACGAGCGCATCAAGACCGTCGAGCGGGAACTGCTCGTCGACATCGTGGGCCGCATGGCCCGAGAAGGCTGGGCCGTCCACGGGCGGACAGTGATCATTGGAGGGGCGCGTGACTGAGCGCAGCGAGGGAACAGATCAGCAGAGCACACGGATCGCTATCAGGCGGGCGCTGATCGCGGTATACGACAAGTCGGGGCTTGAGGAGCTCGCGCGGGCTCTCGACGCCGCCGGCGTCGAGATCGTCTCCACCGGGGGTACGGCTGCCGCCATCGCCGCGGCCGGCATCCCGGTCACCAAGGTGGAGCAGCTGACCGGCTTCCCCGAGTGCCTCGACGGCCGGGTCAAGACCCTGCACCCGCGCGTCCACGCGGGCCTGCTGGCCGACCTCACCAAGCCGCATCACGTGGCCCAGCTCGACGAGCTGGAGATCGATCCGTTCCAGCTGGTCGTGGTCAACCTGTACCCGTTCCGGCAGACGGTGGCCTCCGGCGCCTCTCCGGAGGAGTGCGTGGAGCAGATCGACATCGGTGGCCCCGCGATGATCCGCGGCGCCGCGAAGAACCACGCCACCTGCGCGGTCGTCGTCGATCCGGCCGGCTATCCGGGGATCCACGCGGCCCTGGAGGAGGGCGGTTTCACGCTGGAGCAGCGCAGGAACCTGGCCGGCGCCGCCTACGCGCACACCGCCGCGTACGACGTGGCCGTGGCGACCTGGTTCGCCGACGTGTACGCCGGTGACGGCGGGTTCCTGGGCGCGGCGTGGGAGCGCAAGGCGGTGCTGCGCTACGGCGAGAACCCGCACCAGGAGGCCAGGCTCTACACCGAGGGCGAAGGCGGCCTGGCCGACGCCCGGCAGCTCCACGGCAAGGAGATGTCCTACAACAACTACCTGGACGCCGACGCCGCCTGGCGCGCCGCCTGGGACTTCACCGAGCCCTGCGTGGCGATCATCAAGCACCAGAACCCGTGCGGCATCGCCACCGGCGCCGACGTGGCCGAGGCGCATCGCAAGGCGCACGCCTGCGACCCGGTCTCCGCCTACGGCGGCGTCATCGCGGTCAACGGCGAGGTCACGGCGGAGCTGGCCGGGCAGATCGCCGAGGTGTTCACCGAGGTCGTGGTGGCCCCGGCGTTCGCCGAGGACGCGCTGGCCGTACTGACGAAGAAGAAGAACCTGCGCCTGCTGGTCTGCCCGCAGGGCCCGGCGAACCCGACGGAGTTCCGCCGCATCGACGGCGGGCTGCTGGTGCAGCAGGTCGACCGGATCGACGCGCCCGGTGACGCGGCGGCGCGGTGGGAGCTCAAGGCGGGTGCGGCGGCCTCGCCCGAGGTGCTGGCGGACCTGGAGTTCGCGTGGCGGGCGAGCCGCTCGGTCAAGTCGAACGCGATCCTGCTGGCCAGCGACCGCGCCACGGTCGGCGTGGGCATGGGCCAGGTCAACCGGGTCGACTCGTGCCGGCTCGCGGTGACGCGGGCGGGCGAGCGGGCCGCCGGTTCCGTGGCGGCCTCCGACGCGTTCTTCCCGTTCGCCGACGGGCTTGAGGTGCTCATCGAGGCCGGTGTGAAGGCGGTCGTGGAGCCCGGCGGGTCGGTCCGTGACGAGGAGGTCGTCGCCGCCGCCGAGAAGGCCGGCATCACCCTCTACTTCACCGGGACCCGGCACTTCTTCCACTGATCACGCTGAATCCACACCTGGGCTCCCGGGTGTGGATTTTGTGGTCAAAGAGCGGCAAAAATCCGGTTACCCTGATGGCTTCCGTGCCGGTTCCTTCTCCCGGAGTGCCTCGATGCTCGATGTGATCCTGCGCGCCTACGTGGCGACGATGGACTTCGCGACCAGCCCGTTCGTCCTGGTGGGGCTCGCCTTCCTCGGCGCGTACCTGGGCGTGAAGGCCGTGGAGCGCATCCCGTTCACGCGCCGCATCATCGAGCGCCGCGAGGCTCAGGCGGCGGAGCGAGACTAGTCCAGGCGAGCCTGGCGGCGCCGGCGAGGGCGGCTCGGACGCCCAGTGTGGTGGGGCGGACCTCGACTGCCTTCACGAACGCCAGTCCCGCCACCTCCGCGATGGCGCGGTCCAGCGGCTCGAACAGGACCTTGCCCGCCCCGGCCACGCCGCCGCCGATGACCACGGTGCTCACCTCGACCGCGGCGGCCATGGAGACGATCATCGCGGCCAGCGCGCGGGCACCGCGCTCGAAGGCGGCGACGGCCGTCGCGTCGCCGTTCTCGGCGTCGGCGGCCAGGTCTTTGGCGTCGGCGCCGGTCCAGCCGTGTTCGCGGGCCCAGCGGACGAGGTTGGGGCCGCTGGCGTAGCGTTCGACGCAGCCCCGGCCGCCGCACTCGCATTCCTCGCCGTACGGGTCCACGGTCATGTGCCCGACATGTCCGGCGTTGCCGGTGGGGCCGAGCAGCGGGACGCCGTCGATCACCAGTCCGCCGCCGATGCCGGTGGACACCACCATTCCGAGCAGCGACGCGCTGCCCCGGCCCGCGCCCAGCCAGTGCTCGCCGACCGCGAAGCACTGCGCGTCCCCGGCCAGCACCGTGGGCAGCCCGGTGAGCTCGCCCACCCGGTCGCGCAGCGGGAAGCCGCGCCAGCTCGGCATGTTCACCGGGCTGACCGTGCCCGCGACCGCGTCGAGCGGTCCGGCGCTGCCGATGCCGACCGCCAGCGGCCGCGGGCCGCCCTCCGCGACCTTGCGGACGAGACCGGCGAGCGCGCCCATCACGTCGTCGCGCGGGGTGGGGACGGTGCCGTCGCGCAGCACCGCCCCCCGGTCGTCGACCAGCGCGGCGGCCAGCTTGGTGCCGCCGATGTCGATCGCGAGAACGCTGCCCATCAGTGCTTGTGGTGGTTGTCGGGCTGGCGCGGGTCGCCCGGGTGTTCAAGACCCGGCACGAGCTCCACCCGCTCGGCCCGCAGCCCATCCAGCCACCGCGCGAACGCGCGCCGCCGTGCGGCCTCCTCCAGCCCTCCATCCGGTACGCCCGCCCGGCCGGAGGCGGGAAGGGCGAGGGCCACATGCCAGCCCAGGGCGTCCTCGACCGGCCCGGCCAGGGTTCCGTACGGCTGCCCGGCCAGGGCCTCTGCCACGGCGCCCGGCAGGGTGTCGAGAGCGACCTCTCCCAGGGATTCCAGCTCCTCCGCGGACCAGGCGGCGGGCCGTTCGGCGTAGAGGCGGTGGCGTACCTCGGCGACCTCCTCGGCTGGCGTGGCGGACCGAGCCAGCCAGGCCGCCGGAACCTCCGCCTGGACGTGCTCGAACAGTGCCTTCACCCACGGGCTGCCGTTGTAGGCGGAGGCGTTGATGGAGCCCAGCTCGACCGCGGCCAGCCGGTCCAGGGCGGGACCCTCGACCGGGGGCAACCCGAGCCGCAGCGCCTCGTCCTCGCACAACACCTCGGTCAGGATCACCTGGGTCAGCCAGCGGGCCAGTTGCCGGTCCTCGGAGCTGCCCGGCACCGGCAGCGCGGCGCTGAGTGGCCCGTCGCGCAGTTCGGCGACGCGCCGGTCGAGGGGTTCGCGGGGGATCGGCCGCCCGTTGACCCAGCCGATCACCGCGCCCACGCCGGGCGCGGACGGCGCTCCGGTCGCGGGCGGGCGGGTACGGACGGGCGCCTGCTCGACGCCGTGCCCGTGCCCATGCCCGTGCTCATGTCCATGCCCATGTCCGTGGCCATGGCTCATCGGGTCACCTCCAGCCGCACGACCGGCGCGTACTGGCACCGGCCGAACCACATCACCTTCGCGAGAGCCCAAGCATGGCCGGGCGCCGCGTCCTGTGGCACCTCCACGGGGAAGTCCACCTCGACGCTCTGCCCGGCGGGCACGGTGAACCCGCGGATGACCTGGGGCAGCATCTCCCACGTTCCCCAGGGCGCGGCCAGCTGGGCCTCGCCGCGGATCTCGCCGGAGGTGGTGTTGGCCAGCCGTACCGTGACGGTGTCGCGCGCGCCGGGACGGAGGGAGAGCGACTCCGCTGCCATCGTGACCGTCAGGCCGGTGGCGCGGCCCTCGGTGGCCTTGGTGCCCTGGGCGGCGGCCCAGTCGTCCTCGGGCGGCGGGCCGGCGACCGGGAGTTCGGGGGCCTCGCCGAGCGCCACGGTGGCGACGTCCTCGATGAGCTGGCCGTGGGCGAGGGTGCGGGCGCAGACGTAGTGGAGGCCCTGGCCGGGGGCGGGGGTGACGGTTGCGGTGAAGCGCACGTGGCCGTCGGCCTCCAGGCGGAAGGGACGGCGCCCGGGGGTCACGGCCCAGCCGTCGGGGACCTGAACGTCCACGACGCCCTCGTGGGCGTGGCGGCCCGCGACGACCACCTCGACCTCGAACGGGCCGGTGGGCGTGACCAGGCCGGGGGTGATCGCGACCGACAGCGGCAGGTAGCCGAGCGGGGCGGGACCCTTGTTGTGCAGCCAGTAGCGGCTGTAGACGGGCTGGGCGATCTCCGCGACCGCGCCGGACTCCGTGTCGCCCAGCGGGACGGGCGCGATGAACGTCGCCACCTCCGAGCCGGACAGCTCCAGCGAGGCGCCGGGTGCGCGGGAGGATTCCAGCAGGTCGGAGCGGACGAGCCCGTCCAGGGGGAGCACCGGTGAGTCCAGGGCGGCCGTGGAGCCCAGCCCGGTCGACTCCACCAGCCGGATCGTGACGCCGTCCGGCCGGTCGAGCGTGCCGTGGGCGTGCGGGTTCCCGGTGGCCTTGACGGTGCCGAACAGCACGTCGCGGGCGGGCGAGACGCTCAGCAGCGAGTGCGTCGCCGGCAGCGTGCCCTCCTGGGCCTCCACCACCCGGGGCAGCATCGGCGTGACGAACTCCTGCCCGGCCGCCGGCAGGTTCAGCGCCCGCCAGTCGCCCTGCCCGGCCACCAGCGAGTAGTGGAACTCGTGCGTCCAGTGCTGCAGCTGGAACCCCGACCCGTCGGGCGTCGTACGGCGGGGCGGATCCAGCCAGATCCCCGAAGGCCACCCGGTGCACGAGCGCATCAGCGACAGATGCAGCGCCCCGGCCGGATCCACCGCGAACCCGGGCAGCCCGTAGGTGAGCAGCGCCACCGTCCGGTCCTCCAGCTCCTCGGCGCCCGCCGGGCAGACGGCCGAGATCCGCGCGTCGGCCAGGTCGGCCACCAGCTCGCTCACCGGCCCGGCCACGACCAGGGCGGGCAGGGAGCGTACGTCGCGCAGGTCGGCGCTGGGCTGCCACACCTCGGCCAGCGGCTTCTCGGCCGGTACCCAGACCAGCGGGGCGCCGGACTTCAGCGCGTCCAGGTAGGCGGGGTCGCTGCGGGACAGCAGCTCGTCGGCCAGCGGGTTGTCCTGCGGGCCGCCGATGATGACGCGGAAGTCGGGCAGGTTCGAGTCGACGTCCAGCCAGCCGTACCTGCTGCCGGCGGCGGTGGAGGTGGTGGCGGTCACGCCGGCGCGGGCGAGCGCCACGACGAGCTCGCGCGCCTTCGGCGCGTCCTGCGGGGACGCGACGACCACCTCGGCGACGCCGAGCGCTCGCGAGCCCGCCTCGCCGAGGTCGACACGGGCGGTCGCGGACAGGCCGAACCAGGTGTTGGCCGGGTTGTCGAGCGTCCAGGGGTGCTCGGCGGCGTCCACGTCGGGCAGCGCGAAGCCGCGGCCGACGACGGCGCCGGCGACGTCGGAGACCGGCAGCGCGCCGGGGACGCCGGCGGGGAAGCTCACGCGCAGGAGCCGGTCGGCGCCGGTGTAGTCGAGCACGCGGGTGCCGAAGTCGATCCGGTCGGATCCGGTCAGCAGGGTGATCGTCTGCTCGTAGCCGAGCTCGCCGACCCGGCCGGTGACGATCAGCCGCCGGCCCAGCGGGCTGGTCTCGGCGCGGACGGTCGCGGCGGTCGTGCCGGATCCGGTGGACCGCCCGTTGGGCATGAGGTGCCAGGGGCCCTCGCCCATGTCCGGGTGGGCGGGGTACTCCTCGTAGAGGCGCAGTTCGTTGCCGAGCCCGGTGAGGATCTCCCGGCCGGACGCCTTGTCGTGGACGGAGGTGAGCGTGCCGCCCTGGGCGGGGTCGGCCTGGATCCGCCAGCGCTCGTTCTCGATCGTGGTACTGCTGTCGCCCACCCACGCCCCGCTGTTGCCTGGAACGACCGGGTAGGTGCGCCAGCCCATCGACGGCACCTCCCCGGCCAGGAAGGTGGTGGTGCCGTCCGCGGTGACCGAGGGCACGCCCTCGACGGTGAGGCCGGGCGCGAGGCGTACCGACACCAGGCCGTCGCGCGCGAACGACAGCGTGTTCGTCACCACGACGCCGCGCCCGTCGGCGGAGATCTGGCAGGTCAGGGCGTCGAGGGCCTGGTCGCGGGCCTCGGCGGCCAGGTCGTACGCCTCCCGCCAGCCGGTGAGCAGGTCGATGTAGACCTGGTCGGACTCCGAGCCGGTGATCGCGTCGTGGTGGGCTCCGTAGGCGAGCTGCCGCCAGACCTTGTCCAGCGCGGTGTGCGGGTAACCGCCGTGGCCGAGCAGGGCGGCGAACACCGACAGCCGCTCGGCGTCCAGCGCGGCCACCTCCGCGGCGCGCTGTGCCTGCTTGGTGTCGATGTAGGAGACGTCCTTGCCGGTGTAGATGGGGTTCATGTCCCGGGTCTGCGGGCTGAAGGACGTGACCTCGGCGCGGACGGCGTCCAGGAAGTCGCGCGGCGTGCCGCAGACGAACTTCGGCCACACGTAGTGCTCGGCCCAGGAGCGGTGGATGTCGGTGACCCATTTGTTGGGCGGCGTGTAGTCGGTGCCGACGGGCAGCAGGATGTTCTTCGAGGCGGCGACCGGCTTCAGCGCGCGGTAGAGCTCGAAGACGGCCTGCGTGGCCTCCTCCAGCGAGGGCGAGGAGTCCATCCACCAGCCCGCGGAGTAGTGGGCGGGCATGTAGTGCGTCAGCACGCCCAGCCCCGACGGCGAGATCCACTCGAACTCGCTGGGGAACTGCATCAAGGTGGCGTCGTTCTTGGCCTCCTTGAAGTTCTTGCTGATCGGGCCCCACTGGTGGAACGGGCCGCGGGCCCACGCGCTGCCGGTCAGCCCGGCGGCGGCCAGGTAGCCGGGGAACTGCGGGTCGTGCCCGAACGCGTCGAGCTGCCAGGCGGTGCGCGGGTCGCCGCCGAGGATGTCGCGCTGGTAGCCGACGCCGTAGACGATGTTGCGGATCGTGGTCTCGGCGCCGGTCAGGTTGGTGTTCGGCTCGTTGTAGGTGCCGCCGAGCAGCTCGACCCGCCCGGCGGCCATGAGCGCGCGCAGGTCCTTCCTGCGCTCGGGGTGCGTGTCGAAGAACGGCTTGAGATAGTCCACCTCGGCCAGCACGAACTTGTAGTCGGGATCGCGCAGCGCCAGCTCGATGTGCGCCTCCACCAGCGCGAACGCGTTGCGCTCCCAGAGCGGCCTGGTCGTGGAGTCACCGGACAGGAACTCCCACGGGCTGGTGTAGGCGGCCTGCGTGTTCCACCAGACCGGGTCGTAGTGGAAGTGCGAGACCAGGAACATCGTCCACCCCGGCTCCTCGGCGGTGAACTCGGCCTCCAGCACCTCCCCGCCCAGCGTGACAACGATGGACACGACCGCCCCGGGAGCCACCGAGACGTCGAGCGGCACCTCCACGACCACCTCGCCGTCGCCGGCACTCACCCATGCCGGCCGCGCCTGGGCGACCCCCTCGCCGCGCACCTCCAGCGCCTGCTCCTGCTCGCCCTGAGCGGCTCTGACCTTCAAGATCTGGTACGGCGCGGCCTCCGATCCCACGAACAGATCGGTAGATTCCACGGACAACAGTCGAGCGGGCAAGGCGGACTCCTCGCGAGGGGGCGACGCTGACGCCGTCACGATAAGCGCTCGCCGAACCGATGGCAACGTTGTCATCCGATCTTGAATGACAACGATGTCATTCTGGCTGGCCAGGCACATCCCCTACCCTTACCCGAAACCGCTGTCCGATCCGAGGTCCCCGTTGTCAGCACCGCTCCACCGCCGTCCGACCATGAAGGACGTGGCCCAGGCCGCGGGCGTCGCCCTGAAGACCGTCTCGCGCGTCGTCAACGGCGAGTCCACGGTCGCCCCCGACACGCTCGACCGGGTCAGGCAGGCCATCCACGAGCTCGGTTACCGCCGCAACGAAGGCGCCCGCCAACTGCGCCAAGGCCGCTCCCAGGCGATCGCCATGGTCGTGCGCGACATCGCCGACCCGTTCTTCGCCGCCATCGGCCGCGCCGTCGAGACCCGCGCGGAGACCGGCGAACTCGTCGTCATGATCGGCTCCAGCCACGACGAACCCGCCCGCGAGCGCGAGGTCGCCCTCGGCTTCTGCGCCCGCCGGCCCAACGCGCTCATCATCGCGCCCATCGCCAAACGGCAGGACTACCTCCTGCCCGAGATGGCCGACGGGCTGCCGGTCTGCGCCGTGGACCGGCCGGCCCAGGGGATCGCCTGCGACGCCGTACTGTCGGACAACACCGGCGGCATCCGCGCGGCCGTCGGCCACCTCGCCGCCCACGGCCACCGGCGCATCGGCTACCTCGGCGACGACCCCGCCGTCTTCACCTCCCGCGAGCGGGTGGCCGGCTTCCGCGCCGCCATGGCCGCACGCGGCCTGCAGGTCAACGAGGACGAGGTACGGCTCGGCGCCCCCACCCCCTCCTCGGTCGGCGCCGCCCTCCGGACCCTGCTCGACCCGTCCGACCCCGTGACCGCGCTGATCACCGCCAACAACCGCCTGACCGTCGAGGCCCTGCGGCAACTGGACCATGTCCAGGACCGGCCCGCCCTGGTGGCCTTCGACGACCTCGAACTCGGCGAACTGCTCCGCCCGGGGCTGACCGTCGTCGCCCAGGACCCGGAGGCCATCGGCAACGCCGTCATGGACCTGCTGGCCTCGCCGCACCCGGAACCCCGCGAGGTCCGCATCCCCGTGACGCTCATCCCGAGAGGCTCGGCGGAGTTCCCGCCGTGACAGGATGGCGAGCCATGACGGCAGTGAAACTCGACGGCAAGGCCACCGCCGCGAAGATCAAGGCGGACCTGGCGACCAAGGTGGCCGCCCTGAAGGACAAGGGCATCACCCCCGGACTCGGCACCGTCCTGGTGGGCGAGGACCCCGGCAGCCAGATCTACGTCGCGGGCAAGCACCGCGACTCCGAGGAGATCGGCATCACCTCGATCCGCGTGGACCTGCCGGCGACCGCCACGCAGGCCGAGGTGGAATCGGCCATCGACGAGCTCAACGCCGCGCCCGAGTGCACCGGCTACATCGTCCAGCTCCCGCTGCCGAAGCACCTGGACACCATGGCGCTGCTGGAACGCATGGACCCCGCCAAGGACGCCGACGGCCTGCACCCCGTGAACCTGGGCCGCCTGGTCCACATGGTCGACGCGCCGCTGCCCTGCACCCCGCACGGCATCGTGCTGCTCCTGCAGGAGTACGGCATCCCGCTGAAGGGCGCCGACGTCTGCGTGGTGGGCCGCGGCATCACCGTGGGCCGCTCGCTCGGCCTGCTCCTGACCCGCAGGAGCGAGAACGCCACCGTCACCCTGTGCCACACCGGCACCCAGGACCTGGCCGGGCACGTCAGACGGGCCGACATCGTGGTGGCGGCGGCGGGCGTCCCCGGGCTGATCACCGCCGACATGGTGAAGCCGGGCGCGGCCGTCCTCGACGTGGGCGTCTCCCGGGTGGACGGCAAGATCGCCGGAGACGTGGCACCCGACGTCGCCGAGGTGGCCGGCCACCTCACCCCCAACCCCGGGGGCGTGGGCCCCATGACGCGCGCTCTCCTGCTGTCCAACGTCGTGGAATCAGCCGGACGTACGGCGCAGCCGTAGCACGGCCAGGGTCATGAAGACCGCGGTCAGGGCGAGGATCCAGACCGCGGTGACCAGGGCGGCCTCGCCCGCCTCCCGGCCGGAGAACCAGGCGCGGAGCGTGTCGATCATCGCGGTGACCGGGCTGTGGTCGGCGAAGGCGCGTACCGGGCCCGGCATCGTGGCGGTGGGGACGAACGCCGAGCTGACGAACGTGAACGGCAGCACCCAGACCAGTCCCATGCCCTGGGCCGCCTCCCCGCTCCTGGCCATCAGCCCGATCCACGCCGCCACCCAGGAGAAGGCGAAGCCGAACGCCAGCAGCAGCCCGAACCCCGCCGCGATCCGGCCGGGCGAGCCGTGGAAGCGGAAGCCGACCAGCAGCCCGCAGCCGAGCATGACGGCCAGCGTGATGACGCCGCGCAGCACCTCGGAGGCGATGCGGCCGAGCAGCACCGACGAGCGGGTCATGGGCAGCGAGCGGAAGCGGTCCATGACGCCGTTTCGCATGTCCTCGGCCAGGCCGACGGCCACCGCGCCGATCGAGCTGAACAGGATCATCTGCACGAAGACGGCCGGGATGAGCGCCTGCACGTAGTCGCCGCCGGGCACCTCGATCGCGCCGCCGAAGACGTAGGCGAACAGCAGGATGAAGACGACGGGCTGGATCAGCGCGTACATGAGCAGCAGGCCGGGGGCGCGCACGATGCGCCTGGTGTTGCGGCCGGCCATCAGCCAGGCGTCGCGCAGCCACCATCGCGGTCCGGTCAGCCGGTTCACCGGTCTCCTCCGGTGAGGGCGAGGAAGGCGTCGTCGAGGGTGGGGCGGCGCAGGGCCAGGCCGGTGATGGGCACTCCGGCGGCGTCGAGGTCGCGCAGGAGGCCGGGCAGCACGCTCCCGGCCACGGGGACGGTGAGGGTCTCGCCCTCCAGGGTGGGGGGGCGCCGTACCTGCTCATGACCTCGGTCGCGGCGGGGGCCTGGCGGGGGTCGGCGAGGACGACCTCGGCGCGCGCGCCCCCGGCGCGGGCCTTGAGCTGTTCTGGGGTGCCGGTGGCGATGGCCCTGCCCCGGTCGATGACGGTGACGGCGGAGGCCAGGCGGTCGGCCTCCTCCAGGTATTGGGTGGTGAGCAGGATCGTGGTGCCCTGCTCGGGCAGCCGCCGGATGGCCGACCAGAGGGTGCGGCGCGAGCGCGGGTCGAGGCCGGTGGTGGGCTCGTCGAGGAAGAGCGCGCGCGGCCGGGTCATCAGGCTGGCGGCCAGGTCGAGGCGGCGGCGCATGCCACCGGAGTACGTGCCGGCCCGGCGTCCGGCGGCCGCGCCCAGGTCGAAGGCGGCCAGGAGGTCGTCGGCCAGGCGGTGGGCCTCCTTGCGCGACAGGCGGTAGAGACGGCCGACGAGGACGAGGTTCTCGCGCCCGGTGAGCAGGTCGTCCACCGCCGTGAACTGCCCGGTCAGCCCGATGAGCGCACGCACCTGGTACGGCCGCGCCGTCACCGACCTGCCGCCCACCTCGGCCCGCCCGGAGTCCGGCCGCAGGAGCGTGGCCAGAATTCTGATCAGCGTCGACTTGCCCGCCCCGTTGGGCCCGAGCAGCGCGGTGATCGAGCCCTCCGGCACGTCCAGGTCGAGCCCGTCCAGGGCGAGGACGCCCCGGTAGGCCTTGCGGAGGTTCTCCACGAGGATCATGGGGCTCCGTCCCGGCACAGGGCGTCGATGAGCTTGGCCAGCGCCCGCTGCGCGCTGGCCGAGGCGCGCGGCCCGACGGCGGCCAGCGAGGCGACCAGCGCGGACGCCTCGCCGGGTGTGAAGATCAGCGGCGGCAGCACGGAGCGGGCGTCGATGGCGTAGCCCCCTCCGGGTCCGCGCCGGGAGACGACGGGCACCCCGGCCTCCAGGAGATCGGCGAGGTCACGCTCGATCGTGCGCGCGCTCACGCCCAGCCGGCCGGCCAGCGACCCGGCGGAGAGCGCCTGGGGCGCGGTGGCCCTGAGCTCCTCGATCAGCCGGTGCTGGCGTTCGACGCGGGGGACCAGCGCGTGGATGCTGATGAGCATGACTCCACGCTAAGGAGCGGTACCCGACAATCCCATGTCGGCCTTCGCTGCTACTAATGACGATATGACGCCGATTTCCCTACGCCAGCTCAACCGGACCCTGCTCGAACGCCACTTCCTGGCCGAGCGCACCGACCGGCCCGTGATCGACGTCATCCGGCACGTGGTGGTGTTGCAGGGCCAGGAGCCCAACTGGCCGTACGTCGGGCTGTGGTCGCGGGTGGAGGGTTTCCGCCGCGCCGACCTGGAGTCGTTGGTCGCCGACCGCACGGTGGTGCGCTCGGCGATGGTCCGCAGGACCATGCACCTGGCCGACGCCGCCGACTTCGCGTGGCTGCGGCCGAGCGTACGGCCCATCGTGGAGGTGGCGCTCACCCATCCCTACTACGCCGACGAGATCGCCGGAGTCGACCTGCCCGCGCTGGCCGAGGCGGGCCGGGCGGCGCTGACCGGGCGCAGCCTCACCCGGGGCGACCTGGCCGCCCTGCTCGCCGAGCGCTTCCCGGTGCCGGTGCCCAGGCGGCTGGCCGACGCGGTGGAGCTGCTGCTGCCGCTGGTGCACACGCCGCCGGCCGCGGTGTGGGGACGGTGGGGGAACCGGTCGGGCATCGAGATGGCGCTGGCCGAGGAGTGGACGGGCCGGCCCATGGAGCAGGGACCGGCGCTGGAGACGCTGGTGCTGCGCTACCTCGCCGCGTACGGCCCGGCCACCGTGATGGACGTGCAGGCCTGGGCCGGCGTGACCCGGCTGCGCGAGATCGTGGACCGGCTGCGGCCGAAGCTGGCGGTGTACGAGGGGCCGGACGGCAAGGAGCTGTTCGACCTGCCCGGCGCGCCGATCGCCGACCCCGACCGGCCCGTGCCGGTGCGGTTCCTCCCGGCCTTCGACACCGCGCTGCTCGGCCACCGCGACCGCACCCGGGTGATCAGCGAGGAGCACCGCAAGCGGTTCGCCAAGGGCGCGTCAGGCGGGGTGCCCATGTTTCTGGTGGACGGGTTCGTCCGCGGCACCTGGTCGGTCGCCGGGCAGGACCTGGTCGTGAAGCCGCTGACGCCGCTGTCGGACGAGGAGGACGCCGCTGTGGCCGAGGAGGCGTCGCTCGTGCGGGAGTTCATCCGGGCTCAGTAGTAGCCCTCCACCGGGACGCGGGCCTCGTCGAAGAGCGCCGGGCCCTCCAGGCGCACCTCCACGGAGGTGACGACCGACTTGAGGCCGTCGAGCTGGGCGCCGGACAGCGCGTAGACGACCCGGCCGAGGCCGGAGCGCTCGATCGCGCCGGTGCACATGCCGCAGGGCTGGCAGCTCGTGTACATCGTCGTGGCCGCCGCGGTGGCCGGGTCGAGCTCGCGCGCCGCCCAGCGGGCGAGCTTGAGCTCGGGGTGCGCGGTGATGTCGCGGTCGGTGATCGTGGTGTTGTGATCCTCGACCAGGACGCTGCCGTCGGCCGCGGCCAGCAGCGAGCCGAAGGGCGGGTTGCCCGAGGCCCTGCCCTTGGCCGCCAGCGCGATGGCGCGGCGCAGCAGGCTTTCTTCGTCGGGTGTCACAGGTGCTCCCATCGTGCGGAGACGGTGGCCAGGGCCTGCCAGGCCACCTCTGGGTGAAGGGTCTCGTCCGGGTCGCCGTTGAACGGGTCGAGCAGGACGCTCTGGGCGCCGAGCGCGCGCAGTTCTTCCAGGTCGCCGAGGATCTGGCCGATCGTGCCGACGCCCGCCGGGCGCTCCTGGCCGGTCTCGGGGGAGTCGGTCAGCCGCAGGACGATGCGCGGGGCCAGCGCGGGCGCCGGCCGTTCGAGCTCGTCGGCGAGTTCGCGCAGCCGCGACAGGCGCTCGCGCAGCGCGGCCGGGGTGAGCCGCAGCGGGTGCCAGGCCTCGCCGAGCAGCACCGCCCGGCGCAGCGCCGCGTCGGCGCTGCCGCCCACCCAGATCGGGATGTCCCCCTCGCCGTAGTCGCCGGTGTCGGCCCAGGCCGCGCGGATGGTCCGCAGGTGCTCGTCGGTCAGCTTCCCGCGGCTCTGGTACGGCACGCCGAGCGCCTCGAACTCCTGCCGGGCCCATCCCGCGCCCACACCCAGCACGAACCGACCGCCGCTGAGCCGGTCGAGGTTGGCCGCCATCCGGGCGACCAGCAGCGGATGCCGGTAGGGCACGATGAGCACGGTGGTGCCGAGCCTGACCCGCTCGGTCACCCCGGCCAGCCAGGACAGCGTGGTGAAGGGCTCGTAGAAGGGCGCGGGATACTGCGCGGCCACGTCGGGCGTGATGGCCACGTGGTCGGAGACCATGAGCAGCCCGTATCCGAGCCCCTCGACGGTCCGCGCCCATCGCCGGAGAATGTCAGGATCGGTGCCGGGCCCGAAGTTGGGTACGTTGACGCCAAGTTCCACGTGATCAGGCTATCCACGGGCGACCTGGGGCCGGAAGGCCGACCCAACGGCATCCGCCGCCGATCACCGGGAATCCGCCGGTATTTTGGACCTATGGCCGTGAATCTCGACGCCACCGACTGGGCGATCCTGGCGGAGCTCCAGCGCGACGGGCGCATCCCCCTGTCCGAGCTGGGCCGGCGGGTCAGCCTGAGCGCCTCGGCCACCACCGAACGGGTCCGGCGCCTGGAGTCGACCGGCGTGATCACCGGCTACTCCGCCGCGGTCGACCTCGCGGCGGTCGGCTACGCGGTCCTCGCCATCGTGCGCCTGAAGTACCCGGGCAGCCGCCACGAGCCCCTGCACCGGCTGCTCGGTCAGCGCCCGGAGATCCTGGAGTGCCTGCGCACCACGGGCGACGACTGCTACGTGATGAAGGTCGCCGCCTCCTCGATGGCGCACCTGGAAGAGATCGTCAACGACCTGGCCGAGTTCGGCAGCGCCAACACCAACCTCGTCTACAGCCAGACCCTGCCCTACCGGGGCCCGAACCCCCGGCGCTAGCGGCCCTGGTAGCGGTCGGTGGCCTCCCGCGTGGCGCGGATGGCGGCGTCGGCGCTCTCGTAGGTGCGCTGGGCCAGGCCGACGAAGATGCAGTCCACGATGAGCAACTGGCTGATCCGGCTGGCCAGCGCGCCCGGCCGGAACGCCGTCTCGCGCCCGGCCGAGACCAGCGTGTGGTCGGCCATGTGGGCCAGGGACGAGCGCGGGTTGTTGGTGATGGCCACGAGCGTGGCCCCGGCGTCCTTCGCGGTCTTCGCCGGGACGAGCACGTCCGGGGTCTCGCCGCTGCAGCTGATCGCCACCACCACGTCGTTCTCGCGCAGCAGGGCGGCGCTGGTCAGCGCCAGGTGGGCGTCGCAGAACGGGTGGGTGGACAGGCCGATGCGCAGGAGTTTCTGCGACATGTCGGTGGCGACCAGGCCGGAGGCGGCCACGCCGTACACGTCCACGCGGCGGGCCCTGACGATGGCCGCCACGACCTCGTCGAGCTGGTCGGGGTCGAGCTGGGCGGCGGTGTCGGCCAGCGCCTCGTACTCGGCCCTGGCCACCTTGGCGATCACGTCGGTCAGCGGGTCGTCGGGGCCGAGGTCGCCGGGCACCAGCCGTTCGGGCTCCTTGGCCACCGCGGCGGCCAGCGCGAAGCGCATCTGCGAGTAGCCGGCGAAGCCGAGCGCGCGGGCGGTGCGCACGATCGTCGCCTCACTGGTGCCGGAGACCGCGCTGAACTCCGTGATCGTGCTCCTGACCACCAGCCCGGGATCATCCAGGATGATCTTGGCGATGGCCTGGGCGGCGGGGGTCAGCGACGGCAGTACGGCCCGCACCGCCGCCACCGGATTGGCCGGCTCGCTCACGTGGTGAGCCATTCCGCCGCGGCCTCGGCCGAGACGCGTGAGAGCCCGTTGGTCGCGACGAACGCGGCGCCCGCCGGTTCGCCGGGAATGCCGGTGTCCACGACGACCGCGTCCGGGCGCACCCGCACGGCCTGGGCGATCCGCTCCCTGACCCAGGCGTGCCGCGCCGAGTCGTGCACCACGAGCACCACGGGCCGCTCGTCGAAGGCGGGCAGCTCGCCCTCGGCGGCCATCACGACCCGCTCGGTGCCGGGCAGCCGGGCCGCGAGCGCCGCGGTCAGGCCGGTCGGCGTCGAGGGGTCGACGGCCTGGTTGAGCCGCGTGTTGACCTCGACGACGAGCGGCGCCCCGGCCAGCGTGGCGGCGCCGGTGACGGTCAGCGCCGCCCTGGCCGCCTCCAGGCCCACGCCGGGGTCCTCGGCGGCAGAACGGTCCTGCTTGCCGTACCACTCGGCGATCGCGCGCACCCGCGCGGCCGCTTCCGCCAGGCGCGACTCGGCCAGCTCGCCAGAGCGCACGGCGGCCGCGATGGCGTCGCGCAGTTCGTGCAGGCCGTGCTCGGTGGTGATGCCGACGCAGATGGCGTCCACGCCCGCGGCGAGCGCGCGCACGGCGATCTCGCCGGGTGTGTAACGGGCGGCGACGGCCTTCATCTCGATCGCGTCGGTGACGAGCATGCCGTCGAAGCCGAGCTCCTCACGCAGCAACCCCGTCAGCACGGTACGGCTCAGCGTCGCCGGCAGCGACGGGTCCAGGGCGGGCACCAGCAGGTGGCCGCACATGACCGAGCGCACCCCGGCGGCGATCGCCGCGCGGAACGGCGGCAGGTCGCGCTCCCACAGCTCCTCCACGGAGGCGTGCACGGTGGGCAGCGCCAGGTGGGAGTCGGTGATGGTGTCGCCGTGGCCGGGGAAGTGCTTGGCGCAGGCGGCGACTCCGGCGCCCTGGAGACCGCGGATGTAGGCGACGGCGTGCCTGGACACCAGGTCGGGGGTGGGGCCGAAGGAGCGGACGCCGATGACCGGGTTGGCGGGGTTGGCGTTGACGTCGACGGAGGGCGCGTAGTCGAGGGTGACGTCGGCCTCGGCCAGCATGCGGCCGATCTGCCTGCCGACCCGTTCGGTGAGCGCCTCGTCGTCGGCCACGCCGAGCGCGCGGTTGCCGGGGAAGGAACTGCCCGTCCTGGCCTCGAAGCGGGTGACGACGCCGCCTTCCTCGTCGACGGCGATCACGGTGTCGGGGTTCTCGGCGCGGATCTGGGGGATGAGGCGCTCGCTCGGGAGGTTGCGGGCGAACAGTACGGCGCCCCCCAATCCCTCGCCGAGCGCCCTGCGCAGCCAGTCGGGGGCGGTGGTCCCCTCGAAGCCAGGCTGGAGCACGGCCATGGCGAGTCGGTGGAGGTCAGGCGACATACGGCATTTTCCTTCACAATCGTTGATCTGAAGGTAATTTTCTGTCATCGTCGCCCCAGACACAACCACTTCCCGAGAGGCCACCCCCCCAATGCCCAGCAGACGGACCGTTTTCAAGGGTCTCGCCCTCGCCGCCGCAGCCTCCGTCGTCCCCCTGCCCGCCTTCGCCGCCACCGACTATGTGCCGCCGTTGCGTCAGATGCGCGGCATGTGGATCGCCTCCGTGGTGAACATCAACTGGCCCTCGAAGAAGGGGCTGTCGGTCGAGGAGCAGAAGGCCGAGTACCTGGCCTGGCTCGATCTGGCCGTCGAGCGCAAGCTCAACTCGGTGTTCGTGCAGATCCGGCCCACGGCGGACGCGTTCTGGCCGTCGCCGTTCGAGCCGTGGTCGGAGTGGATCACCGGGGTCCAGGGGCAGGACCCGGGCTACGACCCGCTCGGCTTCGCGGTCGAGGAGACCCACAAGCGCGGCCTGGCCTTCCACGCGTGGTTCAACCCCTACCGGGTCTCGATGCAGCCCGACCCGGCCAAGCTCCACCCCGACCACCCCGGCCGCAAGAACCCCGACTGGATCCTGCCGTTCGGCGGCAAGCTCTACTACAACCCGGGCATGCCCGAGGTCCGCAAGTTCTGCCAGGACGCGATGCTCGACGCGATCACCCGCTACGACATCGACGGCCTGCACTTCGACGACTACTTCTACCCGACCAACACCGCGGCCTTCGACGACAGCGCCGCCTTCGCCAAGTACGGCGCGGGCTACCCCGACCTGGCCGCCTGGCGGCGCAACAACGTCGACCTCATGGTCTCGGAGATGCAGCAGCGCGTACGGCAGGCCAAGCCCGAGGTCTCCTGGGGCATCAGCCCGTCGGGCATCTGGCGCAACAAGGCCAGCGACCCGCTCGGCTCCGACACCGCCGGCGGCCAGTCCTACGACGGCCTGCACGCCGACACCCGCGGATGGGTGAAGAAGGGCTGGCTCGACTACATCGCGCCGCAGCTCTACTGGTACATCGGCCAGCCGCCGGCCGACTACGCCAAGCTCGTGCCCTGGTGGTCGGACGTGGCCAAGGGCACCGGCACCCTGCTGTGGATCGGCCAGGCCGCGTACAAGGCGGGCGACCCCGCCCAGGCGCCGCAGTGGCAGGAGCCGGGTGAGCTGTCCAAGCACCTCACGCTCAACCGCAACCACCCGGAGATCAGCGGCGACATCTGGTTCAGCGCCGGGGACGTCCGGGCGGACCGCCTCAAGTCCGTCACCACCGCGGTCAACGACCACCACCAGCGGCCCGCGCTGGCGCCGCTGCTGCCGCGCCTGGCCGGCGGGCGCGCGCCCGGCCGCCCGGTGCTCGCGCTGGCCCGCAAGGTCAAGGACGGGGTCGAGGTCAAGATGGTGGCGACCGGGCGCGAGGAGCCGTTCCAGTTCGCGGTCTTCCGCTCCGCCTCCCGGCTCACCTCCTTCGAGGACGCGCGCAACCTGGTGGCCGTGGTGCCCGGCGACCGGATCGTGCGCTGGACCGACCCGGACGGCAAGCGGGGCGACTACTACTACGTGGTGGCGGTGGACCGGGTGAGCAGGACGTCCCGGCCCAGCAACCCCTTCCGAGTGGTGTTTTAGGGAGATTTATGCGGGTTCTTGGGTTGATGTCGGGGACCTCCCACGACGGAATCGACAGCGCCATCGTCGACTGGTCGATGGAGGACGGCCTGCTCACCGGGACGATCCTCGCCACCGGCGAGCGGCCCTACCCCGGCGGCCTGAGAGCCCGCATCGTCGCCGCGCTCCCGCCCGGCGACGTGAGCATGGGTGAGGTCTGCGCGCTGGACACGCTGATCGGCCAGGAGTTCGCCGAGGCCGCCCGAGCCGCCGGGCCCGCCGACCTGATCTGCTCACACGGGCAGACGTTCTTCCACTGGGTCTCCGGCGGGCAGGTCCTGGGCACGCTCCAGCTCGGCCAGCCCGCCTGGATCGCCGAGCGCACCGGGCTGCCGGTCGTCTCCGACGTACGCGTGCGCGACGTGACCGCCGGTGGGCAGGGCGCGCCGCTGGTGTCCTACCTCGACCTGCTCATGCTCAACGGGATCGAGGGCCGCTCGGGGGCGCTCAATCTCGGCGGCATCGCCAACCTGACCGTGGCCGGGGCGGCCATCGCCTACGACACCGGGCCGGCGGGCGCGCTGATCGACGCGGCGGCGCCGCCGTACGACAAGGACGGGGTGCTCGGCGCTGCCGGGACGGTGGACGAGGGCCTGCTGGAGGTGCTGCTCGCCGAGCCGTACTACCACAAGGCGGCGCCCAAGACGACGGGCAAGGAGCTGTTCACGCCCGGGTACGTGCGGCGGGCGCTGGCGGGGCGCGCGGAGATCGCGCGGCCCGACCTCGTGGCCACGCTGACCGCGCTCACGGCCGAGACCGTGGCCGCCGAGATCCGGCGGCACGAGCTCGACACCGTCGTCGTCTCCGGCGGCGGCGTGCGCAACCCCACGCTCATGGGCATGCTGCGCGCACGCACGACGGCCCGCCTCGTGCCCAGCGACGAGGTGGGCGTGCCCTCGGACGCCAAGGAGGCCATCGCCTTCTCGCTGTTCGGCTGGCTGACCGCGCACGGCCTGCCGGCCACCGTGCCCAGCTGCACGGGTGCAGCCGGGCCACGTGTCCTGGGCACGATAACGCCGGGCTCCGGGCCACTCGTGCTGCCGGAACCCCTCGCCGAAGCCCCGGTAGCGATCCGATTCCTATGAAGCCCTGCGCCCCGCCGCCGATGGTTGCTCGGTGGGGGAGCCTGACCGCTGTGGCGGCACCACGGGGGTGGGGCGGACCAGACCCAGCGCGACGACCTCGTTGGCCAGCCGCGTGCGCCGGTTGGTGCCCTCAGGGATTCTGAACTTCTGGTACAGCCGCAGCAGGTGCTGCTTGACCGCGGCTTCGGTCACCACCAGGTCGTCGGCGATCTCCCTTGCGGTCGCCGGTGCGACGAACGCCTCGTCCGACAGCGCGGGGCGGCACAGGGAGGTCAGCACGTCGACCTCTCTGCGGGTCAGCTCGGGGGCCGCCGCCCTTCTCAGCTCCACCTCGGGGGTGAAGTCCTCGCGCGGAACCCCGCCGATCCGGCCACGCGCGGCGCCGAAGGAGACGACGTCGCCGTCGTCGAGAACCCTCCGGGCGATCGGCCTGCCGTTCACCCGCGTGCCGTTGCGGGACAGCCCCAGGTCAACGACGTACAGGTAGGGTCCTCTCCGGACGAATTCGGCATGGAGCCGAGACACGCTGGGATCGGTGAGTCGGATGTCGACACCGCGACCTCTGCCGACCGTCGTGATCTCGGGGCGCAACGGGACGACCTCGCCAGTGTCCTCGATGCGTATGAACGGCCCCTCCACGGCAGTTCCCTTCCGTTAGCGGACGCAGCGTGAGACGGCGGCAGTTCCTCCTCGGGTAGCCCGCCGTAACTATTACTACAGCTCCGGCTTACCCAAACGAGGGGATGCGGAATCGCCTTTGCCATAAGGAGAATCCGGCGTGAAATTGGTCTGGACCTTTGCGGACGGTTTTGCCAGCTCACGGGTAGACTTCCAGGCACGATAAGCGGAGGAAACACTCGTGGCGGGACATCTGCCACGAAGAGCGGATAACTCCGCCACAACCGCGAGCGGAGCGAGCCAAGGAGCACGATGGACAAGCCCACCAAAGGCCTGGCCGACGTCGTAGCCGCGTCCACAGCGCTCAGCGACATCGACGGGAAGGCCGGCCGTCTGTTCTATCGGGGATACGACATCCACGATCTGGCCGGCCGAGCGACGTTCGAAGAGACCGCCCATCTGCTCCAGCGCGGTACGCTCCCCAACCGCGCCGAGCTCCAGGCCTACGGTGACGAGCTGGTCACCGGGCGCGAACTGGGCCCGCTGGTCTCCGCCAACGTCGCGGAGATCGCCGAGAAACAGAAGCCCATGGAGGCGTTGCGCTCGCTGGTGTCGCTGGCCAGCGCCGACGACCCCGACCGCGACTCCATCGAGCCGGAAGCCGACCTGCGCAAGGCCGCCCGGCTGACCGCCCAGCAGCCGCTGCTGGTCGCCCGCTACCACGCCGCCCGCTCGGGCAAGGGTGTCCCGGAGAGCGACCCCGCCCTGAGCATCGCCGGCAACTTCCTGCACCAGGTGACCGGCCGCACTCCTTCCCCGCGCGAGGCGGAGATCTTCGACGCCTGCCTGGTGCTGCACGCCGACCACACGATGAACGCCTCGACGTTCGCCGCCCGCGTCTGCGCCGCGACGCTGTCGGACATGCACTCGGCCATCGTGGCCGCGATCGGCACGCTGAAGGGCCCGCTGCACGGCGGCGCCAACGAGCAGGTCATGAAGACGCTGGAGTCGATCTCGCCCGACGGCGTGGCCCAGACCGTACGCGACAAGCTGGCCGCCGGCGAG
Organism: Nonomuraea sp. NPDC059023; assembly: GCF_042740095.1. Classification (NCBI taxonomy): domain Bacteria; kingdom Bacillati; phylum Actinomycetota; class Actinomycetes; order Streptosporangiales; family Streptosporangiaceae; genus Nonomuraea; species Nonomuraea sp. NPDC059023. The sequence continues at coordinate 362,684 of NZ_JBHYIO010000006.1, read as the reverse complement.
AAGATCATGGGCTTCGGCCACCGCGTCTACAAGACCGAGGACCCGCGCGCCACGCACCTGCGCCGGATGTCGGAGGAACTGTCCGGCGACGAGCCGAAGTTCTACCGGATGTCCAAGGAGATGGAAGAGGTCGTCTTCGAGACCAAGGGCCTCTACCCCAACGTCGACTTCTACGCCGCCTCGGTCTACCACTACCTGGGCATCCCGACCGATCTGTTCACGCCGGTCTTCTCCATCAGCCGCATGTCCGGCTGGACCGCCCACGTGATCGAGCAACACGCGGACAACCGGCTCATCCGGCCCGATAGTGAGTACATCGGGGAACGCGACCAGAAGTGGAAGCCGATTGACGAACGATGATCAGAAGTGGGGGCCGTTTCCGCTGATTCTGGCGGGAGCGGCCCTTGCCATGCTCACGATCTTCTTCGTGGACGGCGAGTGGGGCGCGTTCGCGCTCGGCGCCGTGCTGATGGTCGCCGCCGCCCTGCGTTTTTCCGGGTACGGCGGGCTCATGGCGATCCGGACGAGGAAGACCGACATGGTGGTCTACGGGGGATTCGGCGTGGGCCTGGTGGCCGTCGCCATGTTCCTGGAATACGGCGGCGTGCTCAAGCCCGCCGTTCTCCAGTTCCTCGGGGGAGGATGACAGAGGGCGGCGGGCCGGAGCCCACCGCCCTTCCGATGTCGCCTAGAGGCTCTCGATCGCCTGGTTGAAGGTCTTCGAGGGCCGCATCACCGCCGCGGCCTTGGCCGGGTCGGGCTGGTAGTAGCCGCCGAGGTCCACCGGCGAGCCCTGTACGGCCAGCAGCTCCGCCGCGATCGCCTGCTCCTGCTCGGCAAGGGTCTTGGCCAGACCGGCGAACGCCGCCGCCACCACGGCGTCGTCGGTCTGAGTGGCCAATTCCTGAGCCCAGTACAGGGACAGGTAGAAGTGGCTGCCGCGGTTGTCGATCGAGCCCAGCTTGCGGGCCGGCGACTTGTTCTCGTTGAGGAACGTCGCGGTCGCCCGGTCGAGCGTGTCGGCCAGGATCTGCGCCCGTGCGTTGTCGGTCGTGCGCGCCAGGTGCTCGAAGCTGGCCGCCAGCGCCAGGAACTCGCCCAGGCTGTCCCAGCGCAGGTAGTTCTCCTTGACCAGCTGCTGCACGTGCTTGGGCGCCGAGCCGCCGGCGCCGGTCTCGAACAGGCCGCCGCCGCTGAGCAGCGGGACGATCGAGAGCATCTTGGCGCTGGTGCCCAGCTCCAGGATCGGGAACAGGTCGGTCAGGTAGTCGCGCAGCACGTTGCCGGTGACCGAGATCGTGTTCTCGCCCTTGCGGATGCGCTCCAGCGAGAAGCCGATCGCCTCGACCGGGGCCATGATCTCGATCTGCAGGCCGCTGGTGTCGTGCTCGGTCAGGTAGCCGTTGACCTTCTCGATGAGGCTGGCGTCGTGGGCGCGGGTCGCGTCGAGCCAGAACACCGCCGGGTCGCCGGTGGCGCGGGCGCGGGAGACGGCCAGCTTCACCCAGTCCTGGACGGGGATGTCCTTGGTCTGGCACATGCGCCAGATGTCGCCCTGGCTGACCGCGTGCTCAAGGACGGTCTCGCCGCCGGAGTTCACCACGCGTACGGTGCCGGTGGCCGGGATCTCGAAGGTCTTGTCGTGGCTGCCGTACTCCTCGGCCTTCTGCGCCATGAGGCCGACGTTCGGGACCGAGCCCATGGTCGCCGGGTCGAGGGCGCCGTGGGCACGGCAGTCGTCGATGACGACCTGGTAGATGCCGGCGTAGCTGCTGTCGGGGATGACGGCGAGGGTGTCGGCCTCGTTGCCGTCGGGGCCCCACATGTGGCCGGACTGGCGGATCATCGCCGGCATCGAGGCGTCGACGATGACGTCGCTCGGCACGTGCAGGTTGGTGATGCCGCGGTCGGAGTCGACCATGGCCAGCGCCGGGCCTTCGGCGAGCTCGGCCTCGAACGACGCCTTGATCTCGTCGCTCGCGCCGCTGAGGATGCCGCCCAGGCCGTCGTTCGGGCTGAGGCCGGCCTGCGCGAGGGCCTCGCCGTACTGGGCGAAGGTCTTCGGGAAGAAGGCGCGCACCACGTGGCCGAAGATGATCGGGTCGGAGACCTTCATCATCGTGGCCTTGAGGTGGACGGAGAAGAGCACGTCCTCTGCCTTGGCGCGGGCGATCTGCGCGGTGAGGAACTCGCGCAGGGCGGCCACGCGCATGACCGAGGAGTCGACGATCTCGCCGGCCAGCACGGGTACGGACTCCCGCAGGACCGTCGTGGTGCCGTCGTCGCCGACCAGCTCGATGCGCAGCTCGGTGGCCTCGGGCAGGATCGCGGACTTCTCGGAGGAGCGGAAGTCGTCGGCGGTCATGTGCGCCACGTCGGTCTTGGAGCTGGGCGACCACGCGCCCATCCTGTGCGGGTGCTGCTTGGCGTAGGCCTTCACCGAGGCGGGGGCGCGGCGGTCGGAGTTGCCCTCGCGCAGCACCGGGTTGACGGCGCTGCCCTTGACCTTGTCGTAGCGGGCGCGGATGTCGCGCTCCTCGTCGGTCTTCGGGTCCTCGGGGTAGTCGGGCAGGTCGTAGCCCTGCTGGCGCAGCTCGGCGATGGCCGCCTTCAGCTGGGGGATCGAGGCCGAGATGTTGGGCAGCTTGATGATGTTCGCCGCGGGGGTCTTCGCCAGCTCGCCGAGCTCGGCCAGGGCGTCGCCGATGCGCTGGCTCTCCGTGAGCCGCTCGGGGAAGCCGGCGATGATCCGCCCGGCCAGGGAGATGTCCCGACTTTCCACCCGCACTCCGGCCTTGGCGGCGTACGCCTGGATGACCGGCAGGAACGAGTACGTGGCCAGCGCTGGGGCCTCGTCGGTGTGCGTGTAAATGATGGTCGAATCAGTCACCGGATGTCCGCTCCACGTCTGAGATTGCTTGACATCAAGATATCCGGTGGCCGCGCCGCCCGCGACCTGGCCGTGGCCGCCTCGGGCCCCCGGCTTGGTGATCTCTTTTGGAGCGGTTCGGAGTGGTTCCGCGGAGCGATGGGGAGGTCACAGGGCGTAATTGACGATCGCGTCATGAGGGAGGTTCCCGATGCGTCTGGGTGTTCTCGGGTTGGTCGCGGTGGGCGCGATCGTCGGCGGTTGCGGCTCGCAGCCGGCCGTGCAGACGGTCAGCAAAGCCGACGCCGCCATGAAGGTGCAGCAGGCCAAGCAGGCCAAGGCCGCCGCCGCGGCCAAGGTCAAGGCCAACGAACTGGGCCAGGTCCCGGTGCTCATGTACCACCGGATCGTGAAGAACCCCGGCTCCGACGACGACAGGACGCCGGAGAAGTTCCGCGCCGACCTGGAGCGGCTGGTACGCGACGGCTACGTGCCCGTCACCGCGGCCGAGTACGTGACCGGGAAGATCGGCATCCCCGCCGGCAAGCACCCCGTGGTGCTCACCTTCGACGACTCCTCGCCCTCCCAGCTCGCCCTGGACGACCTCGGCGTCCCCAGGGCCGACACGGCGGTCGCCATCCTTCAGGATGTGGCGGCGAAGAACCCCGGCTTCCGCCCCGTGGCGACCTTCTACGTCACCCGCGACATGTTCGGCAAGTCCCTGAAGGAGGAGCAGGCGCAGACGCTGCTCTGGCTCAAGGACAACGGCTTCGACATCGGCAACCACACGCGCGACCACGTCAACCTCGGCACCCGCTCGCAGAAGGAGGTGGCCGAGCAGATCGCCGCCATCCGTCAGCAGGTGCACTCCCTCGCCTCGCAGGACCCGGTGACGCTGGCCCTGCCGTACGGGAGCCAGCCGCGTAAGAAGGAGTGGGCGCTGCGCGGCAAGGGCAGCGACGGGGCCTACAACCACAGCGGCGTCTTCCTGGCCGGGTACACGCCCGCGCCGGCGCCCTACACCAGGACGTTCGATCCGCTCGGGATCCCGCGGATCAAGGCGATGGACAAGAAGGGCGACTGCTCCCAGTTCTGCTCGACGGCCTGGCTGGACTGGCTCAAGAACAACCCGGACATGCGCTTCACCTCCGACGGTGACGCCGAGACCGTGGCCTTTCCCAAGTTCAAGGCGCCGTTCCTGCGCAAGAACTTCACCGCGCGGGCGCTGCCGTACTAGGTCAGGCGGCCGATGACCGTGGACAGGCCCCGCTCCTCGACGCCTCCGGGGAGCGGGCGGCCGGTGGTCAGGTCGATGATCGTGTAGGCGATGCGGCTCGCGGGGCCGCGCAGCCGTACCAGGAGGGTGTCCTCGCCGGTCCAGCGCAGGATCGTGGTGATCGTCCAGCCTTCGGGCAGGCGCGGGGTCACGGAGCGCTCCCTGCTGATCAGGATGCTCGTCGTGGTCACGGACGTGGGCGTCACCTCCCTCGTCAACGTGGCGAACTGGCGGCCCGAGGGTGACAGGACGCCGTCGGAGGACAGGTCGCCGGGCGCGGTGAACCTGCGCAGCCTCCTGCCCTCGGGCGAGCTGACGGTGAAGAAGGTGACGCTGACCTGGCCCGGTGTTCGGTCGTCGGGTTTCAGCGTGGAGGTGATCACGCCGCTGGAGGTCCAGCCGCGCGCCTCGCCGTTCAGCCGGTGTACGCGCCCCGTGGCCAGGTCGGCGACCTCGCGCCCGACGGCCAGATGGCGGCCGTCGAGGGAGAAGATCGGCTCCTGCTCGCCCCTCACCGGCAGCGGCGTGACCGTGCCAGTCGTCAGATCGTGCAGAACGTATCCCTCGCCACGCCAGTAGGCGGCGCGGGTGCCGTCGTCGCTGAGCACGAACGTGTCCTCCCCGCTCGCGCCGGGCAGCCACCACTGCTCGCCGCGCGTGGAGACCAGATGCCACCGCGGGCAGGGGTCGCTCTGGTCGGGGCAGTCCGGCTGGTAGGCGTAGCGGATGGGTGCCGGGGCCGGGCCCTTGAGCTCGGTGGCGGGGGGCAGGGTAGCGGTGGCGCCGGGCATGCTCCTGGCCATCGGCGGGTCCTGATCGTGCTGCTGCCAGACGGGAAGCACGACCCACGCCGCGATCACGAGCGCGCCGGCGGCCAGCCCTCCGCGGATCACGTGACCCTCCCCGCGACCACGGTCTGGCGGGGATCCGGCCACTCCTCCAGGCGCCGCGCCGTGCCGGTTCGCGGGTCGATCAGGTAGTGGCCGGACATGTCGGGCTCCACCATGCCGGCGCGCAGCAGCAGCCGCCGGCCGTTCGCGGACCATCCCAGCAGGGCGAGCTCGTAGCTGTGGCCGGGGAGTTTGAGCGGCTCGCGGGTGAGCACCTTGGCGGTGGCCGGGTCCATGGTCAGCACGTCGGCCGAGGTGGCGACGGCGAGCGTCTTGCCGTCGGGCGAGAGCCGTACGTCGAGGGAGGGGTCGAAGGGCGCGCGGGACACGACCTTGCCCTGCGGGTCGAAGGTGACGAGCTCGGTGGCGGGCGCGCCCGGCAGGGTGCGGCGGCCGGCGGTCGCGACGATCCGGCCGCCGCCGATGCCGATCACCCGGGCCACTCCGGGCAGGGGCGTGGCCGATCCGGTGGGCGTGTGGACGAGCGTGGCGCCGACCGTGGCGTAGGCGCCGTCGTGGGAGAGCACGATCTCGCCGGCGCCGGCGATCTCACGGACGTCCGTCTTGCGCAGGTCGCGGTGGACGAGCTTGCCCGTGCCGAGCTGCCGGTAGATCAGATGGAAGCCGTCACCGCTGAGCGCGAGGGGTCCGCGCGTGTCGGCCTCACCGAACCTCGTTTCCCTGTTGGTCTCTGAAGAGAGCGCCCATCTGACGGGGTCACCCACGATCCTGGCGAACTGGACCGGACCCCGGGGCGGGGCCGGGGCGAGCGTCACCGGCCGCACGGGCGTCGGCAGTTCGGCGGAGATGAAGCCGAAGGCCGGCCAGAGCGCCGCCGCGATCCCGAACGCCATCAGCGTCCTGGCCGAGCTGATCCGGGCGGCGAACTCGGCGCCGACCAGGTCGCTGGTCCCGGCGGGCACCGCACGCCGGTGCAGGTCTCTCAGCACCAGATGTACGGCCAGCAGGACGAAAGCCGGAATCGCCACCCAGATCCGATCGGGCATCGCCATCTCCCGGAAGAACGACCGGACCACGAGCACCGCCAGGACGCCCCAGCACAGGAGCGCGGACAATCGCCAGCCGATGGTGAGCGCCCGCGGCGTGAGGCGGAGCCGTTCTCCGAAGAATCGGGGCCGGGCGGCGGCGAGCTGGATTTCGGAGACGAGTACGCCGGCGAGCCAGCCGTACAGCAAAAAGGGGAAATTCAGATTTCCCAGAAAGTAGAGGGAAAGGGCGCCGCCCGCGGCCAGTCCCGCGCCCCGCCACGAGCGGACCGCGCGCAGGTAGGCGATGGTGTTGTCGCCGTTGTAGGGCGTGATCGTCAGCCGGTGGCGCCTGGCGAAACGATCCAGGTTCGGGTGGGGAAGGGATCGCGCGCTCAGTGCCAATCCAGCGATGACGGCTAACACACCAATGGCTGTAAGTATCAGCAATGGTGGACTTTCGTCATAGCCCGGAAAACTAGCAGAATACCGACGTGATTCCGAATGAGGTCTGGGACCGGCTCAATCCGTCGGCTGCGGTGGTGCGCGCTCGACGGCCGGTCACGATCGGCATCGCCCTGACGCTGCTGCTCGCCCTCGGCTGGGGAATGACCCCGAGGATCACCTACCACGAGGGCGATACGGCGAGAGGCATGCTCGTCCGCGACGAACTGGGCAGGGTCCACGGGCGGATCGACGCCATGACCCATACCTTCACCAATGAGGCCATCTATCCGATCACCCTGACCGGAGCGGGTGTGCGGGCCGAGCACTTCAGGATCGCCGGCGCCGCGCTGCCACGGGTCGTGCCCGCGGGCGGCAGCGTCGAGGTCGACGTTCTCGTGGAATACACCTCCTGCCTGGAGGCGGCGGCGGAGACGGCTCCGGTGATCCTCGAGGTGTCGGCCTGGTGGGGCAGCGCGCAGGTGGTCGCGAGCATGGAAGATGAGGCCACGGGCGCCCGATGGAGCGAGCGTTTCAAAGAAGAAGGCTGCTAGGACCGCACCGCGAAGGTGAGGGCTTTCGTCCGGCTCAGGCGTTCGATGAGCGGACCGCCCATCGCCGCGGCCGTCGTCACCTGACCCGCCACCTGGGGCGTGTCGTCGAAGGCCAGGCACAGCGCGGCCTCGGCGATCATCACGGCGGTCCCGCCGTAACCCGGATCGCGTCCGGCGACCTCCGTGACCACGCGCGCGCCGCCCCCTTCGCCGAGGAACGTCAGCTTGAACCAGCTCTTGGCCCGCTCCTCCGGCGTGGGGCCCTCGCCCGGCTTGAGACGGTTCAGGAGCCATTCCCGCGTGGGGCGGAGCTGGGCGAGCATCCCGAGTGCCGTCGCGCCCCCGGCCAGGGCCAGCGCCCCGGGCAGGCGGCGCACGCTCATGTACTGGCGGTAGGTGAAGTCCGGGCCGTAGCGGTCGAGCGCCCAGGCGGAGCGGCCCACGATCTGCGGGTCGATGGTGGGCATCGGCAGGGCGTACCCGCCCACGAACCTCGGCAGGCCGGGCAGCACGTCCACGGAACGCCCGCGTGGACGGGTCTCCGCCGCGCGGCGGCGCAGGCCCGTCTCGGCCATCTGCCGCGCCCGCGACATCGAGGTCACCGCCGAGTGGAATGTCCCGCCCGACGGCCGCCCGCCGCCCCGCAGGAACGCGCTGACCTTGAGCGGCACGCCTTCCGGCAGTTCGCCGACCGTGTAGAGGACGCCGAGGTCGTAGGGGATGGAGTCGAAACCGCAGGCGTGCACGATCTTCGCCCCCGAGGCGGCGGCGCGCTCGTGGTGGCGCAGGTACATGCGGTCCACGAACTCCGGCTCGCCGGTCAGGTCGACGTAGTGGGTTCCGGCCTCCGCGCAGGCCGCGACGAGCGGCTCGCCGTAGCGGACGTAGGGGCCGACGGTGGTGATGACCACGCGCGCCTGACGGGCCAGCGCGGCGATCGAGGCGGCGTCGTCCACGTCGGCGACCAGGACGGGCACGCCGTGGCCGAGCGCCTCCAGCCTGTCCCGGTCGCGGCCGGCGACCGCCCAGCTGAGGCCCTCGATCCCGGCCAGGTAGCGGGCGATCAGCTTTCCGGTGTAACCGGTGGCGCCGAAGAGGACGATGTCATGCATGGCGACAGAATGTCATTCCAGTCGGCCGTGGAGAAGGCCGTTCGCGACGTCACGAACGGTTAACGGTTCCCTGAGAGCTTCATGAGCGTCGTAAAGTTTGCCTCGTTGGGATTTGTATACACGTGGGGATGGTCAATGCCGCAGATCGCGCCGCTCGTCGCCGGCGATCCCGAGCAGCTGGGCTCGTTCCAGCTGACCGGACGCGTGGGCGAGGGCGGGCAGGGCATCGTCTACCTGGGTGTCAACGAGCAGGGTGAGCGGGCGGCGATCAAGCTCCTGCACATCAAGTTCAGCGGTGACACCATCGCCAGATCCCGTTTCGCGCGGGAACTCAAGGCGGCCGAAAGGGTCGCCTCCTTTTGTACGGCCCGCGTCCTGGAAGCCGACCTTGACGGCAACACGCCCTACATCGCCAGCGAATACATCGACGGCCTGCCGCTGCGCGAGGTCATCGAGAACGACGGCCCGATGCGCGGCACCGCCCTCGACCGGCTGGCCATCGGCACCGCCACCGCGCTGACCGCGATCCACCATGCCTCGATCGTGCACCGCGACTTCAAGCCGGACAACGTGCTGATCGCCGCCGACGGCCCGAGGGTGGTCGACTTCGGCATCGCCCGCATCATCGACTCCACCGGCACGATCACCAGCCGCGCCATCGGCACGCCCGCCTACATGGCGCCGGAGCAGATCGCCGGCGACGACGTCGGCCCCTACACCGACGTGTTCTCCTGGGGCGCGACGATCGCCTTCGCCGCGACCGGGGTCACGGTCTTCGAGGGCAGCTCGATCGCGGTGGTGCTCAACCGGATCCTCAACCACGAGGTCGACGTCAGCTCGATGCCCGAGCCGCTGCGCGGGGTGGTCGCCTCGGCGCTGGCCAAGGACTCGCAGGCGCGGCCCACGGCCGACCAGCTTCTGCTGCGGCTGCTGGGTCAGCCGGAGACCGCGGGCGCCTCTACGGCGGTGCTGTCCAGGGGCGCCGAGGTGGCGAGCGACGACACCACGCCGTTCACCCGGGTACGCACCACGCTGGCCGACGCGCGCAAGCCCGCCGAGCCGGGCGAGTCCGGGGTGCCCGGTCATACGACCCAGCCGCCTCCCGCCGTACCGGAGCCGGTGCGTGCGAGCCTGTCGGACCGGCCCCCGATGCGGCAGGAGAGGCCGCCCATGACGCCGCAGGTACGGCGGCGTGGCCCGGGGCGCTGGATCGCCGTGGTCGTGGCGCTGGTGGTGCTGGCCGCCGCCGCGGTGCTGGCGGTGCTCAACGACTGGCCGGTGGCCTTCGGCGCGCAGCCGTCGCAGTCGGTGAACGGCGGGAACACGCCGCCCCAGCCGGGCCCGTTCACCTCCGCGATGGACAAGATCGCCAAGACCGGGAAGCTCACCATCGGCGTCAAGGGCGACCTGCCGGGCATCAGCCTGGGCCAGGGCGGATCGTTCCAGGGTTTCGACGTGGACCTGGCCGGGCTGATCGCCAAGGCGCTGGGCGCCAAGGACGTGAAGTACGCGCAGGTCGGCCGCTTCGACCGGGCCACCGCCCTGAACACCGGCAAGGTGGACCTCGTGGTCGCCACCTACTCCATCGACCGCGACGAGGAGGTGCTGTTCGCCGGGCCGTACTACGTCGCCCACCACGACGTGCTGGTCCGGGCGGGCACCGCCAAGAAGCTGGCCGACCTCAAGGGCATGAACCTCTGCGCGCCCCCCAGCCCGTCCGTGCGCAGCGTGCAGGAACGGGTCGAGGTGACGCCCATACCCGCCGACCACTACGCCCAGTGCATGGACATGCTGAAGAGCGGCAAGGTCGACGCGGTCCCCGGCGAGGATCTGCTGCTGGCGGGGTTCGCCGACCGGGAGGCGAGCATGCGCTTCGCCGTACTCGGGGCCAGGCTCAGCAGCCAGCGCTACGCCGTCGGCATGGAGCGCGGCGACGCCAGGACGTGCAAGGCCGTCTCGGGGGTCATCGCCGGGCTTCAGCGCGACGGCACCATCAAGAAGCTCGTGAGCAGGCATTTCGGAAACGTGGATTTCAAACCGCAGCTGAACCCGACCGAGATGGAACCCTGCGGATGACGACCGGGTAACATCCGAAAGTCAATGATTCATCCTGCGAGTTAGGGGAAGGCCATGGCCACGCCCGTCAAGGTAACCGTCACCGGTGCCGCCGGTCAGATCGGCTACGCGCTGCTGTTCCGCATCGCGTCGGGGCAGCTGCTCGGCGCCGACGTTCCGGTGAAGCTGAGCCTGCTGGAGATCCCGCAGGCGGTGAAGGCGGCCGAGGGCACCGCGATGGAGCTCGACGACTGCGCGTTCCCGCTGCTGTCGGGCATCGAGATCACCGACGACCCCAATGTCGCCTTCAACGGCGCCAACGTCGCCCTGCTGGTCGGCGCCATGCCGCGTAAGGCGGGCATGGAGCGCGGCGACCTGCTCGGCGCCAACGGCGGCATCTTCGGCCCGCAGGGCAAGGCGATCAACGACCACGCCGCCGACGACATCAAGGTCCTGGTCGTGGGCAACCCGGCCAACACCAACGCGCTCATCGCCCAGCAGAACGCCCCGGACGTCCCGGCCGAGCGCTTCACCGCGATGACCCGCCTCGACCACAACCGCGCGCTGTCGCAGCTGGCCGCCAAGCTCCAGGTCCCGGTCACCGAGATCAAGAAGATGACCATCTGGGGCAACCACTCGGCCACGCAGTACCCCGACCTCTTCCACGCCGAGGTCGGCGGCAAGGTCGCGGCCGAGCAGGTCGACCACGAGTGGCTGAAGGACACCTTCATCCCGACCGTCGCCAAGCGCGGCGCCGCGATCATCGAGGCCCGTGGCGCCTCCAGCGCCGCGAGCGCCGCCAACGCCGCGATCGACCACGTCTACGACTGGGTCAACGGCACCGACTGGACCTCCGCCGCGATCGTCTCCGACGGCTCCTACGACGTGCCGGAGGGCCTCATCTCCTCCTTCCCGGTCCGCGCCGCGGGCGGCAGGTGGGAGATCATCCAGGGCCTGGAGATCGACGCCTTCTCCCGCGAGCGCATCGACGCCTCCGTGCGCGAGCTCGCCGAGGAGCGCGACGCCGTCAAGGGCCTCGGCCTCATCTGAGCGTCTCCACCGCAGGCGCGCGTCCGTCCGGGCGCGCGCCTTTCGCTTTCGGTACGGCTACCGCGTGTCGCGATGATGATCACCCAGGTCAGCACGTTCAATTGAGGCGTACTGCACGGGGGGTCGGACATGCGGCGCAAAATGCTCGCCGGGTTCATGGGAGTCATGCTGGCGGGCGTTCCGGGACTCGCCCACGCGGGGCCGGGATGGGGCGCCGCCGACCTTTCCGTACGGCTGACCGCCCGGCCGGATGTCGCCCAGCCAGGACAACCCATCATCTACCGGGCAGAGGTCGGCAACGCCGGACCCGGTGACGCCGTGCTGCCCGTGCTCAAGGTGACGCTGCCCGCGGGCGTCGAGGTCGTCAGCGTCGACGTGGCGACCTGCGCACGGGGCGTCAGCGCGTACGAGGTGGTGTGCACCTCGCCCATGGACATCCGGGCGGGCGGCACCGGCGGCGTCACGATCACCGGCATCGTCCGGCCGGACGCGCGGGGCCCGCTGAAGGCGGCGGCCACGCTCACCTCCGAGGTGCGCGACGCCGACGAGAGCGACAACGCCGCCACCGTCTCGACCGCCGTGGACGAGGGCGCCGACCTGAGCCTGAGCCTGTCCGGCCGGGCGCGCGGTGGCAGGTTCGCGATGACCGCGCTGGTGCGTAACCGGGGCCCGCGCATGGTCAGGGACGCCCGCGTCTATCTCAGGACGGGCCGCGCCAGGCTGGTGTCCGCGCTCGGCGCGCGCTGCCGGGCCCGGCTGGGGTACGTGGCGTGCGGGCTGCGGGCCGTCGGCCCCGACGAGCGCCTGCGCATACGGCTCACGCTCAGGGCGCCCAGGCGGCCGGTCGACGCCAGCGCCGGGGTGTGGTCCAGCCGCCTCGGCGACCGGCGGCCCGCCGACAACCGGGCCCGGCTGCGCGTCACGGCGTGAGATGTTCGTGCAGGTGGCAGCGGGGAGGCGGGGCGGGGGCCGGAGCCGGTGGCGACGTCGCGAACACCACCCCGGCCGCGGCCAGCGTGCAGCCACCTGCGACGAGTGCCACGAAGAGCACTCTAGGTGAAAGCATCCTCACATTTCGGTATCACAGCACATATCCCGCGATGCCATGGCTCATATGCGGGAAAGCGCACTCCAGGCGTCCGAGACGATGGACGGCAGGTCCGTCCGCTCCGCCTTCCAGCCCAGCTCGGCGCGGATCTTCTCCGAGGACGCCACCAGGACCGCGGGGTCGCCCGGACGGCGCGCGCCGAGCTTCTCCGGGATCGCGTGGCCGGTCACCTCGCGGCAGACGTCGATGACCTGCTTGACCGAGAAGCCGGTGCCGCTGCCCAGGTTGTAGATCTTGTGCTCGCCCTCCGTGACCGCCGCCAGCGCCAGCAGGTGGGCCTTGGCCAGGTCGGAGACGTGGATGTAGTCGCGCACGCAGGTGCCGTCGGGCGTCGGGTAGTCGGTGCCGAACACCTGGACCTCCTCGCGCTCGCCGGTGGCGACCTTGAGCACGTTGGGGATCAGGTGGGTCTCGACGGCGTGGCGTTCGCGCAGTGTGCCGTAGGCGCCGCCCACGTTGAAGTAGCGAAGGCTCACCGCGCCCAGGCCGCGCAGGGCGGCGAAGGCGGTCAGGGTCATGTCGACGGCCAGCTTGGTCTCGCCATAGGGGTTGGTCGGGCGGGGCGGGTCGGTCTCCAGGATCTGGTCGTGGATCGGCTCGCCGTACGTGGCGGCGGTGGAGGAGAACACGATGCGGCGCACGTCCCGGGCGTGCATGGCCTCCAGCAGGGCGAGCGTGCCGCCGAGGTTGTGCCGCCAGTAGAGCTCGGGCTTCTCCACCGACTCGCCGACCAGGGACTTGGCCGCGAAGTGCAGCACCGCCTCCTGGTTCTCCAGCGCGTCATGGGCGTCGGCGATGTCTCCCTGGATGAACCGGGCACTGCCGGGAACCGCGTCCCTGTGTCCCGTGGAGAGATCGTCGAGCACGGTCACCTCATGGCCCGCCTCGACGAGCTGCGCCGCCACGACGCTGCCGACATATCCGGCACCTCCGGTGACCAACAGTCTCATGTGCACTCCTGGTGAAATATGTTGGATTTTGTACGGCTTGCCGTTCAGCATACGCGGGAAAGACGCCGAGTACGCTGCCAACCACCATGTTTGACACCGTCGCGGCCAACGTCGCCCTGGTCCTGCTCTTCATTCTCGTGGGCGGCTTCTTCGCCGCCGCCGAGATGGCGATGGTCTCCCTGCGGGAGAGCCAGGTTCGCAAAATTGCCCAAAAGGGACGGCGTGGCGAGCTGGTGGCCAAGCTCGCCCGCGACCCCAACCGCTTCCTGTCCGCCGTCCAGATCGGCGTCACCGTGGCCACGATGCTGTCGGCCGCGTTCGGCGCCGACCGGCTCGGCGCCGCCCTGGGGCCGAAGCTGCGGGAGTGGGGCGTGCCCGAGGCCGTGGCGCCCGCGCTGGCCCTCGTGCTGGTGACGCTGGCGATCTCCTACGTCTCGCTCGTACTCGGCGAACTGGCGCCCAAACGGCTGGCCAGGCAGCGGGCCGAGGGTCTCTCGCTCGTGGTCGCGCCGTTCCTGGACTGGATCGCGACCCTGTCGCGGCCGATCATCTGGATGCTGTCCAAGTCGACCGACGGCGTGATGAAGCTGTTCGGCGGCAACCCCGACGCCGACCGCGAGCAGATGACCACCGAGGAACTCCGGGACATGGTCGTCGGCCACAGCGAGCTGACCCTCGACGAGCGCAACCTGATCGCCGAGGTGTTCGCCGCGGGCAAGCGGCAGTTGCGGGAGGTGATGCTGCCGCGGACCGAGGTGGAGTTCATGGAGGCCGACACGCCGCTGGCCGAGGCCGCCGTGCTGGTGGCGGCGCTGCCGCACTCCCGTTTCCCGGTCTTCCGCGAGTCCTACGATGAGATCCTGGGCTTCGTCCACGTACGCGACCTGCTCGACCCCGTCCTCACCGGCCGGATCGAACCCATCAGCGAGCTGGTGCCCATCCGCCCGGTCAAGCTGGTGCCCGCCTCGAAGCGGGTGCTGAGCACGCTGTCGGAGATGCGCGACGAAGGACACCACCTGGCCATCGTCGTGGACGAGTACGGCGGCACCGCCGGGATCGTCACCCTGGAAGACCTGGTCGAAGAGCTGATCGGCGACATCAGGGACGAGTACGACATCGAAGACGACACGGTCATCCTGCCCGCCGGTGAGATCGAGATCGACGGCCTCACCAACCTCAACGACTTCGGCGCCCAGACCGGCATCCGGCTGCCGGACGGCCCGTACGAGACGCTCGGCGGCTTCGTCATGGCCATGCTCGGCCACGTTCCCGCGGCGGGGGAGAAGGTGGAGATCCCCGGCTTCGAGTTCACCGTCACCGACCTGGACGGCCGGAGAATCTCCCGGGTCAGGGTGAAACGCCGACCCGGCCTGATCGAGTCGCAGGCGGGTGGGGATACCTGACACAATTGCCAGCTATGGCCAGACCTCGTGTACTCTCCGGCATCCAGCCCACGGCGGACTCCTTCCACCTGGGCAACTACCTGGGCGCCGTCCGCCAGTGGGTGACGTTGCAGGAGACCCACGATGCCTTCTACTGCGTGGTGGACCTGCACGCCATCACCGTGCCGACCGAGGCCGCCGCGCTGCGCCGCCGAACGCGGGTGGCCGCGGCCCAGTTGTTCGCCGCGGGTCTCGACCCTGAGCGCAGCACCGTCTTCGTGCAGTCGCACGTACGCGAGCACACGGAGCTGGCCTGGGTACTCAACTGCCTGACCGGGATGGGCGAGGCGGCCCGGATGACCCAGTTCAAGGACAAGTCGGCGAAGTTCGGTGAGAGCGCGGCCAGTGTGGGCCTGTTCACGTACCCGATCCTGCAGGCCGCGGACATCCTTCTGTACCAGGCCAACAGCGTTCCGGTCGGTGCCGACCAGAAGCAGCACCTGGAGTTGACGCGCGACCTGGCCCAGCGCTTCAACCACCGCTACGGCGACACGTTCACGCTCCCCGCCCCGCACATCCTCAAGGAGGTCGAGAAGATCACCGACCTCCAGGAGCCGACGGCGAAGATGTCGAAGTCGTCTTCCAGCCCGGCGGGCATCCTGGACGTGCTGGAGCAGCCGGGGCCGCTGCGCAAGAAGGTGATGCGAGCGGTGACGGACACGGGCAGCGAGATCGTCTTCGACGAGGAAAACAAGCCCGGCATTTCCAACCTTTTGCGGATCCACTCGGCTTTGACGGGGACGTCGATCGCCGACCTGGTCGCCCGGTTCGACGGGCAGGGGTACGGGACGTTCAAGAAGGAAGTGGCCGAGGCGGTGGTGGAGACCTTCACCCCGATCAGGGAACGCACGGAGAAGCTGCTGTCCGACGAGGCGGAACTGGACAGACTGCTGGCTATTGGAGCAGGCAGGGCACGCGAAGTAGCCCAGCAGACCATGGCCCAAGTCCGAGACCGCGTAGGCTTCCTCCCCACCCCCTGAAAAGGACTCTTCCTGGGGCCCACCCGTTGCAGGTCTGGGTGGTTGGACAGTTGGTTCCCGCCCCGGGGTAAAGGTGCTCGCTACGCTCGCGCGCCTTCCTGGGACCCACCCGTTGCCCGGCCAAGTGGTCAACCAGCTGGACCCCACCCGGGCAACAGGGTGCTCGCACGTCCCTTTGGGAGCTTGTGTCATAAAGCAGCGCGAAGCCCGGGACGGTGTGTGGGCAGGTCAGGCGGGTGGTATGCCCAACCTCGCAGAAGGCGGCGCCGGCCGCGACCGGCGTCCGGCCGCCAGCTGAGCAGCCGGAAGCCGGCCGTGGTCATCTCCGCCACCGTCTGACCGGCTCCACCACCTGGTCAGGAGAATCCAGCCACATGTGCTGGCCCGCCGGTGTGACCGTGAAGCCCAGCCGTTCTGGGGCCGGGCTCCCGGCCTTCAACCAGTTCATGTAGGCGCGCTCGTAGTCGTCCCACAAGGTGTGGGCGCCGCCTTGCCGTACCACCGTCATCCCTCCCGACTCTGCGACTTCGGCGATGCCCCAGGCGGCGCTGTCCGTACTGCGCAGGCGCGTGACCCACCGCCACGCTTCGTCGTCTCCTTGCTCCCATCCCGCGGTCGTGACCAGCAGATGGGGAGCCGCGGCGGCCAGATAAGGTCCGAAGCCGGTCCACCGTGCGGCGTGGGCCGTGTGGGGATGGAAGTGGGTCTCTGACAGGGCGCCCCCATCGGGGTAGCCGGGCCACGTGGTGGGGAGACGCTGGGAGCGGAGCATCATGAACGAGGCGCCGCCGGTCGGTCGGCCGATGGCGGTGCCGTCGTCGAGGACGTCGAGCCGGAGCCGCATCCCGAACGGCTGGCCGGGCGGCATCCAAGGGAGGACGATGACGCCGCCGGGCCGAGTCTGCTCGACCCAGGCGTAGGGGATGTCGCGTACGCCACAGGTGACGTGCACCCGGTCGTAGGGCGCGTGGTCCGGGTGCCCGGCGGAGCCGTCCCCGACGAGCGCGGCCGGGGCGGCCTCGGCCTCCTTGAGGTTGGCGACGGCGACGGCGGCGACGGCCCGGTCCACTTCGATGGTGGTGACGCGATGGTCGCCGACGCGGTGGGTGAGCATGGCCGCGGTCCAGCCTGTTCCCGTGCCGATCTCCAAGACCCGATGATGAGGCGCGAGGTCGAGCAACTGGAGGAACTCGACGGCGACGTGCGGGCAGGACAGGGATGAGGTGGGCGCGCTTGAGCGATCGGTGAGCTCGGCGGTGCCGTTGCCGCGCTGGGTGATGATCGCGGTGTTGCTGTAGATCGCATCCCACCAGGCGGCGGGGTCGACCTGCCGGTTGATGAGGTGTTCGGGTCGGTCGTCCATGGGCTCGGCCCAAGCCACGTCCGGCACGAACCGGTGCCGCGGCACTGCCTGGAGCGCCTCCACCCACGGGTTCGCGCGGTCGAGGACGTGGGCGTCGACGAGGTAGTCGATGAGGGCGCCGACGTGGTTCTCGTGACTCATCTCTTGGGTCCGCAGGTGGTGGAGGGCTTGCAGGGCTTGTCGGGCGGCTGGTTCGGGTCGCAGCGCGACTTCGGCATACAGCCGTCGCCGCCGCCGGGCGCGTTCACGCCGGGGTCGCAGCCCGGATTGCAGCTGGGTTCACAGGGCCGCGATCCTGCGGTGATCGCGGGCAGGATCCGTTCCCGGGCGAGCCGGCGCGCGTCGCCCACCAGCGACGGCAGACCGGTGTCGCGAATGTCGCCGGCGCGGAGCCAGCGTGAGAGGGGGCAGGGCGTCACGGATCCGTCGGGCAGGATCGCCGCGATCCCGTCCCCACATTTGCCGCAGAGTTCGGATGCGTCGCAGGCCGTGCGGGCGGGCCGGCCGAGGAGCCGCATCCGGTCCACATTCACGTCGGCCACCCCCAGGGCGGTCAGTTGCTGCTTGGCCTGGTCGATGCGCTGGCCGTCGAGGACGCCCACGATGCCCACGCGGATCGGGATGCCCGTGGCGACCGCCCGCGCGATGTTGTCGCGCGTGCGGTGCAGGACGCCGCGGCCGGTGATGCGCTGGTGCTGTTCCGGGTCGTCGGTGTAGTACGACGTCGCCAGCCGGACACCGGACTGGCCGAACACTTCCCACATGACCGGCCGAATGGAGACCAGGTTGGAATACACCTCGACCTCAAGACCGACATCCAGGGCGTGGCTGATGAGGTCGGTCAGGTGCGGGTGGAGGGTGGGCTCGCCGCCGATGAACTGCACCATGCGGGCTCCGAGCCGGCGGGACTGGGTGATGGCGCTGATCCAGTCGGGGAGCGTCATGCTTCCGTGGGTGCCGGTCGGGCCGGAGCCGGCGTAGCAGTGGGTGCAGGCCAGCTGGCATCTGCCGGTGAGCTCGGCCCAGAAGAAGTCCAGGGCGGGTGGTGCCGTGCTCATGAGGTCCTCCTGATGAGAGGGGACGGCTGCGGCCGGACCTGTGGGCCTGGCGCGTGACCCATGTTGAGTGTCCGGGGGAGTGCTCCTGGTGTCCTGGCTTCACACCATCTCGTAAATAGGTCGCTATCTATTGCGAAGTGTCTGCTGAGGCGATCTCTTCGTCAATAGGTAGTGATGTAATGAGCCCCTAGGGCTGGAGGACGACATGGCACGCTGGCACGACGTCGCACAAGCGCTCCGCGACGCGATCACCGCGGGCGTCTATCCGCCCGGTACGAAGATCCCCAAAGAGGAAGAGCTCCAGCAACGCCACGGCGTCAGCCGTACCACGATCCGCCGCGCGGTGGCCCAGCTCACCACCGAAGGCCTGCTCTCCCCGGTCCGCCGTGGCGGGACCACCGTGCGCGAGCAACCCGACCGGGCGCCTCTCGCCCTCGACACCCAGGTGTGGCGCGACGAGATCGGCTACTACTTCAGCCAGACCGTGCAGGACCTGCGCGCCCTCCAGCCGCCCACCGTCGCCCAGGGCCCGTGCCCGGCCGACGTAGCCCCGCTGCTCGGCCTGCAGCCCGCCGACCCCGTCGTCATCCGTGACCGGATCATGGGCGAACCCGCCACCGGCCGCGTCGTCCAACTGGCCACCTCGTACCTGCCGGCCGACCTCGCTGCCGGTACCGTCCTGGCTCAGGCCGATACGGGACCCGGCGGTATCTACGACCGCATGGAGCACGACCTCGGCTGGGGCCGTCTCGACTGGGAAGGCGTCATCACCGCCCGCCCGGCCACGCCACAGGAGAGCGATCTGCTTCAGCTCGCCGTCGGCGTGCCGGTGTTGTGCGTCACCCGGATGAGCATCGCCACCGCCGGCGCTTCGGAAGGCCGCGTTGTCGAGGTCAACATGACGCGTCGCGACGCCTCCCGCGCCGAGATCCGCTACCCCATCACCAGGACCGAGGCCAGCTGACCAGCACTGCGGTGAACCGTGCGGACCCCTCTCGACCACAGCAGGTCCAAAGCCCAGGGCGCCAGATCGGGAGCTCGTGGTGCGGCAGATGGAAAGCCAACAGCACGGCAGATGGAAAGCCAGTGGCACGGCAGATGGAAAGTCCGGCGAGGAAGGGAACGGCCACCGGGTCCTCAGCTGGCACGTCGGGACGCCACCACGGATCCCCGGCGAAGGCCGCCGCTCGCCGTACCCGCGAGAAGGGTGGTGTCGGTTCGTGGGCCGCCGTCAGGTCTCGTCCAGCGATCTGGTCCGGTTAGCGCACTCGCCGCCTGCCGACGATCAGCAGGACTTCGCGCAGCGCGTCGGCCGCCTGGCGGATCACGGGCTCCGGTACCCCGGCCAGCACGTCGGTGTTGGCGCGCACGGCCGTGTCCAGTGCCGCGGTGGCGACCTTCAGTCCTTCGGGGGTGAGCTGCACCCATCGGCTGCGCCCGTCGCCGTCGTCGGCTGAGCGTTCGACGTATCCGGCCGTGGTCAGCCGCTGGAGCACGTTGCTGGTCCCGCCTGAGGTGAGCATCAGCGATCGGGCCAGCTCACTGGGCTTCATCCGGTACGGCGGAGCCGTACGGGCAAGGGCGGCCAGCACGTCGAACTCGGCGTAGGTGAGCCCGAGCGCGGCCAGTTCCCCCTTGAGCGCCTGCTCGAACAGCACGTCGATACGCGCCACCCGTTTGCTGAGCTCAAGCCCCGCGATGAGGGAGGGCGCCATGCCCGCCGCCTTCCAGCGGGCGGCCAGCGCGTCGACCTCGTCGTGTTCCACGGAATCGAGGATACCGCTCACCATATTGCTTTTCTAAAAGCTTTCTCGATAGACTCTTGGGTATGAGAATCCTGATCAAGAACGGGACCGTCATCGACACCGACCCCGCCGTCACCGTCCTCGGCGAGCTGGACGTGCTCATCGACGGCGAGACCATCGCGGCGGTCGGCAAGGACCTGAGCGCCGAGGACGCCGAGGTCATCGACGCCACCGGCCGCCTGGTGCTGCCGGGCTTCGTGGACAGCCACCGCCACACCTGGCAGGCCGCATACCGCGCGGTGGTGGCCGACGACGACATCCAGGGCTACTTCCGCACGGTCCTCGGCGAGCTCGCCCCCTCGCTCACCCCCGAAGACGTGCACGCGGGCAACCTGGCCGGGGCTCGCGAATGCCTCGACGCCGGAGTGACCACCCTGCTCGACTGGACACAGGTGGCGCACACCCCGGAGCACGCCGACGCCCTCGTCGCCGCGCTCCGGGAATCGGGCATCAGGGCCGTCCTCGGTTACAACCCCCAGGATCCGGGTGACGAGGCCCGCCGCGTGCGCGACACCCATTTCCGCACCCCTGGACGGCTGAGCATGGCGATCGCCGCCCTGGGCCCGGAGATCGCCGGAGAGGAACGCGCCCTGTGGGAGTGGCGGCTCGCCCGCGACCTCGACCTCCCGGTGACCGTCCACGCCGGGAGCCAGGGCGCCGACAGCGCCCGGCGCGCCCTGGCGTTCCTGCACGGCAACGGCCTGCTGGAGCGTCCCACCACCTACATCCACGGCGTCGACTACGCCGACGACGACCTGAAGCTCATCGCCGACACCGGCGGCAGCGTCTCGATCTCGCCGATCGACGAGCTGACGCTGGGCATCGGCTACCCGATCACCGGCCGGGCGGCCGCGGCCGGAGCGCCGGTCTCGCTCAGCGCCGACACGGTGACCTGCGGGCCGGGCGACATGTTCAGCCTGATGCGCGCGGCCTTCGCGATGGAACGCGGCCTGGGCAACCTCGCCTTCACCACCCGGGACGTGCTGCGGATGGCGACGATGGGCGGCGCGCGGACGGTGGGTCTGGCCGACGTCGTCGGTTCGCTGACTCCGGGCAAGCAGGCCGACGTCGTCCTCCTGCGCACCGACACCCCGGGCATGAACGGGACCCGCGACCCCATCGGCGCGATCGTGCTCAACGCCGACACCAGCGCCGTCGAGACCGTCCTGGTCGCCGGCCGGGTGGTGAAGCGCGCGGGAGCGCTGATCCCCGCCTGAACCCGGCGTGGCCTGCTCCCCGGGCAGCTCGCGGCGATGCCACACTTGATCGCCGGGTCCGCGGCCGGTACAACGACCGTCACCAGGGCAGTCGTCTTGGAGGACCACCGGAACGCGCTGGAGTTTCCCGAGCGATGGCGAACCTGATCGAGAAGGCCGCGGCGTGGCGCGAGCGCGCGATGCGGATCGTGGACCACTGGAGGGTACGCCGGCCGGGGGCCGACCACCTGATCAGGACGGTCCAGCGTTACCAGCTTCAGTTCGGCGACCGGCTGGCCGGAGCGGTCACCTACTTCGCGTTCCTGTCGTTCTTCCCGCTGATCGCGCTGGCCTACGCGGTGTTCGGCTACGTCCTGTCGGTCAATCGCAAGCTGGAGCAGGCGGTCAAGCAGGTGATCGCCGAACAGTTGCCAGGACTGGCCTCCGCCCTGAATCTGGATCTCATCGCCCAGTCCAAGGCCACCGCCGGGATCATCGGCCTGCTGGGCCTGCTGTATGCGGGGCTCGGCGCGATCGACGCGCTGCGCGGGGCGCTGCGGGAGATGTCGATGACCACGGCCGCGCCGCTGAACTTCTTCCTCGGCAAGCTGCGCGACCTGAGCTCGCTGCTGCTGATCGGCGTGACCATGCTGGTGTCGGCCGGCGTGGCCGTACTCACCTCGTCGGCGACCAGCAAGGTCACCGCGTGGCTGGGTTTCCAGCACGACGATCCGGTGGCGACGGGTTCGGTGTGGCTGGTCGGGCTGCTGGCCGGAGTGGCCGCCGACTGGCTGCTGTTCGTGATCTTCCTGGGCTGGGTGGCGCGGCCCACTCGGCCGTTCAAGGCGATCGCCCAGGGCGCGCTGCTGGGCGCGATCGGCTTCGGGCTGCTCAAGCACGTGGCCACGCTGCTGCTGAGCCACACGCTGAGCAACCCGGTCTACGGCACGTTCGCGGTGCTGGTCGGGCTGCTGATCTGGATCAACTTCTCCGCCCGTCTGGTCCTGTACGTCGCGGCCTGGACCGCCACCACCGGCTTCGCCCCGCCACCCTCGCCCACCCCGATGCCGTCGAACGGCAACGGCGAGCAGGCCTGAGCAGCGTGCGCTAGGACCTGGCCCTGCTCCGCCTGCGGAAGATGCCGAAGCCCAGCCACACCAGCCCGAAGAACAGCCCGCCGCCGATCACGGCCATGCCGACCGTCCGGCTCGTGTCGGTCTGCTTGGCCGCCGCCGAGTCGAGCAGCGGGGCGCTGGCGGGCGGCTGGGAGGCCGTGGCCTGCTGCTGGACGGGATCGGGCTGGGCGGGCAGCGGGTCCACCAACTGGCCGACGGGCGTGACCTTGCCGCGGGCGGCGAAGCCCCAGTCGAGCAGCTTCTCCACTTCCTCCCAGAAGTAGCCCTCGTGCCGCATGATCGTGACGATGATCGTGTGGCCGTCGCGGCTGGCCGCGCCGACGAAGCTGCCGAGGGCCTTGGACGTCCAGCCGTTCTTGACGCCGACCATGCCCTTGTAGCGCCAGAGCAGCTTGTTGTGGTTGCTGATCTCGTAGAACTTCTTCGGTGCGGGGAATTTGGCGGTCTTAGTGCTGATATATCGCCTGAAATCGGGGTTGGCGAGGCCGGCTCGGGCGATCAGGGCCAGGTCGTAGGCGGAGCTGCTCTGGCCGGGCTTGTCCAGGCCGCTCGGCGTCTTGGCCACCGTGTCGTTGGCCTGCAGGCGCTTGGCCTCGGCGTTCATGTCCCGCATGGTCTTGGACAGGCCGCCGTTGGCCTCGGCCAGCGCCATCGCGGCGTCGTTGCCGGAGGACATCATCAGCGCGCGGAACAGGTCGTGCACCTTGTAGATCGGCTTGGTGGACAGGCCGACCGCGGAACCCTCCTGGTTGACGGCGTTGGAGCTCGGCTTGACCGTCTTGCCCGCTTCGAGTTTGGGGATGAGCGTGAGCGCGGTCAGCGTCTTGAGCGTGCTGGCAGGGAGGAAACGGCCATGGGGGTTCTTGGCCGCCAGCACCTGCCCGGTCTCCGCCTCCGCGATCAGGAAGGACGTGGCCTTGGTCTTGGGCGGCGCCTTGACGCCGTCCGGCACGACGAGCCCGCGGCTGCCGAGCCGGTCGCCGCCGATCGGGCCGCCGGAAGTCGCGGACGCACCGGCAGGCGCGCCCGCGTATGCGGTCAAGGTGACCGTCGCGAGGAGTGCCGTGGCCGGCACCAGTTTCGTCCACATGGCGGTCTCAGCGTAGCTTCGAGTCGTAGCCCATGTGCGGTCACATCCCCCGATGATCCGCCCCTGATACTAGAGAAGTGGTTATGTCGCGAAAGATCGCCGGATTCCTGGTCGCGCTGGGCGCGTTCATGATCTTCGAGTGGATCAACCTTGGGTTTAACCTGGCAGACGGGCACAAGACCAGCTTCTACGTGGTCCACGGCATCTTGATCGCCGTCAACCTCGTGCTGGCCGTGGCCGTGGGAATCATCGGATGGAAGGGCCTCAAGGGCAGCCGCCGACCGAAATCGGGCTAGCCGCCGCAGAGGGCGAGCCGCGTGGCCCGGTGGAGTTCGTCGGCCTCGTCGCGCGAGTTTCCGATCGAGGTGAAGCCCAGCTTGCCGTGCTCGGGGATGGCCCCGAGCAGATGCAGCACGTTCCCGGTACGGCGGGCCGTATCGAACCCGAGCCCACGCTCCTCCACCATGCGCACCACCTCGCCCGGCGTGCGCCCGCGCAGGCACGCCGCCGAGCAGTTGTCCGTGGCCGTGTAGTACTTCGGCTGCGTGCCGTCCATCAGCAGCCCGGTGGCCGGATCGTAGGTGGCGCCGGTGGTCAGCAGCGCGGCGCCGAACGGGTGCGTGGTCCCGCCGATCCGCAGGTTGATCTCGCACAGCAGGGCCGCGTACCCGGAGTCGGCCTTCAGCGCGAAGAAGTCCATCCCGAACAGCCCCACCACGCCGCGCTCGGCGAGGATCGCGGCGATCCTGGCGGCCGACTCGCCCACCTCGTGCCGGTACTCGGAGCGGGCCGGGAACGTGCAGCCCTGGTAGACGTCGGCGTTGGCGCCGCCGAGCACCTGGTCGTGGGTGGCCACGACGTCGTGGTGCCCGCCGGGCGTGATCCTGGCCAGCGCGCTGGGGAAGAACAGCGGCCGGTGCTCGATGAACTCCTCCACCACCGCCCCGCGTTCGGTGATCTTGGCGGAGAAGGTCTCCCACGTCTCGCCGTCGGCGGAGAAGCGTGTCCGTGACCAGTCGCTCTTGGTGACGATCGCGTTCCCGAGCCCGGAGTAGCCGTCGTTCAGCTTGACGATGACGCGCTCGCCGGGCAGGGAGAAGACCGCGTCCTCGATCTCGCCCTGGTGGTGCAGGTCGCCGAAGCCGCGCGCCATGGGTACCGCGGCCTCCGTGCCGACCTCGCGGGCGCCGCTCTTGGAGCCGTAGTAGGCCAGCGACATGGCCGGGCCGTAGATGGGCACGTTGAGCGACGACGCCAGCCGTTCCTCCAGGTCACTCATCACGAACGGGACCATCCACGCGTCGCCGTCGATCGCCTTGCGTATCCGCCGAAGTGCCTCGGGCCGGGCCAGCAACGTTCTGGTGAGCGGCTGGGAGCGGGTGTCGTCCAGGCTGATCATCGTCAGCCGCCTGGCGGCGTCATCCGGGTCGGGTAAGAAGCCGAAGTAGTAGGAGACGATGTCCGGATCCACGGGGGCGGAGGAGACGTAGACCACCTTGACCCCGGGCCTGCGGAGCGTCAGCAGGAGGAACAGGAGCCGCTCCTCGTAGCACCTCGCGCCGGTGATCCGGCGCAGCTCATCCTGTGGAAGGGAGAGCGAGGGCACGACCACCAGGGTCCCCTCACTCGGCTCGAAGATGCTCAACTGTGCATGCTTCTCCCCGAACGGGATATTAGTGATCATATTGCGAGTGAAACACCGATTTATCGCAAAAGCAGCCATCGCGGCCGTGTCATGACCAAGCCGGAAGGTGACAGGATTCGAAACCGCGCACAAGTTTGGGAGTAGCGACAACGGGTCACCATCTAATGATCCCTTGTGACTATTTCCGGGGTGGGACCGCCGGTCACGCAGCGTGGTGACCTGCGGTTACGGGCATGCCGCCGGCCAACTTTTGGTGTAGTTGTCCACGAGAGGGCCACCCGGAGCGATAAAGTCGAAGCATCGCCATCGGGTGCACGGCTACCGCTGACCCCCAGACCGCGGATGATCGTCCCGATCGGGTGTTGATCACCAAGCGACGCGGCTGCAACCGCAGTGCAAGAAATGACGAAGAACAGCGCAATCGGCTGTGCGAAGCTGGGTAGAGGCGCTCGCACGCCGCTTTTCGACGGGACGGTGAACGATGCGGGGACGTGAGCTGCGGGGGGAACTCGACGCGTTCCTGGCGGAGACGGAAAAGGACCTCGTGGCGTTCCGCCGCGACCTGCACATGCATCCTGAACTCGCCTTCGCCGAATACCGCACGACCCAGCGGATCGCCGAGCGGCTCAGCGCCGTCGGCCTGGTTCCCTCGGTCCTGCCGCGTGGCACCGGCCTGATCTGCGACGTAGGCAGCGGTGACGGCCCGACCATCGCGCTGCGCGCCGACATCGACGCCCTCCCGCTGCAGGACGAGAAGGACGTGTCCTACCGCTCGACCGTGCCCGGCGCCTGCCACGCCTGCGGCCACGACGTCCACACCACGATCCTGCTCGGCACCTCGCTCTTCCTGGCCCAGCAGGCCGCGGCCGGTCTGCTGCCCGGCCGGGTCCGGCTGATCTTCCAGCCCGCCGAGGAACTGCCCGGCGGCGCGCTCGAGGTCATGGCCCACGGCGGCATCAGCGGCGTCGACCGCATCTTCGGCCTGCACTGCGACCCGCGCGTCGACGTCGGCCAGATCGGGCTCAAGGTCGGCCCGATCACCAGCGCCTGCGACCGGCTGCTCATCCGCGTCTCCGGCCCCGGCGGCCACACCGCGCGTCCGCACCTGACCGCCGACCTGGTGTTCGCGCTGGCCAAGATCCTCACCGAACTGCCCGCCGCGCTCTCCCGCCGCGTCGACCCGCGCTCCTCGCTGAGCCTGGTCTGGGGCAGGGTCGAGGCCGGCTCGGCGGCCAACGCCATCCCCGACGACGGCGTGGCGGAAGGCACCGTGCGCTGCCTCGACGAGAACGCCTGGCACGCCGCCCCCGACCTGATCAAGGCGCTCCTGGAGTCGGTCGCCGGCGCCTACGGCGTCGAGGCCACGATGGAGTACACCCGCGGCGTCCCGCCCGTGGTCAACGACGAGGTCAGCGTCGAAATGCTGGCCGAGGCGGCGGAACGCGCCCTGGGCGGCACCAGCGTCGTCCCGACCCAGCAGTCGCTCGGCGGCGAGGACTTCGCCTGGTACCTGGAGTCGATCCCCGGCGCCTTCGCCCGCCTCGGCACCCGCTCACCGGAGAACGGCGTCACCTACGACATCCACCAGGGCACCTTCGACGTGGACGAAAGCGCCATCCCCACCGGCGTGCGCTTCATGGCCACCACCGCGCTCACAGCGCTCTGGGAGGGCGCCCCGATTCTTCCCATTACCTCTCTTGCTTGATTTCTATCTTTTACGGCTTCGCCGACCCGACCGCCGCCCGCCGACTTCGGCGGGCGGCGGTCACTTTCACGGTCACCGGGCGCTCGGGTCGAGCACCGCAACGGCCGCCCCCTTGACCAGCACCGTGCCAACCCCCTTGACCAGCACCGTGCCAACCCCCTGACCAGCGCCCAGGGCCAACCCCTTGGCCAGTGCCAAGGCTCACCCCTCGACCGAATGCCGAGGGCCGCCCCTTGGCCGGCGCCGGGCGGGTTGCCCGTGTGCCGGGCCCACCCGGGTGCCGGGGTGTGGTGTGCGCAGGGTTGGTAGGGGGTTGTTGGGTGGTTGACGGGTTCTGGGCCGGAACTCAGGGGGTTGCTAGTTCAGGGAGCCGAAGACGATCGGGAGGCGGAGGGACGACAGGCCCGGGGCGACGCGGATGTTGGTGCCCGCCGGGTAACGCAGCGTGTAGTCGAAGTCCGTCGACAGGACGACCACGCCCAGCTTGTGACCCTTCTTGAACAGGTAGTCCTGAGGCTGGAAGTCCCACGTGAACGTGTACTCCTTGCCCGGCCGCAGCGGCTCCGTCCGGTCCATGCGGTTGCGGTTGCGCACGTCCAGCCAGCCCCGGGAGACGATCTTGTAGGGCGTCTCGGCCACCGCGTGCGTACGGATCGCGGTGCAGCCGGTGTCGCCCGGTACGCCCTGCCCGTAACACCACGTCTCGCCGGTCGGCACGAGCCCGCCGGTCGGGCGGGAGTCGGTGCCGAAGTCCACCAGCAACGCGGTCAGATACGGCGAGGCGCCCTTGGTGAACGAGGCCCGCAGCGAGATCTTGGGCGTGCCCGAGACGCGGACGTCGGTCTTGAGTTCCTTGGTCACGTAGGCCAGCCGGTTGGGGTCGGCCGCGGGGACCGTCTCGACGAGCTGCTCCGCCGTACGCGTCTTCTGGTCCACGAACGACTCGCGCGCCGACAGCGGCCGGGGCAGCAGCCCGAGCTTGCCGCCAGAGCCCAGCCACAGCGGGATGTTCGCGCTGCCCGGCAGCGGCCACGAGGCGTGCTGACCCCACTGGCCGGGAGCGATCTCGACGTCGGCCTGCGGCTCACGCATGATGCCGCTGTCGATGTTGTAGAGCCAGTGGTCGAACCAGCCGTGCAGCTGGCGCAGCCACTCCTTGGCGCGCAGGCTGAACGGGTCGCGGTGGGTGCCCTGGTGCAGCCAGATCTTGCGGGGGACGTTGCGCTTGCCGAGCGCGTCCCACCACTGGACGGCCTGCTTGGTCTTGACGTTCCAGTCGTTGAGCCCGTGGGCGACGAAGACGCTGGCCTTCACCTTGCGCACGTCGTTGAGGTAGTTGCGGGCGTCCCAGAAGGGGCTGTAGTCGCCGGTGATCCGGTCCTGCTCGGCCTCGATGCGGTCCATCAGGGCGCCGCAGACGGCCTGGCCGTTCTGCCTCGTCAGGACGTAGCGGGCCAGCACGTCGGCGTCTTCGCCCTGGTAGCCGCCGGGCGCGAGGACGCCGCCGTTGGCGCGGTAGTAGTCGTACCAGGAGGAGATCGCGGCGATCGGCACGATCGTCTTGAGTCCCTGGACGCCGGTGGTGGCCACGGCGTTGGGCAGCGTGCCGTTGTAGGAGGTGCCGATCATGCCGACGTTGCCGGTGGACCAGGTGGCCGCGACGGGGTTGCCGGCGGCGTCGAAGCCGCGGGCGCGGCCGTTCAGCCAGTCGATGGCGGCCTTCGGGCCGGCGGTCTCGGCGGGGTCGCCGGTGGTCGGGCAGCCGGTGGCGCGGCCGCTGCCGACGTTCTCGACGAGCGCGATGGCGTACCCGCGGGGGACGAAGAAGTTGTCGTAGTAGCCGTCGAACGGACCGGCGTCCTTCACGGTCAGCAGCGAGCGCAGCGTGCTCGGCAGCGGGTTGCCGTTCTCGTCGACGTCGACGGGGTGGTTGGCGACGTCGTTGCCGCCGGCGTAGTAGGGACTGGCCTCCATGATCACGGGCACCTTGAGACCCTGGTCGGTCTCCTTGGGCCGCAGGATGTCGACGGCGACCCGGTCGGCCTGGCCGTCGGAGTCGCTGTCGGTTCCGGCGACCTCGACGAAGACGGTCTGGGTGATCGCGTCGGCGCGCGAGAAGACGGGTTGGGTCGCGTTGTTCTCGATCTTGATCGTGGGAGTGTCCGCGGCTGCGGGCGTCGCGGTCAGCGACGCGATGAGCAGCAGCGATACGGCTAACGCCGTCCTGCGAAGCATGAGTGGCTCCAGGGAAGTGTGACGACCTACGACCGTAATCTCTGCCACTTGACGGGTCACGGCAAGATCTTGACAACCTCAAAAGTTCGGCAAAGGTTCATGTCCCGGATCCAGGTCACAGACGCGACTGATGTCGATAACGGAGCGGTTGCGGACCTCTGTACGGTTTGGTATGCGCTGGTCAAGCAACTATCTTCCGAGCAGGGTTGCCGTGCATTTCTTCGCGCCTGCGATGAAGTTTGACGGCGGGGAAATGGAAGGGAGTCGCCTTGCTCAGCAAGCGATTCGGCAAGACGGCGATCGGCACGCTGGCCGGCGCCATGCTTATGGCGGCAGCGGCGTGCGGCGGCAGCGGCGGGGGGACCACCGCGAGCACCGCTCCGAGCAGCGGTGCGGCCAGTGAAGCACCCCAGGAGGGCGCGCTCAAGGTCGGCCTCGCTTTCGACGTCGGCGGTCGCGGCGACAAGTCCTTCAACGACGCCGCCTACGCCGGCCTCGAGAAGGCGAAGACCGATCTGAAGGCCGAGATCAAGGAGCTGAGCCCCGCGGGCGACGGCTCCAACCGCGGTGACCTGCTCCGCCAGCTCGCCGACGCCGGCTACAACCCGATCATCGGGGTCGGCTTCGCCTACGGCGAGGACATCAAGAAGGCGGCGACGGAGTACCCCGAGATCCAGTTCGCGGTCGTGGACTCCGCCTCCAACGCGCCGAACGTGACCGGCCTGCTGTTCGCCGAGGAGCAGGGCTCCTACCTGGCGGGCGTCGCCGCGGCGACCAAGGCCAAGAGCGGCCACGTCGGCTTCGTCGGCGGCGTCGAGAACGACCTGATCAAGAAGTTCGAGGCGGGCTTCGTCGCCGGCGTGAAGTCGGTCAAGAAGGACGCCAAGATCGACGTCAAGTACCTCACCCCCGACGGTGACTTCTCCGGCTTCAAGGCCCCCGACAAGGGCAAGGTCGCGGCCGAGAAGATGTTCCAGGACGGCGCGGAGATCGTCTACCACGCCTCCGGCGACTCCGGCCTCGGCGTCTTCCAGGCGGCCGCCGCCGCCAAGAAGAAGGCCATCGGCGTCGACTCCGACCAGCGTCTGACGGTCAAGGAGGCCGACCTGCAGTCGGTCATCATGACCTCGATGATCAAGCGCGTCGACGTCGGCGTGTTCGAGTTCATCAAGGCCTTCCAGGGCGGCGCCAAGGGTGGCAGCAACGTCACCTACGACCTGAAGGTCGACGGCGTGGGCCTGGCCACCACCGGTGGCGAGGTCGACGACATCAAGACCGAGATCGACGCCGCCAGGGAGAAGATTGTCTCCGGCGAAATCCAGGTTCCGTCCAAGCCGTAACCTGGGTAGGAAAATCTCGTTCGAGGGCCCGGGGAGCGGACCCACCGTCCACTCCCCGGGCCTTTGTTCTATCCACCTTGCTCGTTGGAGACCCACATGAGTGCGGAGCGAATCCGGCGCAGTGAGCGAAGTGGGCGGCTGAGGGACGAAGCCGGCCGCGTAGCGAATGAGGAGCGGTGAGCGACCAATGAGCTCGCGAATCCGGCGCAGCGATGAGGAGCGGTGAGCGACCAATGAGTTCCGACACGCTCGCTCCGGCGCAACCCGCCGTCGAGCTGGAGGGCATCACCAAACGTTTCCCGGGCGTCGTCGCCAACCACGACATCCGGATCGCCATCCAACCCGGCACCGTCCACGCCATCTGCGGCGAGAACGGCGCTGGCAAGTCCACCCTGATGAAGATCCTTTACGGCATGCAGAAGCCGGACGAGGGTCAGATCCGGGTGAACGGCACAGACGTGACCTTCCGCTCGCCCAGCGACGCGATCAACGTCGGCATCGGCATGGTCCACCAGCACTTCATGCTGGCCGACAACCTCACCGTGCTGGAGAACATCGTCCTCGGCGCCGAGCCGAGGCGAGCCGGCACCCTCGACGTGGCGCGCGCCCGCAAGCGGATCAAGGAACTGGCCGAGGCCCACGGCCTGCGCGTCGACCCCGACCGCCTGGTCGAGGACCTCGGCGTCGGCGACCGGCAGCGCGTGGAGATCCTCAAGGTCCTCTACCGCGGCGCCCGCATCCTCATCCTCGACGAGCCGACGGCCGTGCTCGTGCCGCAGGAGGTCGAGGAACTCTTCGACAACCTGCGCGAGCTCAAGGCCGAGGGCCTCACCGTCATCTTCATCTCCCACAAGCTCGACGAGGTGCTCGGCATCGCCGACGCGATCACGGTGATCAGGCGCGGCACCACCGTCGCCAGCCTGCCGCGCAGCGAGATCAGCAGCGCCCGCCAGCTCGCCGAGCTCATGGTCGGCAGCGAGCTGCCCACCCCCGAGACCCGTGAGTCCACCGTGACGGAGACCGTCGCGCTGAAGGTCGCCGGCCTGACGATGGAGTCCGACGGCTACCGTCCCGTCCCCAAGGGCACCTCCGTCCGCCTCTACGTCGACAAGCTCAAGGCCGAGGGCAAGCGCCTCCTGCTCGACGACGTCTCCTTCGAGATCCACAAGGGCGAGATCCTCGGCATCGCGGGCGTGGAGGGCAACGGCCAGTCCGAGCTGATCGAGGCCATCATGGGCATCCGCCAGGCGCACGGCGAGATCACCCTGGCCGGCCAGGACATCAGCGCCTGGTCCACGCTCAAACGCCGCGAATCCGGCATCGGCTACATCCCCGAGGACCGCCACCGCCAGGGCCTGCTGCTCGAAGCCTCCCTCTGGGAGAACCGGGTGCTCGGCCACCAGACGCAGAAGCCCGCCAAGAGCGGCATCTGGATCAACCGCCGCGCGGCCAGGGCCGACACGCAGCGCATCATCAAGGAGTACGACGTCCGCACCCCGGGCGCCGACACCCTCGCGCTCGCGCTGTCCGGCGGCAACCAGCAGAAGCTCATCGTCGGGCGCGAGATGAGCGGCAAGCCCGCCTTCCTCATCGCCGCGCACCCCACCAGGGGCGTCGACGTGGGCGCCCAGGCGGCCATCTGGGACCACCTTCGCGACGCCCGTGCCGCCGGCCTCGCCGTACTGCTGATCTCCGCGGACCTCGACGAGCTCATCGGCCTGTCCGACACGCTGAACGTGATCTACCGAGGGCGGCTCGTCGCCCGCCTCGACCCGTCCGACGTCACGCCCGAGCGGCTCGGCGGCTACATGACCGGCGCCATCACCGCCACCGAGGAGATGTGATGCCCGCAGGGCTCTATCGCGCGCTGCTGACGGTGGCGGGTGCGATCGTCGCCATCGTGCTCGCCATCGCGATCTCCAGCGTGGCGATCATCGCGGCCGGCGCGAACCCCGGCGCCGCGTTCGCCGCCTTCTTCAACTTCGGCGAGACGACGCGAGCCGTGGTCAACTCGATCACGACCATGCTCAACCGGGCGGTCCCGCTGTTCATCGCGGGTCTCGCGGTCGCCGTCGGCTTCCGGATGAACCTCTTCAACATCGGTGTGGAAGGCCAGTACCGGATCGCCGCCGTGGTGGCGGCCTTCGTGGGCTCGACGTTCGTGGCGCCCGCCTGGATCCAGATCCCGGTGATCATCGTGGTGGCGGCGGCCGTCGGCGGCCTCTACGCGCTGATCCCGGCGGTGATGAAGGTCGGCCGCGGGGTGAACGAGGTGATCTCCACGATCATGCTCAACTACATCGCGATCAACCTCGCCGCCTTCCTGGTCCGCGGGCCGTTCGTCGGACCGCGGCCGGAGGGGCAGCTCACCATCTCGACGCCGCCGCTGCCCGAGTCGGCCTGGTTCCCCAACCTGAACTTCGTCTTCGAGATGTTCGGCCTGCCCGCCCCCCGCGGCGGCGGCCTGTGGGGCTTCCTCATCGTGGCGATCCTCCTGGGCATCGGCCTGTGGATCGTGCTGGAGCGCACCCGGTTCGGCTTCGACGTCAAGGCCAGCGGCCTGAACGCCTCCGCCGCCCTCGCCTCCGGCGTCAACCCCAAGAAGATGGTCATCTCGGCCATGGTGCTGTCGGGAGCCATCGCCGGGCTCATCGGCCTGCCCGAGATCCTCGGCTCCACACACGCCTACAACACGAACTTCACCCCCGGCCTGGGCTTCCTGGGCATCGCGGTAGCGCTGCTCGGGCGTAACAAACCGGCCGGCATCGCGATCGCGGCGCTGCTGTTCGCCTTCCTCGACCGGGCGCAAGGGCCGTTGCAGTTCGCCAACGTGCCGCCCAGCGTCATCGTCATCATGCAGGGCGTCATCGTCCTCCTGGTGGTCATCTTCAACGAGATCACCGGCCGCATGGCGCTGCGCTCGGAGGAACGGCGAGCCGCCCGCCGGCTCGGCACCGACAAGCCTGTTGAGGTGGCAGCATGACGCGGGTCCGCAAGTACCACCTGGCGCTGATCGGCTTCTCCCTGCTGATCCTCATCGTGTCGGTGGTCCGGGTGATCTCCGGACAGAACGACATCACCTCCTCCGGCACCTTCACGGCGGCGCTGATGCTGTCCGTGCCGATCGGCCTGGCCGGGCTCGGCGGCCTGTGGGCCGAGCGCGCGGGTGTGGTCAACATCGGCCTTGAGGGCATGATGGTGCTCGGGACGTGGTTCGCCGGCTGGGCCGGATACCAGTGGGGCCCGTTCGCGGCGGTGGTGGCCGGTCTCCTCGCCGGTGCTCTGGGCGGTCTCATCCATGCCATCGCGACCGTCGGTTTCGGCGTCGACCACATCATCAGCGGTGTGGCCATCAACCTGGTCGGCCCGGGTATCACGCGCTTCCTGTCGGAGGTCCTCTACAAGGAGGGGACTCCGGCGGCGGAGGCCGGAGCGGGCATCACCACCTCACCGGCGATGTCCGGCGAAGCCTGGCACTTGAGCCTGCCGTGGCTCTCCTCCGGGCCCGACCTGCTCGGGAAGCTGGAGCGGACCCACTGGTTCCTCGTCTCCGACCTGGCGGGCATCCTCGGTGGGCTCACGCGCAACGTGGACGTGCTGGTCATCCTGGCGGTCATTCTGATCCCGCTGACCTTCTTCGTGCTCTGGCACACCGCCTTCGGCCTGCGCCTGCGCTCGGTGGGCGAGAACCCGTGGGCGGCCGAGTCGCTCGGCGTCAACGTCTACGGGTACAAGTACATCGCCGTCGTCATTTCGGGAGCCATGGCCGGCCTCGGCGGCGTCTTCCTCGTCTTCGGCGTCAGCAAATACGTCGAGGGTCAGACGGCGGGCAAGGGCTTCATCGGCCTGGCCGCCATGATCTTCGGAAACTGGCGTCCCGGCGGCCTGGCGCTGGGCGCCTCGCTGTTCGGATACGCCGACGCACTCAAGATCCGCACCGCTGGAGCGGTCACCTCGATCTTCCTGTTCGGTGCGATCCTGCTGCTCTTCTACCTGGGCAACAAGGTCCGCCTGTTGATCCGCCCGGAGCAGCCGGTGGAGCTGGCGGGCAGGACGGCCAAGGATTACACGATCATGGCCGGCGCGGCAGCCGCCGCCGTCATCCTCATCTGGATGTGGATGGTCATCGACCAGCTGCCCAACGAACTCGTCTTCATCACCCCGCACGTCCTCACCCTGCTCGTGCTCCTGGTCGCCTCGCAGCGCCTGCGCATGCCCAAGGCCGACGGCGTGCGGTACCGCCGGGGGGAACAGCACTGATGAACATCGACTGGGACGGTCTGCGCGACGAGGCGCGGGCCGCGATGCGCAACGCCTACGCGCCCTACTCCAAGTTCCCGGTCGGGGCGGCGGCCGTCGTGGACGACGGCCGCGTCGTGACCGGCTGCAACGTCGAGAACGCCTCCTACGGCCTCAGCCTCTGCGCCGAGTGCGGCCTGGTCTCCGCGCTGCACGCCTCGGGCGGCGGCCGGCTCGTGGGCTTCACCTGCGTCGACGGCCACGGCGAACTGCTCATGCCGTGCGGACGCTGCCGTCAGCTCCTGTACGAGTTCGGCGGCGACGACCTCCTGGTCGAAACCCCCGACGGACCCAAGCGCATGGCCGAGGTCCTGCCGTACGCCTTCGGACCCGACGACCTGACCAAGGGAGCCTGATGGACGCCATCGAGGTCATCGTCGCCAAGCGCGACGGCCGCGAGCTGACCACCGCGCAGATCGACTGGGTGATCGACGCCTACACCCGGGGCGAGGTGGCCCACGAGCAGATGTCCGCGCTGGCCATGGCCATCCTGCTCAACGGCATGGACCGCCGCGAGATCGCCGAGTGGACCCAGGCGATGATCCGCTCGGGCGAGCGCATGGACTGGTCGATGCTCGACCGGCCGACCGCCGACAAGCACTCCACCGGCGGCGTCGGCGACAAGATCACGCTGCCGCTGGCGCCCCTGGTGGCCGCCTGCGGCGCGTACGTCCCGCAGCTGTCCGGACGGGGCCTGGGCCACACCGGCGGGACGCTCGACAAGCTGGAGTCGATCGCCGGCTGGCGGGCGTCGTTGTCCAACGAGGAGATGCTGGCCGTCCTGCGCGGCGCGGGCGCGGTCGTCTGCGCCGCCGGTACCGGCCTCGCGCCCGCCGACAAGAAGCTGTACGCCCTGCGTGACGTCACCGGCACGGTCGAGTCGATCCCGCTGATCGCCTCGTCGATCATGTCCAAGAAGATCGCCGAGGGGACGGGCTCGCTGGTCCTCGACGTGAAGGTGGGCTCCGGCGCGTTCATGAAGACGGTGGAGCGTGCCAGGGAGCTCGCCGAGACCATGGTCGCGCTGGGCACCGACGCCGGGGTCCGTACCGTGGCGCTGCTGACCGCCATGGACCGCCCGCTTGGCCTGGCCGTGGGCAACGCTCTGGAGGTCGAGGAGTCGGTCGAGGTCCTGGCGGGCGGCGGCCCGTCCGACGTGGTCGAGCTGACGGTACGGCTGGCCCGCGAGATGCTGGAAGCCGCCGGGATCACCGGCAAGGACCCCGAGCAGGCGCTGAAGGACGGCTCCGCCATGGACGCCTGGCGGCGCATGATCTCCGCCCAGGGCGGCGACCCGGACGCGGTCCTGCCGAGGGCGGCCGAGTCGATGACGGTGGAGGTGCCGGAGTCCGGTGTCCTGACGAGGCTGGACGCGTACGCGGTGGGTCTGGCGGCCTGGCGGCTGGGCGCGGGCCGGGCCCGGCAGGAGGATCCGGTCTCCTTCGGCGCGGGCATCACCCTGCACGCCAAGCCGGGCGACCTGGTCCGGGCGGGACAGCCCCTGATGACGCTGCACGCCGACGAGACGGCCCGCTTCGCCCGCGCCCTGGAGGCGCTGGAGGGCGGCTACGCGGTGGGCGCGTCCGGCGGGGAGCAACTGCCGCTGATCATCGACCGGATCGTGTGACGATCGCACACCGACGGGTGACGGATGCCTCTGGGTTCCGTCACCCGTCGCTCGTTACCGTGGCTCTGACCCTCTCGGCGCACGATGGGAAGGAGCACCATGAGAGCATCCAGCCTGGCCGCGGCCCTGAGCGCGGCGGCGCTCGCCGTCTCGGTGTCCGCCGTGCCGGCGCAGGCGGCCGTCAGCGACGCCGTGTGCTTCAACGGGCAGCGGACCGAGACCGGCGGCGGCTACTACAAGGTGTACGCGGGCGGGTGCGACGGGCACAGCGGCACGACGGTCACGATCCGCTTCGGTCCCGCGGCGGGCGACTACTCGTGCGGGTGGACGTTCGTGTGGAACAGCCAGCTCGGCGCCGAGAACTGCACGCTCGTCTGAGAAATAAGCGAATGGCACCGGGTGTTCACGCTTTCTAGTTAAACTTTCAACTAGAAAGGCCCGGTCATGGCCGTCGAGCACCTGTTCATGCTGATCATGGGCGTCGTCATCGCCACCGCCGTCGCGCTCACCCCGCTGGCCCTGGCCCTGCGGGGCATCAGGAACGGCGAGTGGCCGGTCCTGCACCGCAGGCTGGTCATCTGGCGCGGGTTCATCGTGCGCTGACGCGGTGCTGGCTCGGGCGGATGCCCAGGGTGCGCTTGAAGGCCACGCTGAGCGCGTAGGCGTTGGAGTAGCCGACCTGGCGGGCGATCACGTCCACGGTGTCGTCGGTGCTCGCGAGCAGGTCGGCGGCCTGGCAGATGCGCCACTCGGTGAGGTAGGCCATGGGCGGCTGGCCGACGAGTTCGGTGAAGCGCTGGGCGAAGGTGGCGCGGGAGGCTCCGGAGACGCGGGCCAGGCCCTCGACGGTCCACGGCCGGGCCGGATCCTCGTGGATGGCCCGCAGGGCCCGGCCGATCAGCCGGTCGGAGTGCGCGGCGTACCAGAGAGGGGCCTGTGAGTCCGGCCGGTCGAACCACTCGCGCAGGCTGGAGACGAGCAGCAGGTCCAGCAGGCGGTCGAGCACAGCCTGCTGGCCCGGCTTGTCGCGGCTGATCTCGGCGACGATCATGTCCATGGTCGCGCACCGGCCGTCCCCGGCCGGGACGAGGGCCACGCGGGGCAGGGCGTCGAGCACCCGCTGCGACACGCTGCCCTTCACCTGGAAGGTGCCGGTGAGCAGGACGGTCGAGCCGAGGTCGCCCGCGTAGCCGCACATCGCCAGGCCCCCGGCGTCGCCGCCCTCGGGCGTGGTGCACACCTCGGCGTTGTGGATGACGGCCATGGGCGCGGTCTCGGGACGGTCGGCCACCGTGTACGGGCCGGGGCCGCGCACGACCGCCACGTCCTGGGTGCCCAGCCGGACCGGCGAACCGCCCTCGGGCGTCACCCAGGCCTCGCCGCTGAGCATCGTCAGCAGCGTGAGCGGCGTCCAGTCCAGGAAGCGCAGCGCCCACGGAGCCCGCACGTACGACTGGTCGAACAGTGCCCCCGCGGGACGGACATCGTGCAGCAGGCTCGACAGCGCGTCTTCCATAGGACCGAGTCTAGACGCTCGAACATCTTTCCCGGACTCCCAGCCATTCAGAGTCCGAGGAAGGTCGGGTTGACTGGAAGTCATGGCAGAGATCTTGGTAGTGGGCGGCACCGGCAAGACCGGCCGCAGGGTGGTCGCGCGCCTGCGTGAGCAGGGCTTCAGTCCCAGGGCGGCCTCCCGCTCGGGAAAGTGGCGCTTCGACTGGCAGGACGAGACGACCTGGGACGCGGCCGTCTCGGGCATACGCGCGGCCTACCTGGTCGACGCGCAGACCGGAGACGCGGCGGCGTTGACGGAGCCGGGGCACGCCGGGCAGATCTACGACCTGTCCGGGCCCGAGGCGATCACCTGGGGGGAGGCGGTGGCGGAGATCGCGCGGGCGGCCGGCCGTACCATCGGCTTCAGGTCTGTGGACGGCGAGGAGATGCGGCGGCGGCTCGTCGCGCGCGGATACTCCGCGGACTACGCGGCCGGTGTGGAGAGCCTCTTCGAGCACATCAGGCTCGGCCGGGGCGCGGCGGTGTCCGACGGCGTACGGCGGGTGCTCGGCCGTGAGCCGGGGACCTTCCGCGCCTACGCCGAGCGGACCGCGTGGGGGAGCAGCGCCTAGGAGACCGGAACCGGGGTGTCGGCGAAGATGTCCCGGAGCACCGCGCGATGGGTGGGCAGGGCCTCGGCGTGCCGCCGGCGGCCCTCATCCGTGATCATCACGAAGACGCCCCGCCGGTCGACGTCGCAGACGAGCCTGGTGACCAGATCGGCCTTCTCCAGGCGGGCGATCACGCGGGAGAGCGCGCTCTGGCTGAGGTGGACCTCGCCGCAGAGCGCCTGCACGCGCAGCTTGTCGTCGTGGCCGATCATCCGGTCGAGCACCTCGAACTCACTGGCGCCCAGGTCGTGCTTCTCGCCCAGCTCGCGCTCCAGCGAGCACATGGCCTTCGCGTGCTTGGCCAGGACGTAGTGCCAGGTCCCGACCACGAACTCCTCGTCCATGACGCGGAGGTTACCATCCCGATAAATCTCATGCAACGGAATTAAATGCTGTTGCATTTGATGCGCTTGCATGTAATGTTCCATCCCATGTCCACTTCCTCTTCCCGTTGGGGCGCGCTCGTCGTGCTCTGCGCAGTGATTTTCCTCGACGCCCTTGACGTGTCGATGGTCGGCGTCGCGCTGCCCGCCATCCAGCACGACCTGGGGCTCTCTACTTCTTCTCTGCAATGGGTTGTCAGCGGATACGTGCTCGGATACGGCGGTCTTCTGCTCCTTGGCGGCAGGACGGCTGACCTGCTCGGGCGACGCAGGGTGTTCCTGGTCGCTCTGGGCGTCTTCGCGGTGGCCTCCCTTCTGGGTGGCATCGTCGACGACGGCGCCCTGCTGATCGCCGCCCGTTTCGTCAAGGGCGTGAGCGCGGCGTTCACCGCGCCCGCCGCGTTGTCGATCATCACCACGACGTTCCCCGAGGGGCCGAAGCGCAACAAGGCGCTGAGCGTGTTCACCGCCTCCGGCGCCAGCGGCTTCTCCCTCGGCCTCGTGCTGTCCGGGGTGCTGACCCAGCTGGGCTGGCGCTGGACCTTCCTGATGCCGGTGCCGGTCGCGATCATCGCGCTGATCGCCGCGCTGAAGGTGCTGCCCAAGATCAAGGAGGAGCGGGCAGAGGGCGGCCACGACCTGATCGGCGCCGTGCTGATCACCGCCTCCATGCTGCTGCTCGTCTTCACCGTGGTGCAGGCCCCCGAGGTCGGATGGACCTCGCTGCGCACCCTCGGCTCGCTCGCCGCGGCCGCCGTGCTGCTCGGACTGTTCGTCTTCGCCGAACTGCGGATGAAGCACCCGCTGGTACGGCTCGGCATCCTGCGCTCCGGCCCCATCGTCAGGGCCAACCTCGGACTGGTGATCCTGTTCGGCTCCTACGTCGGCTTCCAGTTCGTCGCCATGCAGTACTTCCAGAACCTGCTCAAGTGGTCGGCCATGGAGACCGCGCTGGCCTTCCTGCCCGCCGGAATCCTGGTCGCGCTGACCTCCACCAAGATGGGCGACTTCGCCGACCGCTTCGGCACCGCCCGCCTGATCACGATCGGCTCGGCCGCGCTGGCCGCCGGATACGCCTTCTTCTTCGTCGGCATCTCCACCGCGCCCAGCGTGCTCGGGATGGTGCTGCCCGGCATGGTCCTGCTCGGCATCGCGTTCGCGCTGTCGTTCCCGTCGCTCAACATCCAGGCGACGAACGGCGTCCACGACGACGAGCAAGGGCTGGCCTCCGGCCTGCTCAACACCTCCGGCCAGGTCGGTGGCGCGGTCGTGCTCGCCGTGGTCACCGCGGTGCTCACCTCCGGCGGCACCCTGTCGATCGAGGCGCTGCGCGGCGGGATCGTGGTCTCGCTCATCCTGGGCGTGGTCGGGCTCGGCATCGCGCTGACCGGCCTGCGCTTCCGCTCGGCAGCCGCGGTCAAGGCCGACGAGACCAAGGTGTACGAGACGGTCTGACCCAGTTCGTGAAGGGCCCCGCCGGGTGCGGGGCCCTTTCGCTGGGCATACACGGGGTATGCGGCCCACACGCAGCCTCACGGTCCTGCTGTGCCTCGCCGTACTGTGTGGATGCGGTACGGCCCGCACCGGCGGCACCACGGCCACGGCCAGTCCACCGACCGGCGCGCCCACCACCGGCGCGCCGCCCGCCTCCCCGCGGGAGCCCGCCCCGACCGGCACCGCGGAGATCGACGTCGACCGCACCGGCGGCGAGGCCGCCATCGTGTACGGCGTCCGCTACGCCACCCACCCGAACTTCGACCGCGTGGTCGTCGACTTCAAGGGGGAGATACCCGGATACACGGTCACCTGGGTGGACGAACTCGTCGAGGACGGCTCCGGCAAGCCGATCGACGTCCAGGGCGGCGCGTACCTGCAGATGGTCCTCACCCCGGCCGACGCGCACACGGCCAAGGGCAAGCCCACCTGGATCGGCGGCCCGATCTTCCAGGCCGACCTCGCCAACGTCAGCAGCGTGGTCAGGACCGGCGACTTCGAGGGACGCGTGGGGGTGGGCATCGTGCTCGACCGGCGCGCCGCGTTCGACGTCACCGAGCAGCACCGGCCGAACCGGCTCGTCATCGACGTGGCACACTGACCTCCGTGGTCAGAAAGATCGAAGGGGCGACCCGGATTCCGGTGCCCGGCGGCAAGGTCATCGACGAGCACGTCGGCCGCGTGAACAGCGGCGACGAGGCGATCTCCATCGCCCACATGGTGGCGCCGCCCGGCTGGGACGAGCCCGCCCAGACGCCCGAGTTCACCGAGTACACCGTGGTCCTGCGCGGCACCGTCCTCGTCGAGCACGCGGAGGGCACCACCGAGGTGCACGCGGGCCAGTCGATCGTGACGGAGGCGGGGGAGAAGGTCCGCTACAGCTGCGGGCCGGAGGGCGCCGAGTACGTGGCCGTCTGCCTGCCCGCCTTCTCGCCCGACGCGGCGCGCCGCGACTAGCGCCCGCTACATCCGATGTAGCGCCTCCCGAGTGAGAAGGAACAGCTCACCAGGAGGACACCATGACCATTCTCGTGACCGGCGCCACCGGCTCCGTGGGCCGCCACATCGTCGCCCAGCTGGTCGAGCGGGGCGAGCGCGTACGCGCCCTGACCCGCGACCCGTCCCGCGCGAACTTCCCCGCGGGCGTCGAGGTGGCCGCCGGAGACCTCCAGGTCATCGAGTCGCTGGCACCGGCGTTCGACGGCGTCACCGCCCTGCACCTCATCACCGTGGGCGGCGAGGGCCTGCCCCTGCTGCCCAACGGCAAGGAGATCGTCGCGCTGGCCGCCAAGGCCGGGGTCGAACGCGTCTCGGTGCTGAGCAGCTGGGACGAGGGCAGCGTCGAGGCGGCCCTGCGCGAGAGCTCGCTGGCCTGGACGCAGTTGCAGGGCGTGGAGTTCATGGCGAACGCCTTCGACTGGCAGGCCGAGGCGCGCGCCGAGGGCGTGGTCCGGGTCTTCGGCGACCACCCGGGCGCCTTGGTGCACGAGGCCGACATCGCCGCGGTGGCCGTCGCCGCCCTGACCTCCGCCGGGCACGAGGGCCGCACGTACCTGCTCACCGGTCCCGAGCTCACCACCCCCTCGGAGCGGGTACGGCTGCTCGCCGAGGCCAGCGGGCACGACATCCGCTTCGAACCGCTGACCGAGGCGCAGCTTCGGGAACGCATGGGTGCCTGGGGGGTGGACGAGGAGACGATCGAGTTCGCGGTCATGCTCGGCACCAACCCGCCGGCCGCCGGTTCCACGATCCTGCCCACGGTAGAACAGGTAACCGGCCGCCCCGCCCGCACCTTCGCCCAGTGGGCCCGGGAAAACGCCGCCGCCTTCCGCCCCTAACCGCGCTCCAACACCCTGGGTTTTCGGGGTTGGGGTTACCAGGTCCAGGTGATGGGGTCGGGGGGCTGGTAGCGGCAGGTGGTGCCGGTGGAGATGCTGGCGCGGAGGTGGGTGGCCAGGTCGGGGTGGCGGTCGTCGAGTTGGCGTAGCGTGTTGCGGATGCGGTTGGTGACGGCCTTGCGGGCACGTTCCGCCTCGTCGCCCAACCGGCGGGTGCGTCCGCCCAGCCCCGCGGCCTTGCGGAGTTCGGACAGGAGCGCCTGGCGTTCGGCGTCGAGGGCGGCGACCTGCTGGTCGTTGCCGCGCACGGCCGCCCGGTCGATCTCGTCGTCCAGGAGCTCCAGCCGCCGCCGGTACTGGGCCTTGGCCTCGTCGTCCAGGATCGCGTCGCCGCCCATGCGCCGCGCGGCCACCGCCTCGGCCCCGCCCGCCGGGTTCAGCAGTTCCACGGCGGAGATGTCGGTGCCAGGACTGCCCATCAGGGTCCTCAGGTCGCGCAGGCCCTTGGCGTCGGGCAGGTGGGCGGTGCGTCCGGCGAAGGTCAGGGTCCACACGTCGCCGTCCAGCCGGAAGACGCTGGCCGCGCGCTGCGGCAGCCGTACCCGCATCCCCAGCTCTTCGGCCTCGCGGGCGACGTCGGCGAGCAGCGGTCCCGGGTCCTCGCCGGCGGCGAGGAGGACTTCGGCCAGGTGCGCGCGGGACATCAGCGACCACGGGCGGGCTCCCAGCCGGTCGGCGGCGCGGTAGGCGGCGGTGAAGCCGTCGGCGGCGGCGCGCCAGCGGCCCTGGGCCGCGTCGAGCACCGCCGCCCAGTGCTCGAACGGACCGTCCACGACGATGGTCGAGGTCACCGCCCACTGCCCGAGGTGGGGGGCGATGGCCTCACGGGCGTTCTGGCAGAGTTCGGGGTCCTTGGACAGCGCCGCCGCCTGCGCCTGGAAGCGGAGCCAGAGCGGCGCCATCCAGGTCAGCAGGTCCTCGCCGCCGGCCATGAGCCGGGTCAGGTGGTTCAGCGCGCCGCGGGCGTCGCCGCGCTCGGCGGCCGTGACGCCCGCGAAGATGGGCAGGTTGGGGCTGCCGGCGGCACGCATCTCGGCCAGCAGCGCGTCGGCCTCCTCGAAGCGGCCCTGGAGCAGGGCGGCCGACAGCAACTGGGTCCAGCGCAGTTCGGCGCCGCTGACGTAGGGCTGCTCGCCGAGTTCGCGGGTGGTCTCCGACAGTGCCCTGGCCTCGTCGAAGCGGCCTTGGAGCAGCGCGTGCCTGGTCCTGATCACCATGGCCTCGTGCTCGAACAGCGGCAGCCCCGAGCGCTCGGCCTGCCGGATGAAGTCCTGGTCGGCGGCGGTGTGGGCAGGGTCGCCGAGTTCGAGCAGCGCGCCGGCCCGCCAGGACAGGGCGTGGAGCAGGTGCTGGGTGTCGTTCGCCCTGGTGGCGACCTCGGCCAGTTCCTCCGCGAGCACGACCCGCTCCTCGGCAGTGCCCGGCCGCCAGATGGCCGACAGCCGGGCCAGCAGCGTGAACCCCAGCGCCTGGTCGTCACCCGCGTGCCTGGCCCGGTCGGCGGCCGCGCCGCTCAGCTGCTCACCCACGTCGTCCGCGGCCGCGGCCTCACCGCGCACCAGCCGCCGGTGCGCCTCGCGCACGAAGTCGGGGAAGCCGAGGTGGTACAGCTTGAGCGCCGCGTGCGCGAGCAGCCCGGGGTCGTCGAGCTCGCGGGCCGCCGCGATGGCCGCCTCGATCGCGCGCCCGCCCTCCTCGTGCTCGCCGATCCGCTGCAGCGTCAGTCCGAGGTCGAGCTCGATCCCGGTACGGCGGGCCCGCTCCAGCCCGGGTACCACCTCCAACGCCCGCCGGTAGTGCCCCACGGCCTCCTCGTCGGCCAGCCGCGCCTCGGCGTCCTGGGCGGCGGCCAGCAGAAGGGCGGGCGCCTCCGGCACGGCGGCCAGGTACGCGTGGTGGGCCAGAGAAGCGGGATAGGCCGCCGTGGAGCCGAGCGCGCCCAGCGCCGCCGCGTGCCCCGCCCGCCTGCCCGCCGCGTCCAGCTCCGCGTAAAGCGTCTCGCGCACCAGATCGTGCACGAACGTGTGCCGTCCCTCTCCCGCGGGCGCGACCAGCTTGGCCGCCACCGCCTGCCCCAGCGGTACGGCCACGCCCCGCCCCACGCTCGCCCCCAGCACCTCGTCGGCGAACTCCCGCCCCAGCACCGCCGCGGCCCGCAGCGTCTCGCGCACCTCGCCCGACAGCCGGGACAGGCGGCGTTCGACGGCCGCGCGCACCTCGGCCGGGATCGTGTCCAGCGGGCTGCCGCCCTGCCACAGCCGGGCGGCCTGCTCGACGAAGAACGGGTTGCCGCCGGTACGCCGGTGGATCTCGGTCACCAGCTCGTCGTCCGGCCGCAGGCCGGTGGTCTGGGCGACCAGCTCGCCGACCTCCTCGCGGCCGAGGCCGGACAGGGCCAGCGTGGTCGCCTTCAGCTCCGGTGGCAGCTCCGCCTCGCCCTCCCGGTAGGTGCCGATCACCAGGATGCGTTCGAACCAGGCGTGCCGTACCACGAACTCCAGGAGTTTGAGCGAGGCGGCGTCGGCCCAGTGGAGGTCCTCCAGCACGATCACGACGGGCCGCTCGCGGGAGAGGGCGACCAGCAGGGCGGTCACCGCGTCGTACAGCTCGAAGGGGGTGCGCGCGGACTCGAAGACGTCGGCGGCGGGGTTCAGCCTGCGCACGACCTGCACCCACGGCCAGTAGCCCGGGGCGCCCTCGCCCTCCCAGCAGGCGGCGCTCAGCACCTGGGCGC
Organism: Nonomuraea sp. NPDC059023; assembly: GCF_042740095.1. Classification (NCBI taxonomy): domain Bacteria; kingdom Bacillati; phylum Actinomycetota; class Actinomycetes; order Streptosporangiales; family Streptosporangiaceae; genus Nonomuraea; species Nonomuraea sp. NPDC059023. The sequence continues at coordinate 317,795 of NZ_JBHYIO010000006.1, read as the reverse complement.
CGGCGGCCACGGCGTGCCCGGCCGCCTCGGCGACCAGCGTGCTCTTGCCGACGCCCGCCTCGCCGGTCACCAGCACCAGCGAGCCGTGGCTGGTGAGCGCGCGTCCGACCTCGCCGCGCAGAATCGCGGCGGGGTGTTCTCGTCCGATGAGGATGGCCATCAAGGCACATTATGATGGCGAGATGAGCCAGCAGCCGACCCCAGACGAGATCAGGCGTGCGCCGAAAGTCCTGCTCCATGACCATCTCGACGGCGGTCTGCGGGCCGAGACGATCGTCGATCTGGCCCGCGAGTCCGGCTACGACCGGCTGCCCACCAACGACCCGGCGAACCTGCGCGAATGGTTCCAGGAAGCGTCCGACTCCGGCTCGCTCGTACGCTACCTGGAGACCTTCGACCACACGGTCGGCGTCATGCAGTCGCGCGAGTCGCTGATCCGCGTGGCCGCCGAGTGCGCCGAGGACCTGGCCGCCGACGGCGTCGTCTACGCCGAGGTGCGCTACGCCCCCGAGCAGCACACCACCACCGGGCTCAGCCTCGACCAGGTCGTCGAGGCGGTCCTGGAGGGCTTCCGCCAGGGCTCGGAGGGGCGCGGCATCAAGGTCGGCACGCTGCTGACGGCCATGCGCCACCAGGCCCGCTCGATGGAGATCGCGGAACTGGCCGTGCGCTACCGCGACGTCGGCGTGGTCGGCTTCGACATCGCCGGGGCCGAGGCCGGGTACCCGCCCACCCGCCACCTGGACGCGTTCGAGTATCTGCAGCGGGAGAACGCGCACTTCACCATCCACGCGGGCGAGGCGTTCGGGCTGCCGTCGATCTGGCAGGCGATCCAGTGGTGCGGCGCCGACCGGCTCGGCCACGGCGTCCGCATCATCGACGACATCACCGTGGCCGGCGACGGTTCCGCCAAGCTCGGCCGGCTGGCCGCGTACGTGCGTGACAAGCGCATCCCGCTGGAGATGTGCCCCACCTCCAACCTGCAGACCGGCGCCGCCGCCTCCATCGCCGACCACCCGATCGGGCTGCTGCGCCGCCTGCACTTCCGGGTCACGGTCAACACCGACAACCGGCTCATGAGCCGTACCAGCGTCTCGGAGGAGTTCGCCAAGCTGGCCGAGGCGTTCGGCTACGGCTGGGATGACCTGCAGTGGTTCACGGTGAACGCGATGAAGTCGGCGTTCATCCCCTTCGACGAACGGCTCGCGCTCATCAACGGTGTGATCAAACCGGGGTTCGCGCAGCTCAAGTGGCAGTCATGAAACAGGCCTTCCGCTCCAAGTTCGCCTATGTGCTCGGGTGGGTGTGGGTGGTGTTCGTCGCCGCCAACGCCGTCGACCTGGTTCTGCGCTACTCGGGCAAGTCCTCGATGGTCGCCGGGGCGGTGCTGGGCGTGCTGACCGCGCTCATCTACCTCATCGCGCTGCGCCCGGTCACGCTGCTGCAGGAGCGGACGCTGACCGTCCGCAACCCGTTCCGCACGACCGTGATGCCGTGGGCGTCCGTCGGCGACGTGACCGTCTCCCACGCCATCACCGTCGCCCAGGCCGAGGGCGAGGAGTCCGTGCGGCTCTGGACTCCGACCGCGACCGCCCGCGAACGCGCCAAGGCCCAGGGCCGGGGCATGGCTCCGGCCAGGCGCGGCCGGCTCAGGACCGAGCCGACCGTGACCAAGGCCGAGCAGGCGGCACAGGAGGCGTTCGCCGGGAAGACCCACGCCGACTGGGTGGGCGACCAGATCACCGAGCGCGCCGAGGCGGCCCGCCGCCGCAAGGAGGAGGCGGGCCCGGTGACCACCACGTGGGCGGTCGACTCCCTCGTGGTCGTCGGCGTCGCGCTGGCCCTGGTGGTGGCCGCCCTGCTCGTCCCCTGACCGCTGCAGGCGTCCCGTGACCGCTGCAGGCGTCCCGTGACCGCTCAGCGGGCGCGCGTGGCGAAGCGCCGCATGCCGTCCTTGGCGATCCCCGACTCCTCCACCTCCCGCGCCGCCTCCGTCTCCCGCGCGAAGGCGCGCTCGACGTCATCGAGCGCGGGCCGCAGCAATCTCAGATGTACGGCTGTCGCCGTCCCCGGCTCCGTCCAGCGCTCGACCAGGCCGGCGGCCGTCTCCACCAGCGACTCCGGCGGCACGATCTCGTCCAGCAGCCCCGCGGCCAGGGCTTGGTCCGCGTCCAGCCGGGCCGAGTCCAGCACCAGCCGCAGCGCCCTGCCGCCTACGACGCGGTGCAGGAGCAGGCTGGAGGCGTTGGAGATCGACAGGCCGATGCCGTTCTCGGGGAGGAAGTAGCCGGCCGAGGGTGAGCCGATGCGGGAGTCGAAGCACAGCGTCCACTCGGCGGCGCCGCCCACGGCCAGTCCGTTGACCGCGGCCACGACCGGCACCGACGTCTCCAGCACCGCCCTGGTCAGGTCGTGGAACGTCTCGACCTCCTCCAGCAGCGACTTGCCCGCCGCCTCGTGCAGGTCTTCGCCGGCGCAGAAGGCCCGGCCCTCGCCGGTCACCACGATGCCGCGGCCGTCGTGGCCGTGCTCGCGTACCGCCGCCGCCAGCCGTAGCCGCATGTCGGAGGTGAGCGCGTTGAGCTTGTCCGGCCGGCGCAGCGTGATCACCGTCACCTCGCCGCGCGTGCTGACGTCGATCATGTGGTCTCCCTCGGGGTCTCGATGGCGATGGCCCCGGCGCGCTGGTCGCGTTCGGGGTGGAGCAGGTGGCGCTTCTCGATGCGCTGGGAAGGCGTGTAGGAGAAGCCGGTCACGAACTCGACGAAGGCCGGGATCTTGAACCTGGCCAGCCGTTCGCGGGCGTGGGCGATGACCTCGGCGGCCGTCGCGTCGTCCGGGTCGTGGCCGGCGTTGAGGTGGATGAACGCCTTGGGCAGCTCGCCCCACAGGTCGTCGGGGACCGGGACCAGCGCGGCGGCCTTCACCGCCGGATGCTGGGCCAGGACGGTCTCGACCTCGGCGCAGGAGATGTTCTCGCCGCCCCGCCGTACCATGTCCTTCAGCCGTCCGGCGTGGTGGATGTAGCCGTGCTCGTCGCGGATGCCCAGGTCGCCGGTGTGGAACCAGCCGTCGCGGAAGACGTGGGCAGTGGCGTCGGGGTGGTTCCAGTAGCCGCGCATCATCGGCCGGCCGCGTACCACGATCTCGCCGGGCTGCCCGTCCTCGGCCAGGACCTTGACCTCCTTGCCCGGCGGCGCGTAGCCCATGGCGCCGGTGCCGACGGTACGGTCGTCGTCCGGGTGGACGAGCAGGTCGGAGCCGCTCTCGGTGGAGCCGTACAGCTCCCGCCAGGGCGCGTCCCAGCGCTCCTCCAGTGCGGCGTGCAGCCTGGCCGGGATGCCGGAGCACATCACCAGCCGCATCCGGTTGTCCCGGTCGAGCTCGTGCGGCGGCTGCTTGAACAGCAGCATCGGCATCGTGCCCAGCACGTACGTGACGGTGGCGCCGTGGCGGCGGGCGGCCGGCCAGAACCCGGAGGCGGAGAAGCGCGGCAGCACCACGAGCGGCACCCCGCCCACCAGGCACATCAGCGCCATCCACTGCGGATCCATGTACGAGAACGGCTGGGCCACCATGACCACGTCGTCCTCCCGGAAGCCGACCAGATCGGCCATGACCTCCGCGGTACGCGTCCAGTAGTCGTGGGGCAGCATGCACGCCTTCGGGAAGCCGGTGGTGCCCGAGGTGTAGGAGAAGGTGGCGAGGTCCCAAGGATCGATCGCCACGTCCGGCGCCTTGCCGGTGCGCTCCTCCAGCACCGGCACCCCGGCCTCGCGGATGAACGGGGCGTAGTCCGGCGAGGTCAGCGCCATCACGGCGCCGGAGTCGCGCAGCACGTGGGCCAGATCGGCCGAGCGGTAGCGGGCGTTGACCGGGACCGTGATCGCTCCGGCCTTCAGTACGGCCAGCCACCCGAGGGGCCAGTCGGGGACGTTGTCCAGCATGATGGCCACGCGGTCGCCGGGCCGTACGCCATGGTCGGCCAGGGCGCCCGCGAGCTGGTCGGTGCGCTCGTCGACCTCGGCGAACCCGAGCGTGCGGTCTTGAAAGATCAGGAACGGGCGGTCCTTATGGAGTCGTGCGGCCTGCCGGAGCAACGCGGGGATCGTCATGGGGCTCCCATGGGTATTCGGGCAGCAGGGTGAGATCAAGCCGCATGGTCACCTGGGCGGGCGAACGGACCGCGGCCAGCCCGATCGTCACGAACTCGGCGCATACCTGCTCCAGCGTGGACTCGCCGTCGGGGCGGTACCACTCGCTGGTGCCGGTGCACATGGACATCAGGGCCAGCCGGGTCAGCTTCTGGTCGGCGACGTGGAAGGCGCCCCGCTGGACGCCGTCGGCCAGCGCGGTCTTCCAGCGCTGCTCGTAGAGGTCGCGCAGGGCGATGATCTCGTCGCGGGCGCTGGAGCCGGCGGTGAGCGAGCGCAGTTCGCCGTCCATGACGCGGGTGGTCATCGGGTTGAGCGCGTGGATGGCGGTGAGCGAGGTGATGAGCGCGGCCAGGCGCTCGGCGGGGTCGCGCAGGCTCGCGAGCTGGCGGTCGGTGGCGTCGATGAGGCCGAGCTGGCTCAGGCGCATGAGGTCGGCGAGCAGGGCCTCCTTGCTGGCCACGTGGTGGTAGATGCCGGCGTTGGTCATGTCGACGGCCCGCGCGAGGTCTCTGATGCTCGTCGCCGCGTAGCCCTGGCCGGCGAAGAGCCGCATCGCGGCGGTTCTGATGCGTAGTCCTGTGTCCATGTCTCCTACCGAACGTTTGGTAGGAGCCTAGCCGACCGAACGATCGGTAACCAGTGCCGTTCTTGACCTCTTTGAAGTCATCTGCTTAGGTAAGGCTTACCTAAGCAAGGGAGCGGAAAATCGTGAAGCGCGGACTTGTGGCACTACTCGGAGTGGCGGTGATCGCGCTCGCGGGCTGCGGAAACGCGCAAGGCTCCGCGGCCGCCCCCGCCACCTCGGCCGCCGCGCCGGCCGCGCGCATCGTCCCGCTCACCGGCGACGTCGCCGAGATCGTCTTCAAGCTCGGCCTGGCCGACAAGGTCGTCGGCGTGGACCTGTCCGCGATGGGACTGCCGGAGGCCAAGGGCAAGGCGCAGATCGGCTACCAGCGGGCGCTGGCGGCCGAGGGCATCCTGTCGCTCAAGCCCACCGTGCTCGTCGGCACCGAGGACGCCGGCCCGCCGCCGGTGATCGAGCAGCTGAAGGGGGCCGGGCTGCGGATCGTCCTGGTGCCCACCGGCGCCGCCTCGGTCGACGAGGTGCCGGGCAAGATCGAGCAGGTGGCCGAGGCGGTGGGCGAGCCCGGCAAGGGCGCCGCGCTCGCCGCCACCACCAAGGCCGAGATCGACGCCGCCAAGGCGAGCGTGCGGGCCGGAGCCGAGAAGCCGCGCGTGGCCTTCCTCTACCTGCGCGGCCAGTCCAAGACCTACCAGCTCGGGGGCGCGGGGACGCGGGCCGACGCCATGATCCTCGCGGCGGGCGGCGAGGACGCCGGGACCGCGGCCGGGGTGAAGGGCTTCAAGCCGATCACCGCCGAGGCCATGGTGAAGGCGGCGCCCGACGTCATCCTTGTCATGAAGATGGGGCTGGACTCCATCGGTGGCGAGGCGGGCCTGCTCAAGCTGCCGGGCGTCGCGCAGACTCCGGCGGCAAGGAACGGGCGCGTGGTCGCCCTTGACGATCTGGAACTGCTCGGCATGGGCCCGCGTACCGGCCAGGCCCTCGCCAAGCTCGTCACCGCCTTCCAGCAGCGGTGACGACCTCGAACGCGGCCTCGCGGGCGTCCCACAGCTCCCGCGAAGCCGTAACCCCGGCGTCGCGGGACCATTCCCACGAAGCCGACCCTCCGGTCGAGCGGGACCATTCCCGCGAGGCCGACAGACCGGTCGAGCGGGACCATTCCCGTGAGACCGACACATCGGTTGAGCGGGACCATTCTCGCGAAACCGTTGCCGCACGCCGGGACGGGGCATCTGAGGCACCGCGGTTCGCCGCGTCCCGTCCCGGCCGGGCGGCGCTCAAGCTCGCGCTGATCCCCGCTCTCGCGGTGCTGCTCGCCACGCTGTGTGTCGCGTCGGCGGGGATCGGCGCGGTTCAGGTGCCCTTCGGTGAGGTACTGGCGGCACTGGCCAGGCCGGGGGAGCACGAGGTGCTGTGGCAGATCCGCTTCCCGCGCGTTGTGCTCGCGGTGCTCGTCGGCGCCGCCCTGGCCGTGGCGGGCGCGGGCATGCAGGGCGTCTTCGGCAACCCGCTCGCCGAACCGGGCGTCATCGGCGTCTCCTCCGGCGCGGCGGTCGGCGCGGTCGGCGCCATCGTCCTCGGCGTCAGCACGTTCGGAGACTGGTCGGTGGCCGTCTGCGCGTTCGCCACCGGCCTCCTCACCACCTTCATCGTGTACGGCATGGCCAGAACCCAAGGCCGCACCGAAGTCGTCACCCTCGTCCTGACCGGCATCGCGATCAACGCCATCGCCTGGGCCATCGTGGGCGTCTTCACCTTCCTGGCCGACGACCGGCAACTACGCTCCATCACCTTCTGGAACCTCGGCACCCTCGGCGGCGCCACCTGGCCGCTGGTGGGCGCCGTCACCCCGTTCGTCGTGGCCGGGCTCGCGCTGACCCCGTTGCTGTCGCGCCCCCTGGACCTGCTGGCGCTGGGCGAGCGCGGCGCCCGCCACCTGGGCGTCGAAACCGAGCGCGTACGGCTGGCCGTCATCTTCCTGGCCTCCCTGCTGACCGGCGCCTCGGTGGCCGCGGCCGGGGCCATCTCGTTCGTCGGCCTGGTCGTACCGCACCTGATCAGGCTGATCGCCGGTCCCGGTCACCGGGTCCTTCTGCCGGCCTCCGCGCTGGCCGGAGGCTGCGTACTGGTCCTGGCCGACCTGATCGCCAGGACCGCCGGGGCGCCGGCGGAGCTGCCGATCGGGGTGCTGACGGCTTTGCTGGGCGGGCCGTTCTTTCTGGTGCTGCTGCGCCGTACGCGCAGGAAGCAGGGCGGCTGGGCCTGAGGGCTCAGGTGAGGTCGAAGGATGCCACGATGCGCTTGCCGTCGGTCACCTGGATCTTGCCTTCGGCGATGAGGACCACCTCGCCGTCGCGATCCCCGTCGTAGTCACCGGAGGCCAGCGGAGTGCCGATCGCTCCGGGCAGAGGCCGCCCGGGGCTGAGGCCGCCGGGCCCGCCCCAGTGGACGTTCGGGGGCGAGAGGCCCTCCGGCGCGTCCGCGTAGCCTTTCCCCCTGCCGAAGACCAGGTCGTCGTGGCCGTCGCCGTTCAGGTCGGCCGCGGTCGCCTGGCCGTTGGCGCCCTTGAAACGGCCTTCGCGCCCGTTGCCGTAGTAGACGGTCAGCGTGCGGTCCACCTCGGGCGGCTCGGTCTCCTCGCCCGGCTCGTTGTTGCGCGAGCCGTCGTCACCGGCCGCCAGGTCTCTGGTCCCGTCGCCGTCGAAGTCCCCGAAGGCCGCCGCCATGCCGGGGGTGAGCTCGCGCGCCCGCTCGGCGGGCCCGCCCAGGCGTCCGGCGAGCAGCCAGCCCGACTGCTGCTCTCCGTCGTCGCCCTCGAAGGTCACCAGACCGCCCGGCCACGCGCCGATCCGGTCGGCCGTCATGCGCCAGAACTCCTCGCCGGTCGGAGAGGAACGGACGACCCGCCGGGCCGGTGTCCCCTCGCGGTCGAACGGACCGTAGAGCAGGGCCAGTTCGGGCCGGGACCCGCCCAGCATCGCCATCGCCATCGCCACGTCGGCCGCGCCGTCGCCGTCGAAGTCGCCGGTGACCGCGCGGTGCGTGTCGCCGCCGTCGGCCGCCTTCGCGATCGGGGTGGGGACGGCGCCGGCGGCGATGCCGGACTTGCCGCCCCAGAACACGGCGGGCGCCTGTGGCTCGTCCAGTCCGCCCGCCGCGCCGAAGGCGAGCACGTCGCCGAAGCCGTCGCCGTCGAGGTCGGCGTGGAGGCCGCCGTCGATGATCCACGGGACGAACCGGCTGAGCACCGTGCGTCGCGCCGGGTCGAGGCCGCGGCGGGAGCCGTACAGGATGACCAGGCGCTCGCGGTCGGCGATCCGGACCTGGAGGGCCAGGTCGGAGAAGCCGTCGCCGTCGACGTCGTCGGGCCGCGCGGACGTCTGCCGCACGCGCGCGGAGGGCGGCGCCGGCGACGGTGCGGCGCTCGTCGGGGCGGGGACGGAGGGCGGTGCGGCGCTCGTCGGAGCGGGGGCGGCGGGCTGCGCGGCCCCGCACCCCGTGAGCAGCAGGACCACGAGGAGCAGGGAGGTTCGGGGCATGCGGGCATCGTAGTGTTGACCCTGACACCGTGTGAGGGGCTACTTCTGGGGGCGTCATGTTCAGCATCGGAGACTTCGCCAGGCTGGGGCTGGTGTCGGTGCGCATGTTGCGCCACTACGACGCGATCGGGCTGCTCAGGCCCGCGCACGTGGACCCGGCCACCGGCTACCGCTCCTACCAGGCCGCCCAGTTGTCCAGGCTCAACCGGATCGTCGCGATCAAGGACCTCGGATTCACGCTCGAGCAGGTGGGCGCGATCCTCGACGACAAGGTGAGCACCGAGGAACTGCACGGCATGGTACGGCTGCGCCGCGCCCAGCTGGAGGCGCAGATCAGCGCCGACCTGGCCAGATTGCGCGGGGTGGAGGCGAGACTCCGCACGATAGAGAGGGAAGGGCACATGCGCACCGACGAGGTCGTGCTCAAGAAGGTCGCCCCCATGCGGATCGCCGAGCTCAGCGGCCGGGCGGCCAGCTACGACAGCGAGGACATCGGCCCGGTCATCCAGCCGCTCTACGCCGAGCTGATGAAGCGGCTCTGCGAGGCGGACGTCAAGATCACCGGACCGGGTTGCGCCTACTACCTCCCGGAGGACGACGGCAGCGTGATGGTCCACGCCGCCGTCGAGGTGGCGGTCTCCGAGGGCGCCGACGTCGGCTTCCTGAACCTGCCCGGCATCGAGACCGCCGCCACGATCATCCACACCGGCTCGATGGATCACGTCGGCACGACCATGCAGGCTCTCGCCCACTGGATCGAGGACAACGGCTACCGCGCCCTGGGCCTGTCGCGCGAGGTCTCCCTCCACTGCCCGGAAAACCGCGACGAATGGGTCACCGAGCTGCAGATCGAGGTGACTCGCTGACGTGGTCGAGCTGGAGCGCCACCGCAAGGAACTGGCCGGGTACTGCTACCGCATGCTCGGCTCCGGCTTCGAGGCGGAGGACGCCGTCCAGGAGACCCTGACCAGGGCGTGGAAGACGTTCGACCCCGAGCGCGGCGCGCTGCGCCCCTGGCTGTACGGCATCGCCACCAACGTCTGCGTCGACATGCTCCGCAGCGCCCAGCGCCGGGCCCGCGCCATGGACCTGGGCCCGGCCGCCGAGCCCGGCGCGGAACTGGGCGTGCCGATCCCCTACGAACGCTGGGTCTACCCGATGCCCGACCAGCTCATGGACCCGGCCGAGCTGGCGGTCTCCCGCGAGTCGGTACGGCTGGCCTTCGTGGCCGCGCTCCAGCACCTCCCGCCCAGGCAACGGGCGGTCCTGATCCTGCGCGACGTGCTGGCCTGGTCGGCCGCCGAGGTGGCGAACCTGCTGGAGACCAGCGTGGCCGCGGTCAACAGCGCGCTCCAGCGCGCCAGAGCGGCGCTGCCCGCCACCGCCGAGCCGCGCCTGGAGGTGGACGAGGACCTGCTGGCCCGCTACGTGGACGCGTTCGAACGGTTCGACGTGGACACGCTGGTCGCCCTCACCCACGAGGACGCCGTCGAGTCGATGCCGCCGTTCGCCTGGTGGCTGGCGGGCCGCGCGGCCATGCGCGAGGTGCTGGTCGCCTCCGGCGGGGACGGCTGCCGGGGCAGCAGGCTGGTACGGGCGGGGGCGACCACGTTCGGCCAGTACCTGAACGGGGAGGCGTTCGCGATCGTGATCCTGGAGACGTCGGGCGGCCTGATCAGGGGTACGACCACCTATCTCGACCCGAGTCTGTTCCCGTTGTACGACCTGCCGATGAGTTTCGGGGGTCCCGACCGTAAGTAAGAGCATGGACATCATCGAATTTCCCGAGCGGCACTACATGGCCGTCCGCAAGACCATCACCCTGAACACGTTCGGGCTGGTCGGCGACCGCATCCCGGAGATCTACGGCTGGCTGGCCGCGAAGGGCGTGGCCATGGAGGGCGCGCCGTTCTTCCGCTTCCACGTCATCGACATGGAGGGCGAACTGGACGTCGAGGCGGGCGTGCCGGTGGCCGGGCCGGTCGAGGGAGAGGGCGACATCGTCGCCGCCGCCCTCCCCGCCGGCCGCTACGCAAGCGTCCGCCAGGTCGGCCACCCCGACCAGCTCTTCCCGGTCATCGAGAAGCTGCGCAACACCCCCGGCCTCGACTTCGACATGACCGAGGAGGCCGACGGCGAGCACTGGGGTTCGCGCCTGGAGATCTACCACACCAACCCGGCCGAACAGCCCGACATGAACAAGTGGGAGATCGAGCTGCAGTTCAGGCTCAGAGACCCAGCGTGACCTTGAGGTCGGCGGCCAGGGCGGCCAGCCCCGCGGCTGCCTTGGTCCTGGCCGCCGCCACCTCATCCTCGACCGCTACCACCACTTCGAGGTAGCACTTGAGCTTGGGCTCCGTGCCGGAGGGGCGCACCACCACCCGCGCCCCGCCGGCCAGCCGATAGCGCAGCCCGTCGGTCGGCGGCAGCCCGCCCTCGCCCTTGGCCAGGTCGTCGATGCCCTCGACCACGCGCCCGCCGAGCTCCTTCGCCGGCTCGGCGCGCAGCCGGGCCATCGCGCCGGAGATCAGCGAAACGTCCTCCACGCGCACCGACAGCTGCGAGGTGGCGTGCAGCCCGTAGCGCCTGGCCTGGTCGTCCAGAAGGTCCTGGAGCGTACGGCCGGCCCGCTTGGCCTCCGCCGCGATCGCGGCCACGGTCAGCGCCGCCCCGATCCCGTCCTTGTCGTGCACGGGCAGCCCGGCGTCCGAGCCGACGCTGTAGCCCAGCGCCTCCTCGTAGCCGTAGACCAGGCCCTCTCCGGCCCGCATGATCCACTTGAAGCCGGTCAGCGTCTCGGTGTAGCGCACCCCGTGCGCCGCGGCGATCTTGCCGAGCAGGGTGGAGGACACGATCGTGGTCGCCACCAGCCGGTCGCCGGTGGTGTTGGCGATCACGTACTCGCCGAGCAGCGCGCCCACCTCGTCGCCGGTCAGCATCCGCCACGAGCCGTCGCCCACCGGCAGGCCCACCGCGCACCGGTCGGCGTCGGGGTCGTTGGCCAGCACGAGGTCCGCGCCGATCTTGCCGGCCAGCGCCAGTGCCAGGTCCATCGCCCCCGGCTCCTCCGGGTTGGGGAAGGCGACGGTCGGGAAGGCCGGGTCGGGGTTGCGCTGCTCCTCGACCGCCATCGGGCTGGCGAACCCCGCCGCCAGGAACGCGCCGGTCAGCGTGCCCGCGCCCACGCCGTGCAGCGGCGTGTAGGCGACCTTCAGCGTGCGCGCCGTGCCAAGCGGCAGCGCGGTCACCGCCTCGATGTAGTCGTCGAGCAGATCCTCGCCCAGCTCGGTGAAGGTGCCGGGGGCCGCGTCGAGCCCCCTCTCCTCGTACGGCGCGCCCAGCGGCAGCCCGTCCACCCGGCCCACCGCGTCGATCGCCGCGGAGATCTGCCCGTCGACGGGCGGCACGATCTGGGAGCCGTCGTTCCAGTAGACCTTGTAGCCGTTGTCCCTGGGCGGATTGTGGCTGGCCGTCACCGTGACCCCGGCGTCGGCGCCCAGGTGGCGTACGGCGAAGGCCAGCACCGGCGTCGGCAGCGGCCGGGGCAGCAGCGAGGCGTGGATGCCCGCGCCGGTCAGCACCGCCGCGGTGTCGCGGGCGAACACGTCGGACTTGTAGCGGGCGTCGTAGCCGATGACCACGTGCTTGCCGGGGCCCAGCACCGCGGCCAGGCCGGCGGCCGCGCGCATGACCGTGACCCGGTTCATGCGGTTGGGGCCCGCGCCCAGCTCGCCGCGCAGGCCGGCCGTACCGAACTCGAGCTTGGCGCCGAAGCGGGCCGTCAGCGTGCCGAGGTCGGCGCGCTCGATGAGGTCGGAGAGCTCGGCTCGGGTGTCGGGGTCGGGATCCTGGGCCAGCCACACGCGGGCCTGCTTCAGCAGGTCGCTCATACCCGGTCGACCACCTTGGCCAGCAGGCCGCCCATGCGCGCGGCGGTGGCCTTGCCGACCTGGAGCACCTCTTCGTGGTTGAGCGGCTCGCCGGCCAGGCCCGCCCCGGGATTGGTGACGAGGGAGACGCCGAGCACCTCGAGACCCGCCTCGCGGGCGGTGATCGCCTCCAGGACGGTGGACATGCCGATCAGGTCGCCGCCCAGCGTGCGCAGCATGCGGATCTCGGCCGGCGTCTCGTAGGTCGGGCCGCGGAAGGCGACGTAGACGCCCTCGGCGATGGCCGGGTCGATCTCGCGGACCAGCGCGCGCAGCCGCTTGCTGTAGACCTCGGTCAGGTCGAGGAAGGTCGTGCCGGTCAGCGGGTTGGCGCCGGTCATGTTGATGTGGTCGCTGATCAGGACCGGGTCGCCGACGTTCTGCGTCTCGGGGCGCAGGCCGCCCGCGGCGTTGGTGAGCACGACCGCCCTCACCCCGGCCGCGGCGACCGTGCGGATGCCGTGGACCACCTTGTCGACCGGGCGGCCCTCGTACAGGTGCGTGCGCCCGAGCAGGACCAGCGCGTGGCGTCCCGCGCCGGTGCGGACGACCCGGATCTTGCCGCCGTGCCCGGCCACCGCGGGTGGCGCGAAACCGGGCAGGTCGGTGAAGGCCACCTCGGTGACGGTCTGTCCGAGCGCGTCGGCGGCGGGAACCCAGCCGGAGCCCATCACGAGGGCCACGTCGAAGGTGTCGACGCCCGCCGCGCCCTTCAGCGCGGCGGCGGCGTCCTGTGCCAGGGTGTAGGCGTCGTTGCTCACCTCAGTAGTTTAGGAGCAGCCTGTCGAGCACCCTCACACCGAACTGCAGGGCCTCGACCGGCACCCGCTCGTCCACGCCGTGGAACATCGCGGCGAAGTCCATGTCCTTCGGCAGCCGCAGCGGCACGAACCCGAAGCCCCGGATGTTCAGGTCGGCGAAGAAGGTCTTGTTGTCCGTCCCGCCCGACATGCAGTACGGCACCGCCCGCGCCGTCGGGTCCTCGGCCTTGAGCGCCGCGATCATCGACTCCACCAGCGCCCCGTCGAACGTGGTCTCCAGCGCGATGTCGTGGTGCACGAACTCGCGGCGTACCTTCTCCCCGATCAGCGAGTCGATGGTCTTGAAGAAGTCCTCCTCGTGGCCGGGCAGGAAGCGCCCGTCGACCACGGCGGTGGCCTGGCCGGGGATCACGTTCGACTTGTAGCCGGCGCCGAGCTGGGTCGGGTTGGAGGTGTGGCTCAGCGTCGCGCCGACGAAGCGGACCAGCGGCCCGATCTTGTCCAGCACGTTCTGCGGGTTCGCCGGGTCGAACGGGATCTGGAAGGCGTCGGCCACCTCGGTGAGGAACGTCCGCACGGTCGGTGTCAGCGTGATCGGCCACTCGTGGGCGCCGATCCTGGCGACAGCCTTGGCCACCTCGGTGACGGCGTTGTCGGAGTTGAGCATGGAGCCGTGCCCGGCGGTGCCGTCGGCGATCAGCTTCATCCAGGCCAGGCCCTTCTGGGCCGTCTCGATGAGGTAGAGCCGCAGCGACGGGTCCACCTCCAGCGAGTAGCCGCCGACCTCGCTGATCGACTCGGTGACGCCCTCGAACAGCTCGGGGTGGTGGGCGGTCAGGTGCTTGGCGCCGTAGACGCCGCCGGCCTCCTCGTCGGCCACCCACGCGAAGACGATGTCACGCTTGGGCTTCTTGCCCTCGCGCTTCATCTGCCGCAGTACGGCCAGCATCATGGCGTCCATGTCCTTCATGTCCACCGCGCCACGGCCCCAGATGTAGCCGTCGCGCACCTCGCCGGCGAACGGGTCGACCGACCAGTCGGCGGCGTTGGCCGGCACGACGTCCAGGTGCCCGTGGACCAGCAGCGCGGGCAGGCTGGAGTCGCTGCCCTCCACGCGGGTGACGACGTTGCCGCGGCCCGGCTCGCTCTCGATGTAGGTGGACTCGATGCCGGCCTCGTCCAGCCTGGCCATGACCACTTCGGCGGCGGCCCGCTCGCCGGGACCGCTGCCGTCACCGTAGTTGCTGCTGTCGACGCGGATGAGCTCCACGCACAGGTCGGCTACTTCCTTCTCGGCGGGCGTCATGTTCTCTCCAATGTGAGCAGACCGGACTTGCGGAGGTGCCCGCGCTTGTGGGCGCGGGTGATCAGCGTGACGTTGACGTCGGTGACGTCGTCGATCGGGCCGACGACGTTCGTGAGAAAACGGTAAAGGTCGGCCTCGTGCGCGGCGACCACTTGAACGATGACCGAGTGGGTGCCCGAGGTGGCGGCGCAGTAGCGCACGTCCGGGTGCGCGGCCAGCGTCTGGCCGACCTGGTCGAGCCCATGCGGGCGGACCTTCAGCCAGATCTGCGCCTCGACCTCCAGGCCGAGCAGCGCCGGCTCGATCTCGGCGCGCATGAGCAGGAGCCTGCGGTCGAGCAGGGAGGCGGCCCGCCGGCGCGCGGTCGGCAGGGAGACGTCCAGCCGCTCGGCGATCGCGGTGAACGCGGCCCGGCCGTCGGCGACCAGCAGCTCGGCGATCTCCTTCTCCAGCGGCGAGAGCCCGTCCTGGTCGGGCAGCGGCCCCGCGCTGTAGACGGGGCGCAGCTCGGCGACCTCCTCGGGGGTGAGGAACGGCGCGTGCCACTCGGCCACGGTCGTGAACGTGTGCAGGACGACCTGCGTACGCGTCTGCAGGACGCCGCTGATCTCGGTGACCTCGGCGGAGACGATGTCGTGCAGCATCTCCCTGCTCGGGGCGACCAGCTCGCAGCCGAGATCCGCCTCGCCGGTGAGGGAGTAGACCGAGCGGGTGTCGGGGCGCTCGCTCAGCGCCGCCGCCACCTTGGCGGAGGCGCCGGGCCGTACCTGGACGTGCAGGTGGACCGGACGGCCGTGGCCGGTGCGCAGGTCGTCGTAGATCGCGGTGACGCGGACCATGCCCTCGTTGATGACGCGCTGGAGCCGGCGCGCGACCGTGCGCTCGTGCTCACCGACCACCCGGCCGATCTCACCCCAGGACGCGCGCGGGCTGACCTGCAAGGCTGCGATCAGGCGCCGGTCGAGAACGTCCATTGAGAACCGTTTCTGTGTCGGGTTTGTAAATAAATCTCTGGATGTTTGACTATTTCGGTCGTCCACTTGCACAGTAGGGCACCACCTGACCTGTAAGCAAAGGAGCCCCTGGTGGCAACCTCATCCGTCGCTGAGTCGCCGCTCGGCATTCCCCGCAGCCGGGTCCGTCAGCTCGTGGCCGCCAGCATCGGCAACGTGGTGGAGTGGTACGACTGGTACGCCTACGCGGCCTTGATTTCCTACTTTTCCGTCCAGGTCTTCCCCAAGTCCGCCGGCGACTCCCTCGTGCCCTTGCTGGCCACCTGGGGCGTCTTCGCCGTCGGGTTCTTCATGCGGCCCCTCGGCGGTCTGCTCGTCGGCTCGTTCGCCGACCGGTTCGGCCGCAAGGCCGCGATGACCTTCACCATCGTGCTGATGGGCGTCGGCTCGCTGATCCTGGCCATCACCCCCACCTATGAGGCCGCGGGCATCCTCGCTCCGATGATCTTCACACTGGGCCGCCTCATCCAGGGCCTGTCGGTCGGCGGTGAGTTCGCCGCCGCCACCACCTTCCTCGTGGAGTCGGCGGGACCCGGCCGCCGCGGCCTGTTCTCGAGCTTCCAGTACGTCAGCACGACCATCGGCCAGCTCCTCGCCCTGGGCTTGGCCACCGCGCTGGGGGCCATGCTGGCCAGCGCCGACATGAACAGCTGGGGCTGGCGCATCCCCTTCGCCATCGGCGCCGTCCTCAGCCTCGTCGGCCTGTGGATCCGCAGGGGTGCGGACGAGACCTCGCAAGTCGCCGAGGAGATCCAGCAGGGCAAGGTCAAGCGCCCGCGCCTCTTCGACTTCCTGCGCGACTACCCCAAGCAGGCAGCGCTCATCGTCGGCATCACCATCGCCGGCACCGTGGCCTACTACACGTGGACCACCTTCCTCCCCACCTTCGCGCAGATCACCGTCGAGTTCTCCAAGACCGAGGCGCAGCTCGTCAGCACGATCTCGCTCATCTTCTTCATGCTGTTGCAGCCGCTGCTCGGCATGTTGTCGGACCGCGTCGGCCGCAAGCCCCTGCTGATCACCTTCGGCGTCGGCTTCACCCTGCTGCCGGTGCCGCTCCTGAGCATGCTGGACAACTCTTTCACCAGCCTGCTGTTCATCCAATGCCTTGGCATGATCTTCCTTGGGGGCTTCACCTCGATCTCGGCCGCGGTGAACTCCGAGCTGTTCCCCACCCGGGTGCGGGCCGCGGGCGCGGGCTTCCCGTACTCGCTCACGGTCGCCCTCTTCGGCGGTACGGCCCCGCTCATCGGGACCGCCTTCATCGACGCCAAGATCCCCGGGGCCTTCCCCTGGTACATGTCGGCGCTGGCCCTGGTCTCGACGCTCGTCTACATCTTCGCCCTGAAGGAGACCAAGGACCAGCCGCTGCGCTGACCATCCCGGTGACACACCCGGGCGTGTCCACGCGCGCCCGGGCGTGTCGCGCCGGGTCAGAGGGACGTGCAGGGACGGCCGCGCAGTTCCTTCACGTAGTCGTCCGGCGCGCCCGCCTTCTCGGCGGCGTCGGCCAGGAAGCCGAGGTAGCGGGCCGGCGGAAGGCCGCCCTCATAGGCGTCGAGGACGTAGAACCAGGCGACCAGCTCGCCCTCAAGCGTCTGCACCCGCAGCCGCACCTTGTGGTAGACGCCGCGCGCCGCGCCCTCCCACTGGTCGAGCGAATCCTCGTCGAACTCGGGCACGTCGTAGAGCACCACGAAGACGTGCTCGTCGGGATCCTCGACGATCGTCGCCAGCGCCTCCGGGCCGCCGAACGTCAGGCGCCAGCCCTGCAGCCAGCCCGCGCTCCGGACTGGAGAATGCGGCGCCCGCAAGGCCATCTGCCCAGGGTCCAGGTTGCTGCCGTATGCGGCGTAGACAGGCACAGCAGCTAAGACTAGCGCCCCGGCCCCCGCCCCGTTCGCCTGCTGCTCAGGACATACGGAAGAATGGGACACGTGACTAGGATCGTGATCATCGGTGGCGGACCAGGCGGCTACGAGGCGGCGCTGGTAGCCGCGCAACTTGGCGCGGAGGTCACGATGGTCGAGCAGGACGGTCCAGGCGGCGCCTGCGTGCTCACCGACTGCGTGCCGTCCAAGACGCTCATCGCCACCTCGGTCCGCAAGCAGGCGCTCATGGACGCGCCGTCGCTGGGCGTCTCCTTCTCCGGGGGGCTCGACGGCGACGCCGGTGTCGCGCAGGTCGACCTGCCGCTGGTCAACAAGCGGGTGAAGGAGCTGGCCCAGGCCCAGTCGATGGACATCGAGACCAGGGTGGCCGCCGAGGGCGTCGAGATCATCAAGGCGCACGGGCGCCTCGTGGATCCGCAGGTCGTCAAGGCGGGCGAGCGCACGATCAGGGCGGACGTGGTCCTCGTGGCCACCGGCGCGACCCCGCGCATCCTGCCCGGCGCCGAGCCCGACGGCGAGCGCATCCTCACCTGGCGCCAGCTTTACGACCTCGACGCGCTGCCCGAGCACCTGATCGTGGTCGGCTCCGGCGTCACCGGCGCCGAGTTCGCCGGCGCCTACCGCTCCCTGGGCTGCGAGGTCACGCTCGTGTCCAGCCGCGACCGCATGATGCCCAACGAGGACGCCGACGGCGCCGAGGTGCTGGAGGAGGTCTACCGCAGGCGCGGCATGAACGTCATGGGCCGCTCCAGGGCCGCCTCGGTGACGCGTACGGCCGACGGCGTCCAGGTCACGCTGGAGGACGGCCGCGTGGCCGAGGGCTCCCACGCGCTGATGACGGTCGGCATGGTCCCCAACACCACCGGCATCGGCCTGGCCGAGGCAGGGGTCCAGCTCGACCACAACGGCTTCATCAAGGTCGACAAGGTCTCCCGCACCTCCGCTCCGGGCGTCTACGCCGCGGGCGACTGCACCGGCGTGCTCATGCTGGCCTCGGTGGCCGCGATGCAGGGCCGGATCGCCGTCTGGCACGCGCTGGGCGAGGCCGTCCAGCCGCTCCGCCTGGCCACGGTGGCCTCCAACATCTTCACCGACCCGGAGATCGCCGCGGTCGGCGTGGCACAGCGCTCGATCGAAGCGGGCGAGATCGAGGCCAACGTCGTCAAGCTCCCCCTGGCCACCAACGCCAGAGCCAAGATGTCCGGCTTCAACGACGGCTTCGTCAAGCTGTTCTGCCGCCCCCACACCGGAATAGTGCTGGGCGGCGTGGTGGTGGCCCCACGGGCCTCCGAACTGATCCTGGCGGTCTCGGTAGCGGTCCAGCAGCGCCTGACGGTGGACCAACTGGCCCACACCTTCGCCGTCTACCCATCCCTGTCCGGCAGCATCACCGAAGCGGCCCGCCGCCTCATGCAACCCGAAGCGGCAATCGGCATCTAGGGCACAGGCCCCCGGCCAAGGTGGGCCGTTGCGGCGGCGCATTCGTCCGACGTGAGAAGCGACCCCCACGATCGGCGCCCGCGCGGGTCGGCGGGTGGCGTGGGGCCGGCTTGCCGTAACGGCTGAAAGGCCCGAACGGAAAGAAAGAACAGCGGGCGCGCCCTCCGAAGAGGACGCGCCCGCAGATGAATCAGAAGACGATCTACCAGTCGCCGCCGCCGAAATCGCCGCCGCCGAAGTCGCCCCAGCCGCCGCCGCTGTCGCCGCCGCCGAAGTCGCTTCCGCCGCCACCGAAGTCACCGCCGGCGCCCGCGTCGGAGTAGCCGGCGCCGTAGCCGCCCATTCCCCAGCCGCCCATCATGCTGCCCATCATCGTGCCGATGAACATGCCGGTCATGATGTCGCCGAAGCCGCCGTAGTAGCCGTAGGCGTACGGCTGGTAGGCCGGGCCCGCGTCGTAGTACGGGCGGCGCTGGCCGTCGACCATGACCTCGCGCATCTGCGGGTCGAAGCCGCGCTCGACCGCCTCGGCGTCCTGCGCGCAGGCCGGCACTTCGCGCACGGCGCCGTTGGGCGGGGCCCAGCTGACGTCGCGGACGGACGGGCCGTGCTGCGGGTTGAAGAAGCAGGGCGCGCGGCGCTCGGGCACCGGCTGGTTGTTGACCTTGGCCTTGACGACGGCCAGCGAGTAGCGGCCGTCCTCCAGCGTCTGGGTGACCTCGCGGATCTGGTCGGACCGCTCGATCGTGGCCAGCTGGGTCTTGGCCTTCTCGTAGGAGTCGAGCGCGTGCTGCCACTCGTCGATGTGCTGGCCGCCCTCACCCGCGAGGGTGACGTCGGTGTCGAGCGAGGTGATCTCCTCACCGAACTTGGTGACGTCCTCGTCGACGGTCGTCTTGACCATCGCGAGTTCCTTGGCCTGCTTCTCGGCGAGCTTCTTCTTCTTGTTCTTGGAGTAGAGGAAGTAGCCGCCGCCACCCACCAGGGCGATGGCGCCGAGACCGATCAGCGCGCCGGTGCCGCTGCCGCCACTGCTGGGCGAGCCGGACGACAGCGCGGACTTGCTCTTGCCCTCGGCCAGCAGGTTGATCCGGTTGACGAACTCGTTCATGCCTGCGGCGATGTCGGAGTTGTTGCGCGTCGACAGGTTCGCGATCTGACCGGTCCTGCCGCTGCCGAAGTTCGAGCCGGCGAACAGGGTCTTGCCGTCGAGGACGGCGACGGTCACGCGGGCGTTGTTCTTCGCCGCGGCCGTCGCGTTGCCCAGGGTGGTCAGGTAGGTCTTCACGTCGGTGACCGAGCCATCGGGCAGCGCCGCGACGTAGATGTCGCTCTTGGAGTCCTTCAAGGCGGACCGGATCTCCGACTGCTGGTCGGACGTCAACGCGGAGCCGTTCTCCACGTAGAGCGGATCCTTCTTGTCCTTCCAATGGGACAGGACGGTCTGGGCGTCAGGCGGCGCCGCGGCGTGTGCAGCGGGGGACAGCGCGAATACAGCGAGTAGACCGGCGATCAGAGCCGCGGTCGCGGCCCCCGCTCGGCGCAGCGAGTGGGTCATGGGCAGCTAGCCTCCTTCGCCCTTCAGGACGAACGGGCGGTCGGGAAAGTTCCTCATCTCGCACGTTACCCGTCCGGAGGGCATCGGATGGTGGTTGGGCGGGCTTGGAGTCCTCAGGCGTCCTTGATCTCGCAGATGGTCGCGCCCGACGTGACCGTCTGCCCGACGGCCGCGGCCAGGCCGGTGATGACGCCCGCCTTGTGCGCGGTGAGCGGCTGCTCCATCTTCATGGCCTCCAGCACGACCACCGTGTCGCCCTCCGCCACCGTGTCGCCGTCACCGGCCACGACCTTGACGATCGTGCCCTGCATCGGGCTGACGAGCGCGTCGCCGCCGGCCGCCGCCTTCTTGGCGCCGCCCGCGCCGCGCTTGGGGGCCTTGGTGTTCGCCGAGGGCGTACTGCCGGCAGCACCGAGACCGGCGGGCAGGACCACCTCCAGGCGCTTGCCTCCCACCTCGACGGTCACCGTCTCCCGGGCGGGGGTTTCACCGTCGGCGATCTCCCCCGAATAGGGCGGGATCGTGTTGTCGAACTCGGTCTCGATCCACCGGGTGTGGACGGCGAACGGCTCGGCGGTGAAGGCCGGATCCTCGACCACGGCCCGGTGGAAGGGCAGCACGGTCGGCATGCCGTCGATCTCGAACTCCGCCAGCGCCCGGCGCGAGCGCTCCAGCGCCTCGGTACGGCCGCGCCCCGTCACGATCAGCTTGGCCAGCAGCGAGTCGAACGTCTGGGGCACCGTCATCCCCGCCTCGTACCCGGAGTCGAGCCGCACACCGGGCCCAGACGGCGCCCGCAGGACGGTCAGCGTCCCGGGAGCGGGCAGGAAGTCGCGCCCGGCGTCCTCGGCGTTGATGCGGAACTCGAAGGAGTGCCCGCGCAGCGCCGGGTCGTCGTAGCCCAGTTCCTCGCCGTCGGCCACGCGGAACATCTCGCGCACCAGGTCGATGCCGGAGACCTCCTCGGTGACCGGGTGTTCGACCTGGAGGCGGGTGTTGACCTCCAGGAAGGAGATCGTGCCGTCCTGGCCGACGAGGAACTCGCAGGTGCCCGCGCCGACGTAGCCGGCTTCGCGCAGGATGGCCTTGGAGCTGGTGTAGAGGGTCTCGACCTGCTCGGGGGACAGGAACGGGGCGGGCGCCTCCTCCACGAGCTTCTGGTGGCGGCGCTGGAGCGAGCAGTCGCGGGTGCTGACCACGACCACGTTGCCGTGGGCGTCGGCCAGGCACTGGGTCTCGACGTGGCGCGGGCGGTCGAGGTAGCGCTCGACGAAGCACTCGCCCCGCCCGAACGCGGCCACGGCCTCGCGCACCGCCGACTCGTAGAGGTCGGGGACCTCCTCCAGGGTGCGGGCCACCTTGATGCCGCGACCGCCGCCGCCGTACGCGGCCTTGATGGCGATCGGCAGGCCGTGCTGTCCGGCGAACGCCACGACCTCCTCGACCCCGGAGACCGGGTCCTTGGTGCCGGCGACCAGCGGCGCGCCCACCTTGGCGGCGATGTGCCTGGCCCGCACCTTGTCGCCCAGTGCCGCGATGGCGGCGGGCGGCGGGCCGATCCAGGTCAGCCCGGCGTCGATGACGGCCTGGGCGAAGGCGGTGTTCTCGGACAGGAAGCCGTAGCCGGGGTGGACGGCGTCGGCTCCGGACTCGGCGGCGATCCGCAGCAGCTTGGCGATGTCGAGGTAGGTCTCGGCCGGCGACCGGCCGCCGAGCGCGTAGGCCTCGTCGGCGGTCTTGACGTGAAGGGCGTCGAGGTCCTGCTCGGCGTAGACGGCGACGCTGGCGATGCCCGCGTCCTTGCACGCGCGGGCCACCCGTACGGCGATCTCGCCCCGGTTGGCGATGAGAACCTTGTGCACCGGTGTCTTTTCCTTCCTCGACAAGCTGGAACGGAGTTTATCTACCGAGGTAAGCCCCTCCGTTGACGTGGACCACCTGCCCCGTCAGATGTCTCGCACCGGGCGAGGCCAGAAAGAGTACGGTCTCGGCCACGTCGGCCGGTGTGGCGGGTCGCCCGTTGCGCGTGTTGTTGACCCTGGCCCTGATGCCGTCCTCGGTCAGGCGGCCCCGGAAGAACTCGGTGTCGACGACCAGACCGGGGGAGACGACGTTGGCGGTGACGCCGCGTGGGCCGAGTTCGGCGGCCAGGTCGGCGGTCCACGACTCGACGGCCGCCTTCGCCGCGCCGTACGAGCCGGAGCCGGTGCCGCGGGCGGCGATGGAGCCGATCGAGATGATCCGCCCGCCCTTGGCGAAGCGCGGCAGCAGCGCGGTCGTGACCAGGACGGCGGACAGCAGATTGGCGTTGAGGTTGGCCCACCAGGCCGCGGCCACGTCCTGGAGTTTGCCGGACGGCTGACGGTCGAGGTTGGTGTTGCCGCCCGCGTTGTTGACGAGCACGTCCACGTGCCCGGGAAGGCGTGGTGCGGCGTCCCTGACCGCCTCGGGCGCGGCGGCGTCGAAGGCCACGTGCGCGGCGCCGAGCCGCTGGGCCGCTTCCTTCAGTACGTGCTCGCGGCGTCCGGTGATCGTGACGCGGTCACCGAGCGCGATGAACGCGGCGGCGATCGCGTACCCGATGCCGGTGCCGCCGCCGGTGACGACAACCTCGCGCATGGGGACGAAGCTCCTCCTGGTCAGAACAATCCTCTGGAAGACCATAACCGCTCGGCATAACTGGGGGCGATGGGCCCCTCTGATGCCTATGGTGAGGGCGCTCTCTCGTCGCGACAGCAGGAGGCAACCATGAGTCAGGGTCTGCTCGGTGGCAACCCCGCGGAAATGCAGCAGATGGCGACCCAGTTCACGCAGCAGTCGGAGACGGTGCGGGCCACGATGGCGGCGCTGGACCGCGAGGCTGCCAAGGTGGGCACGGCCTGGACGGGTCCGGGCGCCGACCGCTTCAACGGTGCCTGGCAGACCTACCGGGCCTCCTTCCAGCGGATGGCCGAGGAACTCCAGGAAGCGGCCCGGGTGATCAACACTTACCGGGGCAACATCGAGTCCGCCACGCGCTGACCCGCCACGGCTCCGCGGTCCCGGGCCGCGGAGCCGTACCCCCGAGGCTTTCTCAAAGCCGGACGGGGTCCGTCAAAACCTGACCGGATAGGGTAAACGGCCATGATGGGTCGCGCCTTTCTGGTCAGCCTGGTCGCGCTGCAGTTCCTCGCCGCGCCCGCCGCGGCCCAGGCCGCGCGCGACGACTGTGACCCGGAGAAGGGCAACTTCCAGCCCGGCGTCTCGTGGGCGCAGCAGCGCATGGACGTGCGGCGGGTGTGGCCGCTCACGCGGGGCGACGGCGTCAAGGTGGCCGTCATCGACAGCGGCGTCGACCTGACCCACCCGCAGATCCCCGTGTCGGGAAAGGCGGACCTGACCGGCAAGGGCTACCGCGACTGCGTGGGCCACGGCACCGCCGTCGCCGGCATCATCGCCGCCCGCGACATGAAGGGCGTCGCCTTCCACGGCATGGCGCCGAACGTGAACCTGATGTCGTTCAAGCAGTCGCACGACGGCAAGGGCGAGCTCAGCCTGCTGGTGCGGGGCATCAAGGCCGCCGCCGACCTCGGCGCCGAGGTGATCAACATCTCGATCCAGGCCGAGCACCACCCCGCGCTGAAGGCCGCCGTCGACTACGCGCTGGCCAAGGACGCGGTGATCGTCGCCGCGGCGGGCAACATCAGGAAAGAGGACCGCACGGAGAGCGCCGCCTACCCCGCGGCGTACGAGGGCGTGCTCGCCGTCGGCGCCGCCGGCAGGCAGGGCGTGCGCTCCGACTTCTCCAACTCCAAGACGCCGGTGGCCGTGCTCGGCCCCGGCCAGGAGATCACCGCGACCTGGCCCGGCAAGTCCTACCAGGCCGATCTCAACGGCACGAGCTTCGCCGTGCCGTACGTGACGGGCGTGGTCGCGCTGGTGCGCGCGCGTTTCCCCCACCTCAACCAGGACCAGGTACGGCGCCGCGTCATCGCCACCGCGGAGGGCTCCACCGGCAAGGGCACCGGCGCCGGCATGGTCAACCCGATGCTGGCGGTGACGATGGTCCTGCCGTACGAGCCGGTCAACGCCCCGGTGGTGGCCCCGCCGCCGCCCGCGCCGATGGGCAGGGACGCGGTGGCCAAGGCGCCGCCGGTGGATCACGACGCGATCGCCAAGGCCGGGATCATCGCGGGGGTCGCCACGCTCCTGGTGATCCTGGTGATCACCGCCCGGGTCTTCATGCCCATGAGCCGGAGGCGGGCTCGCGGTCCGGTTTAGTGTCACTACGGCGTCTTGACAGTGAAATGTCGGATCGTAACCGAAACTACTGATGCATATGGGGCTTTTTTGGTTCAATGTGTCTCGATCATGACTACTCATGAAAGAGACGGCCAATGACGCCTTTGCGGCCGGAGGATCCCCCGCAGATCGGCGAGTACACCCTCATCGGTTTCCTGGGTGAGGGTCCTCGCGGGGCCATGTATCTGGGCCGGGCAGAGGACGACGCCCCCATCAGGGCGATCAAGCTGCTGCCGCCCGAGCCCGAGGTCACACCGGAGGCTCTCGCTCGATTCACCGTGGCCAGGCGGGTCTCGAGCTCCTATATCGCGCGCATGCTCGACTCCGGCTGGCATGAGGACCGGCCGTACCTGGTCCGTGAGCACGTCGAAGGCCGCAGCCTGGCCGAGACCGTGGCCGAGGACGGCCCGCTGGCCGAGGACGCGCTCGAACGGCTCGCGCTCGGCATGCTCACCGCCCTGTCGGCCGTGCACCTGGCGGGCATCGCGCACCGCAGCCTGACCCCGCACAACGTCATCATGGGCGCCGACGGCCCGAGGGTCACCGACGTGGGTCTCGGCGACCCCGTCGGCGAGGTCGGCTACCAGGCGCCCGAGCAGATCAACGGCCTGCAGTACGGTCCGTACGCGGACGTCTTCGCCTGGGGCGCGGTCGTGGCCTTCGCCGGCAGCGGCGAGCCGCCGTTCGGCCAGGACGGGCAGGCCGTGCTCAACGCCGAGCCGCACCTGCCCTTCGACGCCCAGCCGCTGCATCGTGTCGTGCGGGCCGCGCTGGCCAAGGGCGTGCACCAGCGCCCGACCACGTACACCGCGCTGCTGCAGTTGCTCGGCGACACCGGTCCGGCCAGCGGGATGATCCCGCCGCCGGCCGTCCGCCCGGACGCCGAGACCATGGTCCAGCAGGAGCAGCCCGTTCAGGGGGTGCCGGTGCAGCCGGGGCCGATGGCTCCGCCGGCGCCGCCGCCGCAGCAGCAGCAGGGGCCCTCGTGGGGGCCGCCGCAGATCCCGAACCAGCAGCAGCCGCCGATCAGGATGGAGCCGCTGGCCGGGGCCGCCGTGGGCGCCGAGCGCCCGCGCAAGCGCTTCCCGCTCGCCCTCGTGGCCGGACTCGGCGTCATCGCGCTGCTGTCCGGCGTCGGGCTGTGGGGCGCCGGCCGGTACGCGGAGATCCAGCCGGTCGCGCAGTCGGCGGCCAGCGGCAACAACGTGGTGAAGATCCCGTCGGTCGCCGGCGAGTCGGGCACCGGGACCGGGGGCGTGCCCTCGGCCGGTGTTCCCGCGGACGGCCAGGGGCAGCCCGAGCAGCCGCAGCCCACCGTCACGGTCCCGTGGGCGGTCACCTCTCCGCCGCTCGACGACGACGGCGTGGGCCCGCTGGTGCTGCCGACCGAGTGGCCGTCGGCCAGTGGTACGCCGTCGGTGCCCGAGCTCACCTCGCCGCCGACGCCGACCAGCGCGCCCTCGGTGCCCGCCGTTACCACGCAACCCACGGCGCAGCAGCCCACGGCGCAGCCGACGACGGAGAAGCCGCGCAAGGGCTCGGGCAAGCCGTCGCCGACGGCCACGGTGACCAAGACCGTGGAGCCGACCGACAAGCCCACCCCGACGCCCACGCAGAAGCCGACCGAGGAGCCCAAGCCGACTCCGACGCCGACCACCGAGGAGCCGAAGCCCACCCCGACGCCGAAGCCCACGCAGAAGCCGACGGAAGAGCCCAAGCCGACGCCGACGCAGAAGCCCACTCCGACGCAGAAGCCCGAGCCGGAGAAGCCCAAGCCGACGCCCACGCAGAAGCCCGACCCGCCGAAGCCCGAGCCGGAGAAGCCGAACCCGCACACGCCGACCGCGGCCTGTGGCGGCGGATTCTCCGTCCAGCGCAGCCAGTCGTTCGCCGGCGGCGTCACCTACCAGCTGTACAACAACAGCACGGGTGAGAACTGCGTGGTCACGATGAAGACCGTCAACGTCGGCAAGGCCAGTCCGGTCAGCGCCACCCTGGAGGTTCAGGGCGGCGGGTCGAAGACCGACAGCGGCAACTTCGAGTACTACGCGGGTCCGGTGAAGCTGCCGGCCAAGGGCAAGTGCGTGCGGTTCTCCGGGAGCGCGGGCTCCGGGAGCACCAGCGCGGGCTGGGCCAACTGCGGATAGCGGACATGTAAGCGCCCCCCGGGAGGAACCGGGGGGCGCTTTCCTTTAGTAGCCGCTGTATCCGGCGCCGGTCTTCATGCCGACCACGCCGGGCACGTTCGAGACCGATCCGTACCTGTCGACCGCGTAGCGGACCCCGGCGATGATGTTGTCCACCGGGTGGTAGATGTTCCTGTGGTCCGGCAGCGCGTAGGAGTTGAACGTCGGGTCGATCGTCTGCATCAGTCCCTTGGAGGGGTGGCCGGCGGCGGCGTTGGAGTCCCACAGGTTGATGGCGTGCGGGTTGCCGCCCGACTCGTGCTGGATGATCATCCAGATGTCGTTGGGGTTCATCTTCCCGATCGGCACGCCGTTGGCCTCAAGGATCTTCATGGCCTGCTCGATCCACTCCTTGACCTTGCCGGTCGGCGCCGGGCCGCCGCCCGCGGGGGGCGGTGGGCCGCTGGGGCCGTAGCCGCCGACGTTCCGTCCGCCGCCGCCGCCGTCGGGGCCGCCCGCGCCGCCGCCGTTCTTGCCGTAGCCCTCGGTGGGCTCCCAGACGATCGTGCGGCCCTTGGCGGGCGTGAACTCCTCCTTGGCGACCTCGGGGATGGCGGCGAAGGTGAGCGGCCGGCCGTCCAGGAAGCCGCGGATCGCCTTCTTCGCGGCGCTCACGTCCTTCTCCGCCTTGTCGACGTGGACCTTGGCGTCGATCTCCGCCTGGTCGATCAGCGGCTTCGTGCCCGCGTCGCAGCCCGCCTCGGTGGCGTCCTTGTTGTTGGCGAAGTAGGTCGTGTGGTGGTTCGTCATGTCGGTGATCAACTTGGTGGCGATGCCGTCCACGCCCGACTTGGCGGAGCGCAGCGAGGACGCCGCCGTGTCGAGGGACGACGCGGCGTTCGACAGCAGCAGGTAGAGGCCCTCGCCGGCCTTGCCGTACTTGCGCATGTACTCCACGAACGCGTCGGCGGAGCGGCCGTACCAGGCCTCGTCCACCACGTTGACGGCGCGGCCCAGCGAGCCCACGTAGTCGTCGGTCTCGTCCGAGATGCCCCGCCACGACTTGGCGATGGCGTCGAGTGCCGCGGGGTCGCCGGTGACCTTGCGCTGGAGCGCGGCGATCCTCTCCGGTACGGCCGGCGTCGCGCTCATGACGTCGCCTTGTGCGCGTCCTTGATGTTCTGCTCCACCGTGCTGAGCCCGATCTCCACGTCGTGGAGCTTCCTCTTGGCCTGGTCACCCTCGTTGATCAGCGTCGACCAGACCTCGTCCACGATCTTGACCAGGGCGGCGGAGTCGGTCAGGTGCCCGGCCGCCTCCGCCGGGGTCGCCTTGCGCCGGATCTCGACCTTGCCCTCCTTGTCGTAGGTGGGCTCCTTGCCGTCGTTGTTCTCCAGCCGGACGTCACCGTACTGGTTCTTGGCCTTGTAGATGGCAGTACGGCACTGGTCGAGTGCCTTGTAGTGGATCTCGAGGTTCGCCATTTCCTACTCTTCGGTCTCCGGTGGGCTGAGGAAGGCGGTCTGGATGAGGCGCGTGCCGAACTTCCTGTCGACGAGGGTGCCGCGTCCGGGAGGCAGCGGCTGCGCCCGCACGTTGTTGAACAGGTAGCCCTCGTCCTTGCTGCCCGACATGATGAGCGCGGGGCTGGCCATGTCCTTCATCCGCTGGATGACGGGGTCGAACATCGCCCGGCCCGCGCCGCCCATCTGCCGCGAGATGATCATGTGCAGGCCGATGTCGCGGGCCTGCGGAAGCAGGTCCACCAGCCCCAGCAGCGGGTTGGACGAGGTGGCCACCAGGTCGTAGTCGTCGACGAAGATGTACAGGTCGGAGCCCGCCCACCAACTGCGCGAGCGGAGCTGGTCGGGGGTCAGGTCGGCCGGGGGCAGGCGGCTGAGCAGCGCGCCCTTGGCGTCGTTGATGATCTCGGTGGCGGCCGCGCTGGAGGCGGCGTAGCCGATGCGGTGGTCGCCGACGGCCGCGTCGAGCAGCGCCCGGCGGTAGTCGATCATGATCATCATGGCCTGGGCGGTCGTCTGCCTGGCGACCAGGCTCTCGGCCACGAGCCGCAGCAGGTTCGACTTCCCGCTCTCGTTGTCGCCCAGCACGATGAAGTGCGGGTCGTTGTCGAAGTCCAGCAGCGCGGGCTGGAGCGTCGCCTCGTCGATGCCGATCGGGATCTGGTGCGGCGCCGCCTGGTCGGGGCCCGGCAGCGTCGCGACGGGCAGGACGGCGGGCAGCAGGCGTACCACCGGGGCCTGCGGGCCCTTCCAGGCGTCGCGTACGGCCTGCACGAGACCGCGGACCCCGTTGGCGAGGTCGTCGGGGTTCTGCACGCCGTCGATGCGCGGCAGCGCCGACAGGAAGTGGAACCCGTCCTTGGTGAGGCCGCGGCCCGGGACGCCCTCGGGCACCGCCAGCGCCTTCTTCCTGTTGACCTCGGACTCGTAGGAGTCGCCGAGCCTGAGCTCGATCCTGGTGCCGAACAGGTCGCGGATGCTGGGGCGGAACTCCGACCACTTGTTGGTCGAGGCGATGACGTGGATGCCGTAACCGAGCCCGCGCGCGGCCAGGTCGGTGATGGTCGGCTCCAGGCCCTCGAAGTCCTGGCGCAGCGTGAGCCAGCCGTCCACGAGCAGGAAGACGTCGCCCCAGCCGTCGCCCTCGATCGTGCCCTCCGCCCGCATCCGGCGGTAGGCGGTGATCGACTCGATGCCCTGTTCGGCGAAGCCGCGCTCGCGCTGCTCCAGGATGGTGGAGATCTCGGCGACCGTGCGGCGTACGCGGTCGCCGTCCAGGCGGGTGGCGACGCCGCCCACGTGCGGCAGGCCCTCCAGGGAGGCCAGTGAGCCGCCGCCGAAGTCCAGGCAGTAGAACTGCACCTCGCGGGGCGTGTGCGTGAGCGCCATGCCCGCCACCAGCGTGCGCAGGGTCGTGCTCTTGCCGCTCTGGGTGCCGCCGGCCAGGCCGACGTGGCCGCCGCCGCCGGAGAGGTCCAGCCAGAGCGGGTCCCGGCGCTGCTCGAAGGGTTTGTCGATGATGCCGACGACGGCGTGCAGCTTGCCCCTGCCCGGCCAGTCGGCGGTGGACAGGCCGAACTCGGGGGTGACCGTCAGCGGCGGCAGCAGGTGCGCCAGCGTGGCCGGCTCCGCGAGCGGCGGCAGCCAGATGCGGTGCGCCACCGGGCCGTGCTCCGACAGGCGGTCGACGACGACGTCCAGGAGGCTGTTCTGGCCGCCGCCGGCGGGTTCCTCCTGCTGGTCCTCCTCGTCCGGTTCCGGCGCGGGGGGCTCGTCCTCCTCCGGGAGGGGGACGAAGGCGGTGCCGTACTCGAAGATCTGGTGGGAGGGCGCGCGGCCGTCGGGGGTGACGGCGCCGGAGGGGTCGGCGACGTAGGCGCCGGAGACGTAGGCGGCCTTGAAGCGGGTCATGCCGGTCGTGTCGAACTTCAGGTAGCCGTTGCCGGGCGCGGACGGCAGCTCGTACGCGTCGGCCACGCCCAGGACCACCCGGCTCTCCATCGCCGAGAAGGTTCGCAGGCCGATCCGGTAGGACAGGTGGGTGTCCAGGCCGCGCAGCCGTCCCTCTTCCAGGCGCTGCGAGGCCAGCAGCAGGTGCACGCCGAGCGAGCGGCCCAGGCGGCCGATCATGACGAACAGGTCGATGAACTCCGGCTTGGCCGACAGCAGCTCGCTGAACTCGTCCAGCACCACGAACAGCGTGGGCATCGGCCGCAGGTCGGCGCCCTGCTCGCGGGCGCGCTCGTAGTCGCGTAGCGAGGCGTAGTTGCCCGCCGAGCGCAGCAGCTCCTGGCGGCGCACCATCTCGCCGTGCAGCGCGTCGTGCATACGGTCGACCAGCGGCAGCTCGTCCTCAAGGTTGGTGATGACCGCGGAGACGTGCTTGAGGGTCTCCAGGCCGAGGAAGGTCGCGCCGCCCTTGAAGTCGACGAGGACGAAGTTGAGGATCTCCGAGGAGTGTGTGATGGCGAGGCCGAGCACCAGCGTGCGCAGCAGCTCCGACTTGCCGGAGCCGGTCGCGCCGATGACCAGGCCGTGCGGGCCCATGCCGCCCTGCGCGGACTCCTTGATGTCCAGCTCGACCACACGGCCGTCGGCGCCGAGCCCGATCGGCACCCGCAGCCGGTTGCGGCCAGCGCGCGGCTGCCAGGTCACGGCGGGGTGCAGCCTGCTGGGGTCGCCGACGCCGAGCAGGTCGGTCAGCGAGGTGTTGACGCCCAGGATGTCCTGGGCCTCGCCGCCGCCGGACACGGCCGAGGCGCGCAGCGGCGCGAGCTGGCGGGCCAGGCCCTCGGCCCGCAGGAAGTCGAGCGCGTCGGGGTCGCCGAGCCGCGTGGTGGAACGCTTGCCCGCGTGGTCGATCTTCACCATGTGGAACCCGTCCGCCTGCACGTCCAGCCGGAGCATGCTGCGCTCCTCGACCACGCCCGTGGACTCCGACAGGTCGATCACGGTGACGCCCTGGATGGCGTCGGTGCCGAGCTGGGAGTCGTGCGGCACGGTCCCGCCGTCCACGATCACGACGTGGTACGGCAGCGCGTCCGCTGGACTCCCGGCCCGGAACCTGGCCCGCTCCTTGAGCTCGTCGCCCACCATCTGGTCGAGTTCGCCCATGTTGTCGGTGATCAGCCTGACCTGGCCGGCCCCGTCGCGCGCCTCCGGGTGGAGGGCGTGGGGCATCCACTTCACCCACTCCCAGTGCGGCATCCACTCCTGACCGGCGCAGACCATGATCCGCATGTCGTCGGGGGAGTGGAAGACGGCAAGCTGCGCGATGATCGCCCTGACCAGCTCGCGGACGGCCACCGGGTCGCCGCTGAGGTGGATGCGGGCGAAGGAGTTGAGCGCGACGGCCACCGGCAGTTGCGAGACCGTGGAGTGGGCCCGGACGAACCTGCGCAGCGCGCCGGCCGACAGCGCGTCGAGGTCCTCGACGGGCTTGGAGTCCGGCGGGACGAGCTGCACGGCCAGCTTCTGGACGCCGGTGCCGAGCCGTACCGTGCCGAAGTCGTCGTCGCGCGGGCGACGTTCCCACAGGCGCGGGCCCATGGCCACCCACCACAGCGAGTCGGGCGAGGGGCCGCTCCATTCGAGCGCCTCGCGCTGCTGGACGGCGGCCTTGCGGACCTTGCGGCGGATCTGGGCCAGGTAGCGGAAGTAGTCGCGGCGCAGGCCGTTGAGGCGATTCTTGCGCTCGCCGGCGTTGCGGCCCATCTGGCCGATGGACATGCCGAGCATCGAGACGGCGAACAGGCCGCTGGCGACGTACATGAGCGGGCTGGAGTTGCCGCCCGCGGTGAACATCAGGCCCATCGCCGCGCCCCCGGCGAGCATCGGCACCCAGGTGAGCATGCCCATCAGCCCTGCGGGCTGCACCTCGGGGATCTCGGGGGGCGATTCCAGCAGAATCTCCCCTCGGGGAGGTTGCGGGCTGGGCCGGCGTTCCGGGCGCCGGACTACAACGATGCTCACTGGTGGTGAAACCTCCTGTCGCAGATCACCTTCATACCAGATGCAATGTCCCGATATGTTCGGCCTGTCCCTTGGAGGAGGAACGGTCGTGACTTCGCTCGCTCATCAGCCGATACAGCATCCGATGCAACAGCCGATGCAGCCCATCCAGCAGGGCGCGTTGCCGCAGGCCCCGGCCCCGCTGACGCCCCTTTGCCATGTGACCGTCGTCGCCCCGCGCCGCAGGGCCGACCTCGCGCTTCCCGCGGACATCCCGCTGCCGCACGTGATGCCGGGCCTGTTGCGCGCGCTGGGGGAGGCGGGCGGAGAGGCGGCCTCCGACCCCGGCTGGGTGCTGCAGCGCCTCGGCGGCGCGCCGCTCGACCTCGGGCAGTCGCTGGGCGCTTTGGGGGTGCTCGACGGGGAGATCCTCTATCTGCGTCCCCGGGAGGCGGCCATGCCCGCCGCCCTCTTCGACGACGTGGCCGACGTGGTGGCCACCGGCGTGAAGGAAGGCTCCGGACGCTGGGAGCAGCGCCACACCAAGGCCATGGGCGTCGGGGTGGCCGCCGGGCTGCTCGCGCTCGGGGCGCCCGCGCTCATGCTGGCCGGCGGGTCGGCGGTGAGCCTCGCGGTCGTGTCGGGGATGCTCGCGCTGGTGTTGCTGATCGTCGGCACGGTGCTGTCGCGGGCCGTGGGCAACTCCTTCGCCGGCGCGCTGATCGGCTACACGGCCCTGCCGTACGCCTTCCTCGGGGGTCTGTTCGCGCTGAGCTCGGGGGTGGTCGGCGCCCCGCAACTGCTCGCCGCGCTCGCCTGCACCGCACTGGTGGCCACGCTCGGCGCCGCGCTCACCTCCGACGGCGTCGCGGGATTCCTGGGTACGGCCATCGCCACGGTCGTGGGCGCGATCGGCGCGGCCATCGTCATGATCTTCGATGTCCCGGCGGCCGGCGTGGCCGCGATCACCGTCACGCTGCTGATCGCCTTCAGCCCGATGGTTCCCGGGCTGTCGTTCAAGATGGCCAGGGTGCCGCTGCCCGAACTGCCGACCAACGCCGAGGAACTGCGCGCCGACAACCAGCGGCTCGACAGCGCGGCCGTGCTGGAGCGGACCGGACAGGCCCGCCGCTACTCCACCGGAATGATCATCGGCCTCGCGCTGACCGGGGCCGGGTCGCTCGTGCTCCTGGTCATGGAGTCCACGTGGATGGCCGTGGCGATGGCCGCGGTGCTCTGCCTGGCCCTGATCATGCGCTCGCGGGTCTACCACGGGCTCGGCCAGCGTGTCTGGTTGCTGGTCACCGGTGTGGCCGGCCTGGTCGCGCTGGGCGTCGGGATGAGCGCGGGCATGGGGACGGTCGCGGCGGCCGGGCTGGCGCTGGGACTGCTCTGGGCCGCGCTGCTGGCGCTCGGGCTGGGGCTCTGGCTGCCCGCCGGGCGGCCCTCGCCGTTCTGGGGCCGGGCCGGGGACATCGTGGACGTCATCCTGATCGTCGCGCTCTTCCCGCTCGCTCTGGGCGTGCTGGACGTGTACTCGTGGATCCGGGGGCTGTCCGGCTGACCCGCGCCTACTCGTCCCGGTCTCTGGTGCGCATGCGCTGGAGGCGGTCGACGCGGTCGTCGCTCTCCCGGGCGAAGCCGTCCTGGAGGTCCTCGAACTGCCGCATGACGGCGGCCGGGTCGGCGTTCTCACCGGGCGGCAGCAGGGCGCGGGTGGCGCGGTCCAGGTCGTCCTGGGCGGCGGTGACGGCCTCGACCACCTGCTCGGCCAGCTCGGCGGAGTCGAGCCGCATCGCGCGGGCCTCGATCTTGAGTTTGCTGATCCGGCCGTTGGGGCCGACCGCGGCGTTGATCATGCCGCTACGGCTCTCGCCTACTCCCGAGGCCTCCTTCAGCCCTTCCATGGCGTCGAGCAGTTCGCGCATGCCGCGTTCGCTGGCCCGGACCAGGTCGTCGAGGTCGTGTTCGCTGTACTCCATGAGGGGAAGGCCACCGGCGGCGGGTTAACCGGTGGCGAGCGCCGGCTGACGGCTCGCTGAACCGATCATGAAAAACGGCGCTATCGGCAGGGATGGCGCTGAATGTCGGCAAGAATCCGGATTTGTGGCAATAAATCAGCCTGGCACCACAGCGAACACAGGGACCAACGGCATCGCCGCCGCGCCGAAGCAGGAGATCTACGTGACCTCCACGGCCATCACCCACCTGCGCGGCCGGGTCGACAACGAGCTCGCGGTCGCGGTCGACTTCGTGCGCGGCCTGGTCGGCACCACCCAGGTGGACGGGCTCGGCTTCGGGGTGTTCGGCGGGCTGATCATGGGCGGGGCCTACGAGGAGCTGCGCACCTGGGCCGACACGACGCTCGGCGAGGCCGGGGGCGCCGTGGACGGCTGGTCGGCCGGGCTGGAGCAGGCCAGGCGCAACTGGCGCACCGCCGAGGAGGCCAGCAAGGTCAGGTACCGCTGATGAGCTACCCGCCGCCGCCCAGCTATCCTCCGCCCACGCCGATCCCGAGCTATACGCCGTCCACCGCGGTGCCGTTCCATGCGGGCAATCCCTACGCCACGCCCACGTTCGGCCCGCCCGGCACCGGGCCGGTGGTGCCCGCCTCACCGCCACCGGCGGCGGAGCCGTTCGGCGCGAAGGTGCACAAGTACCTGAAGAAGGTCGGCAAGATCGGGCTCGGCCTGTCGCCCGCGATCATCATCTCGGGCGGCATGATCGCCAACGAGCCCGGCATGGCGCAGGCCGCCAGCAACTGGAAGAACGGCGTCGCCGCCCGGCTGGACGACGGCATCAAGCAGCTCCTCCCGCAGCTCATCAGCACCTCCAAGGACGGCTGGATCGCCCGCGACCGCGAGGAGTTCGAGCGGGTGCTGTGGATCTTCCACCGGGAGATCGGCGCGCTGCGCTCCACGCTGGGCGACGTCGGCGGCATGATCGACGAGGTGGCGGCCAGCTACCGGAACTTCTGGCTGCGGATGGCGAACCTGGCCGTCGCCGCGGTGGGCCTGCTGATCTTCGCCAAGCGGCTGCAGGCGCTGCCCAACACGATGGTGGCCGGGATGCTGCTGGAGAAGTTCGTGACGCTGGGCGTCAACGCGACGACGGCGATCCTGACGATGACGTTGTCGTCCACGCTGAAGGCGGCGGGCGAGGTGATGACGACGGTGCTGAAGAAGCGCCACCAGTTCGGCTACGTGACGCCGGGCGGCGACGCGGCGATCGACTTCAAGAGCATCACCTTCGACAGCGGCAAGTACCCGTCGTTCAAGGCGCCGCCCAAGCCGGGCGCGCTGCCGGACGGGCACGAGAAGTTCGACTGGATCGAGCCCAAGCAGGCCCCGGCGCCGGCGGGCAAGCCGTGAACCTCCGGGCCCGCGTGAAGTAGGCTTCTCCGAAAATTTCATCCTTTTGGAGGGGCTTCGTGAAAGAAGGGGAGTTCCGGGCCGAGGACCTGGACAAGGTCATGCGGTCGGCCGAGCGCCAGTTCGCCAAGGTGGGGGAGCTCCAGCAGACCTTGTCCGAGCTCGTCGGACGCGCGGAGGACGAGGACGGGCTGGTCTTCGTCGAGTACACCAGCGCGGGCCTGAGCGAACTCACGCTCCATCCCAAGGCCATGCGGCTGAGCTCGGGCGAGCTCGCCGACCGCATCAAGCTGCTGATCTCCGAGGCCATCGCCCACCTTCAGAGCCAGATCGCGGAGGCCATGGACAAGGCCTTCGGCGACCAGAACCCGATGCGGCACGCCAACGACCCCGACGGCATGCTCGCCGACGTCCGGATGGCGGAATCCGCCTACAACCGCGTGGTCGAGGATGCCATGGGCGAACTCGACCGGATCCGCGATCGTATGGACATGTGAGGGGTCAGCCGATGCGGTCCGGGCTGAGGTGATGGGGAACGGCCCAGACGTCGCCCTCCGGGTCGTAGATGTCCCGGTCGCGCTCCGAGCCGCCGCTCTCCGCGCCTCCTGCCGCCGGCATGAAGGGCATGAACGGTGAGCTGGTTCCGGGCGTACCTCCGCGAAGGACCGCGGGCGTCGCGCCCGGACCACCCGTCGAGCCGGTGCCGTAGCCCGTGCCGGGCGGCGGCTGACCGTTGGTGATCACCCCCGTCGGGGTGAGCGGGTTGCCGGTGGTCGTCGGGGTGATCGGCGTCGTGGTCGGCGTGGGCGTCTGCGTCTGTGTCGTCGGCGGGTTGTTCTGGAAGTCGGACAGCTCGGTCTTCGGCTCGCCGCCGATCACCGGGGGCACGCTCTCCTGTTCCTGGCCGGGCTTCTGGTCCGCGGGCTTGTCGTCGCCCGGTGCCTTGTCACCAGGGTTCTGGTCGCCCGGGTTCTGCTCGCCCGGATTCTCGTCTCCGGGCTTGTCGTCTCCAGGCTTGTTGTCTCCGCCGGGCTTGTCGTCTCCGGGCTTGTCGTCGCCCGGATTCTGGTCCCCTGGCTTGTTGTCACCGGGTGTCTGGTCGCCGGGCTTCTGGACGCCGTCGTTCCCCGTGTCTCCGGTGCCACCGGTGCCGCCGGTTCCTCCGGTGCCTTGGCTTTCGCCCTGCCACGTCCCGTCCTTGCCGGTGGGCACGTTGGAGCCGCCACCCGGGTCGATCTTGGCCGACTTCTTGGTGGCCACCTCGATCGGCGTGATGGCCGGGAAGTCGAAGGCCAGTCCGTCGGCGAACTGCCCGTTGTAGGTGATGATCTCGCCGTTGAGCGCCTTGAGATGCGCCCGCGCGGCCTCGTCGGGCGTCTTGGGAGTGTTCGTCTCCGGATCGCCCGTCGTGCCGCCGACCTCACCGGTCTTCTCCGGCGTCGCGTTCGAGGGCATGGTGGAGCGGTACTGGCGCAGCGTGTGCGCGTAGGCGGACAGGGGCGCCGCCGTGTGCATCATGGCGTCCCCGATCGCGCCCGCGGTGGCGTGCAGCGCGCGCAGGGTGTTCTGCGCCGTCGTCGCGCCGTCGTCGCGCCACACCTTCGCCAGTTCCGTGGCGGCGCGGGTCAGGGCGCCCTTGAGGCCCGCCTCCGCCGCGTTGGGGTTGCCGTCGGGCGGCCCGACCAGCTCCATCGCGGTCAGGAACGCCTGGCCGGCGGCGGCGACCTTGTCCGGGTCGGTGGCCTGGAGGAGCCGGTCGATCTCGTCCCTGGTCAGCTTGGTTTCTTCGAAGTCGCCCAGGTAGTCGTAGATCCGGATGGGCTCCCAGCCCTTGTTCTCAGCCATTGCCGATCCTAAGCACTGCTGTCCTGGTGGCCTTTTTCATAGTTGCGCACAGCCTTCTCGATGCCTTCGACCAGCTTCTCGACATGGTCGATGAGCATCAGATACTTGCCGTTGAGCACCTCGTGCGCCTGCGTGGCGTTCTGGCCGAAGTAGTTGGCGACATCCCACTTGCCGGTCTGCTCCGGGCCGATGTAGCCCGCGGTCTTGAGGTCCGCGGGGGTGCCGCTTCCACCCGCGCTGAGCTCGCCCGCCTTGCCCTTCAGGGCGCCCAGATCCTCCCTGAGCACCTTGAGGATCTGCTTGACGCGCGTGTGGTCGATGTGCGGGCCGTCGTGGTCCCCGTACCCGTCCAGCCCTGGCCAGTTGGGAGTGAGTTCGAGCGAGGGGGGCGCCTGGCCCCAGTCGTCCGGGGGCCTCATGCCTTGCCCTTCGACTTGCCGTTGATCAGCGGGTTGGTGGTCTTCTGGTCGCTGGTGAACACGTCGTCGTCCTCCAGCAGCCAGGTGCTGCGCTCCCGCTCTTCCTCTTCGCTCTTGTTGCCCGCGCTGGTCATGGGCATCATCGGCGTCATCGAGCCCGCGCCGCCGTAGGCGCGCACGGCGCCCATCGCGCCGTTGGCGTTGCCGTTGCTCATGCCGCCTGACGGGCCGCCGGCGCCCACTCCGTTGTTGCCGTACGTGGTGGCGGGGTTGCCGCTGTTGAACGTGGACAGCTCGGGGTTGTACCCGGCCAGGGTCGTTTCCGGGCCGCCCTTGCCATTGGGGGCGCTGAGCGCGTTCGGGTCGAAGCCGGGCGTGCCGGGCAGGTTCCCGTTGGGGGCGCCGCCGTTGAGGTTCCCGTCGCCGTTCATGCCGTCGCCGTTCATACCGTTGCCGTCGAGGCCGGAGCCGTCCATGCCGGTGCCGTTGAGGTTGGCGCCGCTCGGCAGCTTGCTCGACGGGTCGAACGCGTCGAACCCGGGGATCTGGCCGGGCTTGCCGGCGTTCAGGTCTCCGTTGAGGCTCGGGTCGAAGCCCTTGAGCGCGTCAGGGTCGAAGGCGACGTTCGTCCCGGTCGGCAGTCCGCCCGCGTTGGGCATCGACCCTTTGTACGGGGACAGGGCCGGGTCCTTGAAGGTGAAGTTCCAGTCGGGCGTGTTGGTTCTGAGCGTGTCGGGGAACAGATCGTTGTTGATCTTGGTCAGCTCGCTCAGCTTCTGGATGTGCTCCTTGGCGAGCTTGCGCTCCTTCTCCTCCTTGGACTCGCCGAACAGGTTGGCGAAGGGGGTGTCGGAGAACAACGAGGTGATGCCGCCGATGATCGAGCCGGAGATGGCGCCGATCACGGCTCCGGGGACGGTGCCCACGCCGCCGACGAAGAAGCCGACCCCCGCGCCCACCACGGTTCCGGCCGTGCCGCCCTCGTAGGCGGCCTCCAGGAAGGAGATGTCACTGCCCGGATCCTTGGGAACGCTCTTGCCGCCCATCGCGGCCAGCAGGGTCGCCTGCGAGACCAGCGCGGGAGCCACCCCGAACGCCTTTCCGCCGGACTCGTACGCGATCGCCTTGGAGACGTTCTCCGCCGATCCCTTGAGCCTGCGCAACTGGTCCTTGACCATCGTGGCGTCGTCGCCCGCCGGCCAGGATGTCTCCAGCGCGGCGAGGTGCTTGTCCAGGACGGCGACCAGGTTGTCCAGCCGCTTCTTCGCCGACGAGAGCTCGGCGGCCGCCAGCTTCACCAGTTCGGGTTTGTTGTTCTTCAGCGTTTCGCGAAGCATGTCGAGCGTCGCGCCGTCGAACTCCGTGCTGGTGATCTGGTACTTGATGGTGCCTTCTTGTTCGGGCACGGACCCCCCTTCCTCAGACCTCCGCCTGGCCGGGTTTGCCCGCCCCGCCGGTCTCGAAGGCGTCGAGGTTCTTCAGGACCTGCGTGAACAGGTCGATCGCGTTGCCCACCTGCGCATTGATCATGTTGTAGGAGTTCGAGACCGTCGTGACCGCGTTCATCGTGCTCGTCTGGAACCCGGTGGCGGCAGGCCAGAAACCCGAGAGCGCATCCCCACGCCCCACCTGGAACGCCTCACCCTCCGGGCGCAGGACCGGCTTCATCCCGGGGGCCGGGGTTCCCTGCTTGAGCGTGGGATCGAGCATCCCGAGCGCTTCCTCTAGGTCGGTCCGCAGTGCCTTGATCGCTTTGCGGCTTACGTCTACGCCGCCAGAGTCTCCCACGATCCCCCCTGGACCGGTTTAGCGGCCGTCGAAGATCTGCGAGTTGACCTTCTCGACCTGCCGCATGTTCATGCCGGTGATGTTGATGTTCTTGGCCAGCAGGTCCACGAACTGCGCCAGGTCCCTGGCCTCGGTCTGCCAGGTCACCTTGACGCTCTCGTAGACGACCTTGGCCTCGCCCTGCCAGATCGCGGTCTTCTTGTCGAGCTCGGTCTGCAGGGTCTCCAGCGTGGTGACCAGGCTCTTGAAGGCGGTGCCGAACTCGGTCTCGCCCTCGGAGAGGCCGCCGTAGTTGATCTTTGTGACGTCGTAGATGTCGTCGGACACGTGGTCTCCAGTCTTGGGAGGTCAGAACGGGTTCAGCGGGTGACCGGCGCCTGGTTGATCAGGTTGGCGATGCTGTTCAGCGCCTCGGTCCGCTCGCGGTTGAACTCGGCGTAGTTCTTGCCGCTTCCCTGGATGCTGGCGGCCAGGCGGCGCAGGCTGCCCAGGATGACGTCCATGCGCTCGTGCCACTTGACGTGCACGGCGTTGAAGGCGGCATGCGACTCGCCGACCCAGTTGGTCTTGAGGGACGCACCGGCCATGTCGAGATTCAGCTGAATCTTCCGGATGTCCTCGGCCGCCTTCTCGATCAGGTGCATGGCGGCGGTCAGGTCGGCTTGGCTTACTTGAGTCTGCGGCTCGGCTCCCACGTTTCTCCTTCAGCTGGTTCACTGGTGCGCCTTGACGTGACCTGCTGACATACCACGTCAGACAATGTCGGCGCTTTGGTCACATTAGTCACCATACGTCGCACCTTGCCGGGAAGATCAGGTTAACTCTCCATAACAATTATGCGTCGATGTGGAGTTGTGCCTGCTCAGTGGGTTTTAGGCCCACAAAGTGTGCTCTCGGCGACATGTCCAGAAGTTTCCTGTACGGCACGCGTGGGATCGGCGTAACGTATGGGATGGATGTGATCAGCTTTTTGGGGGCGTAGTGGCGGAAACAGGGAGCTCCAGCGCGTCCGACCCGTTCGCCGGCTTGACCATGCCCGGAGCGACGGTCGTCGACCCAGCGACCAAGGATCGCGGGTTCGAGATGAACACCAAACTGGTCAGAGACCTCGGCACCAACATCGGGAACCGCAGTGGCGACCTGACGAGCCTGAGCGAGAAGACCAGAGTCATCGACATGCCGAGCGGCACCTTCGGGTTCATCGGCGGCGGTTTCAACGTGGCCCATCGCAACACCGTCGACAGCGCCGCCAAGGCCCTCTCCGACGGCAAGGAAGTCCTGGACTCCTGGAAGAAGGCGCTGGGCGACGTCGCGCAGCATGTCGACGACGCCCACGAGAAGAGCAAGCCCCCGCCCAACGCGGGGCCTCAGGGCGGGCCCGGACCCCAGATGCCGACGGGCGCCGGCTTCGACCCGTCGAGCCTGAAGACGGGCCCCGGCGGACCGGGCGACGGGCTCAAGATGCCCGGTCCCGACGACATGAAGGGTCCCGGCGACCTCGGCAAGAAGCCGACCGACCTGGACGACCTGAACCTGAAGAACCCCAAGGACTCCGACAAGATCGACAAGATCGACGACAAGATCGACACGCCGAAGCAGCCGGACTACGGCAACCTGGGCAACCGGCCGGGCCCCGACACCCCGAGCCCCAACATGCCCAACCCGAACCTGCCGACGACCAACACGCCGAACCTCGACACCGGCGATCTGGACAAGAGGCTGCAGGACGCCAAGACGGACCTGGCGGGCGTGGATCCGAAGGTGCCCGGCCTGAACGACCTGACCAACCGGACGCCCACCCTGCCGGACGGCCGGCTCACCGGCATGCCCACCAGCACCGGCACCGGCGGCTTCTCCGGCGCCGACAACGGGCTGGGCAGGGGTGGCGCGGGCGGCGGCCTCGGCGGGGCCGGCGGCATGGGCAGCATCGCCAAGGCGCTTAACGGCGGCGGCATGCCCATGATGCCGATGGCGCCCATGGGCGGCGCGGGCGCCGGCGGCGACGGAAACCAGGACCGCGAACGCTCCACGTACCTCGCCGAGGATGAGGGCGTCTGGGGCGGCGACGAGGACATCGCACCGCCCGTACTCGGCAAGGAGTGACCGACCGGCATGGCTTACGAGGACGACTTCGAGCGTTTCCGCAACGCTTTCGCCGAGGTGACCGCGGCCACCGTGGTGCTGCCGGAGGCCGCGCCGATCGCGGCGATACTCGGCCTGATCATCTCCGATCCCGCCGCGATGAAGAAGGCCTCGCAGGACTGGCTCAGCGTGGCCACCACCTCCATCGACGACCAGTGCCCGTCGTCGTCCTCCATCAAGCTCCTGCGTGAGTCGGTGCGGACGATGGCGGTGAACGCGGGCAAGGACAAGATCTGGACCGGCGAGGCCTATCAGGCGTTCATGGGAAAGGTCGATCTTCTCGACAAGTCGCTCGACGAGATCGACCGGTGCGGCCAGGGGGCCGGGCGCACGCTTGACACCTCCGCCTCGGTCACCCACTTCCTGTCCTGGCTGGTCGGCGCGTACGCCCTCGTCATCGCCATGATCGCGGCCTACGTGCTGGCGTCCACGGTGTACCCGCCCATGCACGCCCAGGCCCGTGTCGCCGCTTCCAGGGCCATCTTCGGCCTATGGAAGGGCCTGAAGGAAGTGTTCGGCTCCCACACCAAGTTCATCTGGAAGGCCTCGGCCGTCGTGGCCATCGCCGGGGCCGCCTTCGGCCAGTTCACCCGGATGCTGCCCATGATGTCCGCGCTGAACCAGAGCGCGCCGAACCTGATCGAGGCCAAGGCCGTCTGGAATCCGGCCGAGCTGACGATCGGCGACGACCCGATGCCCAAGATGAAGGAGCCCGACACC
The DNA here is from genome assembly GCF_042740095.1 of Nonomuraea sp. NPDC059023. NCBI lineage: Bacteria > Bacillati > Actinomycetota > Actinomycetes > Streptosporangiales > Streptosporangiaceae > Nonomuraea > Nonomuraea sp. NPDC059023. The sequence goes on along the minus strand of NZ_JBHYIO010000006.1, from coordinate 275,448 downwards.
AGCATCTTGCCCGAGATTGGCATCTAGGGGTCGAGGGGCACCCTGAGCAGGGTGCCGGGCTTCGGGGTGGTGCCGGAGCCCAGGGTGTCCTTGTTGGCCTCGTAGATCTCCGGCCAGCGGGCGGCGTCGCCGTACACCTTCGCGGCTATGTCGGCGAGCGAGCCGCCCTCGAACGGCACGAAACCCACCTTCCGCACCTCGCCGGGCTCCGGTGCCTCGAAGCGTGGAACGTTCCCGACGTAGGCCGGTGTGCTGAGCGGCATGATGACGCGGAAACCCGCCGTGAGCGGGTTCTTGAGCACGGCCAGCGCCGGGTTGAGGGCGATCATGCCATTACGCGAGGAGACGAAGGCGCCGAACGCCGCCGCGGAGACGCCGATGTCCCCGCCGGACTTCACCAGGCTGGCCGCCCACGTCGAGCCGGACGCGCCCTGCAGCAGCCCCGCGCCGAACTCCCATCCTTTACGGCCGGCCATCGCCCTGCCGCCCGAGAGGATCACCTTGCCCAGCGACCCGAACGTTGCCGCCGCCGTCGCGATGCGCGAAGCCTGCGTGAACGTCATCGGGCTCAGGTTGAAGACGCTGTTGCCCGACAGGCCCTGCGCGGCCATCTGGGTGCCGATGATCGCCTTGAAGCCGATCTTGTAGACGTTCTTGTAGCCGGCCAGCGTGGTGGCGAACCGGCTCGTGAACGCCGCGTCGAACGCGCCCAGCGGCCCGGTCCCACTCAGCCGGGGGAGGCGTCGCAGGGCGAGGCCCAGGGCTCTGGCCGTGAGCTGGAACCATTTCAGCAGGCCCACCGCCTGGCCGGCCGCGCGGATCGCCCTGCCGTACGCGAGTGCCGCGGAGACGCCCGCCGAGACGAACGAGAGCGCGTAACCGATCGCGATGGCCTCAAGGATGGTGCGGAGCAGCTCGTACAGGGCCTTTTTCGTCTGGTGTGACGCCTGTGCCGAAGCCTCCAGAATCCTGGCGACCTCCTCGTTGGTCCTGATGATCTCCGCGATGACCTTCGGGTCGGAGACCTTGCCCCAGCGTTCCCGGAACGCGGTGGCCGCCTGGCCCCTCCAGTCGGCGATCGCGGCGTGGACCGGGTCTTCGGCCAGTAGCGCGAGGTCGCGCGAGAGTTGCCGGTGCACCTGTGCCGCCTCCTGCAGGCGGCGTTCGTCTGCGTCGCTGCCCATGTTCCTGGCCGCGTAGGCCAGGTTGGTGACCAGATCGACGAGGGGTGCGGGGTCGAAGGTGTTCACCGTTGGCTGCTCGCGGTCTGGGCCGTTTTGTAGTTGCGGGCGGCCGCGGCCAGGGCTTGGGCGGCGTCTTCCATGGCCGTGGTCAGGTTGGCCAGATAGTGGACGAGTTCCGTGTGGCGCTCGGCGTAGGCCTCGTGGAGGTCGCCGGTGCCAGGGACCATGCCGAAGTTCGAGAAGGTCAGGTGGGCTTCGTGCCGGTAGGCGTTGCGGATGAGGCGGATGGCCGCTGCTTCGTCGGTGTAGCCGTGGGTGCCGTCGCGTAGGCCGGAGGCGGTGTAGGTCAGCTCGTCCCGCTCGATTTCTGACACCGGTGATCCCCCTTTTGTCACGACCGGAAGTGATCCTAATGTGCGGGCCTTTTTCCGGTCTAGTGCCTTGACTAGGGGTCAGGGTGGGTTTGGTGTGCTTTGGGGGGTGTCTGCTTGGCGGCCGTCAGGAGTTTTGCCGGTTGCCTGGGGCGCGGTCGGCATGGTCCGGTGTTCTGCCGGCGCGCCACTATTGCTGGCGCGCCACGGTTCAACCGGCTCGCTACCGTTCTACCGGCTCGGCACGGTTCCACCGGCTCGGCACGGTTTTACCGGCTGGCCACGGTCAGGGGGGACAGGGCGGTGGCCGGGTCGAGGGTGGGGCCTGTGGGGATCTGCTGGAGGAGGTTGCCGGGGATCGGGGCCACGTCGCCGGCCTCGAAGCCGAGCTTGGCGATCTGGTCGCCCGACTGCAGCGGATAACGGACGCCCTGATCGCTGATCAGGAAGTAGGTGGTGATCGAGCCGATCTGTCCGTCGCCGGGCAGTTGTCCCGCCACCACCGCGCTGCCCGGGGGCAGCAGGATCTGGTCCACCCGATCCTGGCCGCCGCTCGACGCCGGGGTCGGCAGGGCCAGCGAACTGCCCCCGGTGATCTTGGCGGAGAACGAGCCCTTCAGCGTGTCGCCGTACACCGAGCACAGTGGCGCCGTCGCGGGCAGCGTCATCGCCTTGGGCAGGGTCTCGGGCAGCCCGGCGCCGGCGATCTGCTGGCGGGACGGGGAGGCGTTGGCGGAGGCGGCGTCGATCTGGATCGGCTGGGCGCTCCGGTTGCCGTACGCCTTCTTCGTGGCCGGGTCCTCCAGCAGGAGAAGGGCCTGGGTCTCGGTGATCGCGGCCAGGCCGTCGGTCAGGAGGACGTACCAGCGTGAGGGGCCCCCGGTCATCGACGGCACCTTGAACACCTGGCCGACGATCGCGGTCACCTTGCCGTCCGGGCCGCGTACCTTCTTGCCGCGCTCGGCCACCTTCGGCCCCGCGAAGTCGACGCCGACCTTGACCGCGTTGAGCCACGAGGCGGGGACCTTGCGAGGCTTGGCGTTGAGCGCACTCACACCGGAGTCGTTGATCCGCATGCGGTGGTTGTTCCAGATCGCCCACTTCTGACCGTGGTCGTCCATGACGACCATCACCCCGGCGCCGACCGGCCGCCCGCCGACGTCGATCCCGCCGATCATCGTCGTGTACTGCTTCACGCCCCCCGCAGGGTCGGGCCCGTCCACCACGCAGACCGACCAGGGCGCCTTGACCAGCTTGTCCCGAGGGGGAAGGGAGTCAGGCAACCCCTGGATGCCGACCAGCGGCCCCCTGGCCAGCTCGTCCAGCGACGCCGACGCCACGCTGCGCGTCTTGACGTCCGGGGTGTCGAGGATCAGCCGCGCCGAGACATAGTTCGCCACCGGCAGCAGCCTGCTCTGTTTCTGGCTGTAGACGTATTTGGCGCCCGTTTCCTTCTCCACCAGGAGCTGGCCCGCTTCGGTGAGCTTCGTGGCGCCACCCGGGCTGACCAGACCCCAGATCCCGAACACCGCCATGATCAGAACAGCCACCAGGATGCCGCCGAACATCGCGATGTTCTGGCGGCGCAGGGGCGACTCCGGCACATCCGGCTCAGCCTGCAGCAGCGCCATGCCCAGGCGTTGTTGCATCAGGCGGTGCGCTTGGTAGAGGTCCTTCTTGGTCTGCATGTCACCTCTCCCCGATCACACGACGCGCCCCAGAGTAGTGGTGAACCACCTTTCCCCGGACAACACCCACCTTTCTCCCACCCCACCACCCCCAAACACCACCCCCACCTCCTGCCTCGCCACCTCCTGCCTCGCCACCTCCCCGCCTCCCTGCCTTCTCGCTCCTGCCACCTCACGCCTGTCAGCCACCCCGCCCACTCCGCCTGCCCACCAACCGCTTCGTGTCCCCGTGCCACGCACTCCGCGCCTCTGGCGCCCCAGGATCGTGCTCTGTGGGTTCCTCGCGCCTCGCGCCTCGCGCCTCGCGCCTCGCGCCTCGCGCCTCGCGCCTCGCGCCTCGCGCCTCGCGCCTCGCGCCTCGCGCCTCGCGCCTCGCCACCCGTGCGCTGTCGGTTCCCGTGCCACGCGGTCCGTGCGTCTGGCGTCCTGGGCCCGTGCTCTCTGGGTGCTCCGCGCCTCGTGTCACGCGTCGGGTGTACCGGGTCCGTGTCCTGAGGGTGTCTCACGCCTCGTGTCCCGCGTCCTGTGGTCTTACCGGTGCCATGCCAGCACCTTGGCCGTCGTGCGGGGCGGCTTGCCGTACTGGCTGGTGCTGGGGGTTGCGGGTGTCGGGAGGGTCAGCGGAGGCGGTTGGTGAGGGTGGTGGTGTTGTGGAGGCTGCGGGCCAGGGCGTCTTCCGCGGTGGTCGCCAGGGTGGTCACCGTGTCTTCGAGGTCGGCGGTGTCGCCCAGGGAGTTGGTGACTAGGTCGGCGGCCTGGGTGCGGAGGTCGGTTCTGGCGGTCGCGATGGCCTCCAGGATGGTCTCGGCGAGCGTGTCGGCGCCCAGTCGCATCGCGCGTGGGCCGATCTTGAGGTTGTGGACGCCCCTCAGCTCCGAGTACGCCACCGTCACCTGGCCGTCCGCGGCGTGTCCCTGGCCGGTCAGCTCTGCCATCTCCTCCTGTACCTGGCTGAGCGCCGCGAGGAAGTCGCCGGTGAAGGTGTGCATCTCGTCGGGGTCGAAGCCGAAGGAATGCCTAAAGTCGTCGCTCAATGTCCTCGTATCCCTGGTACGCGCCGCTTTCGTAGCGATCTGGCAGAAGGAAGCCGGTGGGCATGCGGCCGCTGATCACGTCCATGGCGCCCTTGGCCGCGGCGCCGAGCTGCCACTTGGTCGGGGTCAGGTCGTGGGGAGAAGCGGGCATGGGCCGGGGTTGGCCCTTGGCGCCCGTTCCCGCGCGGGCGTCCCGGCCCGAGAACAGCGGTGAACGGCCCGTCATCATCTTCGCCGTCAGGTTGCGCTCCACATGGTTGGCGAACCCCCACACCAGCGCCGGTCCCTGATTGATCGTCGCCTGCCGTAGGTCGAGCAGTCCCTGCCGGTCGCCGGTCAGGCTGTCCTTGGCGACCTTGGCTCCCAGCCCGGCGGCGATGGCCGTCGCGATCCCGTTGAGCGCCGTCGTCAGCCGCGCCTCCTGCGCCTGGAACTGCGCGAACAACACCCGCGCCTGCTTGCCCGCCGCCACCTGCGCCGCGAGAAACCCCACCCCACCCCCGAAAGAAGCTCGCAGCACCTGTACGGCAAGCCACACCAACCGCAACACAACCGCCGAGGTGTAGACGATGAACGCGAACAACAACGAAGCGCTGACCAGCAACATGATCCCGAGCAGCCGGGCCGACATCTCCTCGGACAGCAGGTCGCTGCCGAGCGTACGCATCCAGGCGTCGAAGTCCCGGCGATCATCCCCTGGCCACTGCTCGGCACTCAGCCCCGCCACAAGATCCGCGATGTTCGTCCGTCCTGCCCCGAGATCGCCGGCCGCATCCTCAAGCACCTGGTACGCCGCCGCCAGGGCACCCGTGTCGTACTGATGCACATAAAGCTTGCCCAGCAACGGCCAGCCGCCCCACACGACCGCGCAGGCGGCGGTGGCGAGCCCGATGTTGGCATGCGCGAGGTACTTCCCATAGCCCAGCGCGGCAACGGTCGCCTCCGGGACGCGCTCCCAGGGATCAGGCATCGAACGTCTCCGGCGACACCGTGCTGGCGTCCTCGCCCCGCTTCCAGTTCTGCCGTCCGTCCATGAGCTTGGCGCTGGCTTCCGAGACCCGCTGCAGCCGCCGCCGTACACGCTGGGCCAGATACCCCTCGGCCTCGGTGTAGGCGACGAACAGGCTCAGTGTGAACGCGGTCGGCGAGGCTTCGATCACCCGAAGCCCCACGATCTTCTCCAGCGCCTGGGCCAGAGGCGGCACCCCTTGCTCAGTCAGATCCTCGGCCAGCCGCCGCACCCGCCCCCGATCCATCCCCGCCTCACCCCAGCGCGGAGCCGCTTCGCTGTCTGGTCCTGAATCCCTCCACATCGGCTGGTCCGCGCGCGTCCCGGGCGGGGCGCCACTGGGCCGTGCGTGTCCGTGATTGAGCAGGCTGTCAAGATCGGGCATTGCATCCCCCTTCCCCCCCAAACACAACCACCCCACCGACCCCACCCCAGCGATCTTGACGCCCTCCCTACACCACATTGACGCGTTCCCAACGCCCCCACCCAACTCCTCCGCCTTCCGCCCCATACCGACAACCTGGGGTATGCGCCCATGCCGACAACCCAGGCGGTGCGCCCCATGCCGACAACCCGGGAGGTGCGCCCCGTGCGCGCAGCTTGGGAGGTGCGCCTCGTGCCGACAACCCACCGCGATGTGCGCCGGGCAAGCCCCATGCGGTGACCTGAAGGGGGTGATGGAACGGTCCGCGGATTGAGTGGTTCCGGAAACGGTCCTTCAGGCGGGTCAGGAACTCACGGAGGCTGGGCGGGAAGCGAGGGGAGGGCGGTTTGGATGGGGGTGGTGGTGCCCATGGTGAGGAGGAGGCCGCGGCCCGGGGGCCCGCCTACGGCGCCGCGCGGGAGCCGTACCGTGAAGAGGTCGCCGTCGGCCGGGCTCTGGATGGACAGCAGGAGGCCGGTGCGGGACTTGCGGGCCTCGGCGACGAAGCCGCGGTAGGCCGTCGCCAGGTCGCCGGTCGCGCCGGCGATGATCAGGCCGTGGTCGCCGTCCCGGCCCGTGCGGAGGATCTCGTCCAGGGCCATGCCGAGCGGGGCGTCGGGGTTGATGAGTTCGGCGTCGTCGACGATCACCACGTAGCTCGTCAGCGGGGCCACCAACTCCTGGAGGCCGGTGCCGTTGCCGTCCAGGATGGCCGTGGCGCCTTCGAGGTCGCGTAGCGGGCTGCGGCGGGGGACCACCGCGATCACGGGGGTGTTCTGGGCGATCAGGGAGTGGGCGGCGGTCATCAGGGCCGAGGAGCGGCCGGATCTCGGCGGGCCGGCGATCACCGCGCCTGGGCCGTGGGCCAGGAGGTCTATGCCCATCGGGGCCAGGGCGTCGCCCCCCGCGCCGAGGAGAGCCCACAGCGGGGACGGGGCGGTGAACGACGGGCGCAGGGCCAAAGCCTGGTCGGCGGTCATGCGCATGGGAAGAGCGTCCACGCGCAGGGGGTGCTGGTCTTCGTCGAGGTCGGCGGGGGCGGTGGCTCTGGACAGTGTTTGCAGGGCCGCCACCTGGGCCTGGCCGGACGGGTCTTCGGTCAGGAGGGCGATCTGGTTTTCCACCACGCCGTGTTCGCCGGTGGACAGGGCGCGGCCGGGGGGCATGGCGGCGGGGAGGTCCTTGAGGGGGAGGCCGGCGAGGGCGTAGTCCGCCTGGTCGGCCAGACGGAGGATGAGGCGGTCGTCGAAGACCGTGGAGACCTGGCCCAGCAGGCTGGAACGGTCGCCGGTCACCACCGCCCGCAACCCCACCGCCGGGCCCTCGCGCAGGAGCTGGAGGAGGGCTTCGGTGAGGCGGCCGTAGTCGTACGCCTCAAAAGCGGCCACGTATCCCTCCCAGCGGTCGAGCATGAGCACCAGCCAGGGCAGCCGATGCCCCGCTTGCCGGCATTCGGCCAGGGAGGCATGGCCTGCCTCGGCGAGGATCTGCTGGCGGCGGCCCACCTCGGCGCGCAGGCGGGACAGGAGGCGCTCGACCCGGTCCAGCTGGTCGCGGGTGACCACGGCGCCGCAGTGTGGCATCGCGACCAGGGGGAGGAGGGCACCGGAGCCGCAGTCCACGGCGTGCAGGTGTACGTCGGCGGGGGAGGTGCGCGCCGCTATGGCACCGGCGATCGTCCGCAACGCCGTGGACCTGCCGCTTCGCGAGGCGCCGGCGATGAGCAGGTGGCCACCGTGAGCGAGATCGAGGGTGAGCGGCCGCCGGTCCTGCGCCCACGGCCGGTCGGTGGCGCCGAACACCAGCGGCTCCACCTCGCGGAACCCACCGGGCCGCGGTGCACCGCCATCGAAGTCGCCAGCCTGTGGTGTGTCACCGTCGAGGTCGTCAGCCTGTGGTGTGTCACCGTCGAAGGGGAGGACGAGCTGGTCGGGCAGGGGCTCCAGCCATGGGCTCGGCTGGGGCGGTACGGCGGCCAGTCTGGCGGCCTCCGTCAGCGCGTCGGCCAGCAGGGTGAGGTCGGTGACGGCCGAGGTCTCGGTGGGTTCCGGAGCCGCGGGCAGCGACTTGCCCAGGGCGCGCCAGTCCAGCTCGACCACGCGGACCGCGCGTCGCCTGCCGCCCTCGTCCGCGGCCGCGCCGGGCGCGCGACCCCCCACCCGCCCAGTCTGTACGGCTACCGCCGCCCCAGCCCCCGACTTCACAAAGCAGCGACCCGGCGCCGACTTGGGAATGTGGGCCGCGTCAGGCAGGTCGATCACATCCGTGGACTCGACCGGCTCCGTCACCCGCAGCGCGATCCGGAGCGAGGTGTTGGCCTGAATGTCAGCCGTCACGACCCCGGCCGGGCGCTGCGTGGCCAGGATGAGGTGAACGCCCAGCGACCGGCCACGCCGCGCGATGTCGACAAGCCCGGCCACGAAATCGGGCAACTCCGCCACCAGCGCCGCGAACTCATCGATGATCAGCACCAGCCGCGGCATCGCGGGCCTCACCCCCGGATGCAGGCCGTCCGCAGAGGAAGCCGCGTACGGCCTGCCGAGCCGTGACCCGGTGACGTCCCGGCCGCCGGGAGATGGCCGCCGGAGGTCGGTGTAGTCGTCGATGTCCTTGGCCCCCGCGTCCAGCAGCAACCGCTCGCGCCGCCGGATCTCGGCGCCCAGCGAGTCGAGCGCCCGCCGGGTCAGGTGCCCGTCGAGGTCGCTGACCATGCCCACCGTGTGCGGCAGCCGGGCGCATTCCTTGAACGCCGCCCCGCCCTTGTAGTCGATCAGGACGAACGCCAGCTGGTCCGGCCGGTTCGCCACGGCCAGCGAGCAGATCAGCGACTGCAGCAGCTCCGACTTCCCCGCGCCCGTCGTGCCCGCGACCAGCCCATGAGGACCGTCCAGCCGCAGATCGATCGGGAACGCGCCGTCGGGACCCATGCCGATCAACGCCCTGGTGGACCCGGTGTCGCGCCATCCGGCGAGAATGTCCTGGCCGGTCGGGGCACGCAGGCCGAGCAGGTCGAGCAGGCGTACCGACTCCGGCAGATTGCCCGACGGGTCGTCCCTGCTCACGTCGCGGATCGGCGCCAGCGACCTGGCCAGCCGGTCGCACCACTGCGGGGACACCTGGTCGGCCAGCACCGCGCCGATGGCGTCCAGGCCGCCGCCGCGCAGGCGTACCAGACCATCGGCCCCGCACGTCGCGACCGTGGCGCACTCCTCGGGCAGCAGGCGCTGGTCCTCGTCGAGCGCGAGCGTGAAGACGCCCGCGCGCGGGCCGTGGCGCAGGACCTGCGGCATGCCCGGCAGCCCACGCAGGGCCTGGGCGCCGTCGAGGACGACCAGAACGTCGTAGGGACGCTCGTCGTAGGTGGAGAAGGCGGGAGGCTCGGGGCCGCCCAGATCGTCCCAGCCTGTGGGGATCTTGCCGAGCTCGGGGATGGCGGTGTTCTGGCGCTCGTCGATGAGGGCGGCCAGCTCGGACACCCGCCGCGCGGCCGAGTCGGGGTCGGCGCCGATCAGGACGAGGCAGTCCTCCCCGCCGCGTGGGGCGCAGTGGGGCAGCCAGCGTACCCAGCTCCAGCGCCGCTCCCCGTCGGCATGCGCGGACAGCACCACCACGGCCAGGTCACGCGGGCTGTGCAGGGTCGCGGCCTGGCCGATCAGCCAGCCCGCCAGCGCGGTCGACGTCTCGCGCGGCCCGGTCACCCCGGCGACGCCGAGGCGGCGCATCGCCAGGGCCACGGGCACGCTGGCGCACAGCGGCGGGTCCAGCCGGCCGCCGCCGCTCTCCTCGACCAGCTCCAGGTTGGCGGGCAGGTCGGCCAGCCCCACGCGCAGCCGCAGCGCGTCGGGGTCGTGGATGCGCCGCTCCCACAGCCGCCTGCGCGGGCCGGTCGCGGTCAGCAGCACCTCGGCGGGGTTGGGGGCGTCGGAACGCCGGGCCACCTCGTCGTCGGCGCGGGCCCGCTCGACCACCCGCTCGTACTCGGCCAGCCGCTCCTGATGCTCGCGCATCGCCTGGCGGTGCTGCTTCCTGCCGTGGCGCCGGTCGCTCCACCACTGGCCGATCATGATCAGTGGGGTCATCAGCGCGATGAGCAGGAAGTACCACTGACCCAGCACCAGCGTCAGCACCACCCCCAGCACGGCGGGCAGGAACGCGGCCAGCAACTGCAGCCGCATCCCCTCGTTCTTGCGCGGCTCCGCGGGCCGCTCGAACCTGCGCTCCGGCTCGGGACGCCGCAGCCTCGGCGGCCGGTTATACGCCACACCACCCTCGGGAGCAGGCGCCAGATGGGCGTCGCGCGGCTCCACCGCGCCCAGCGCGAACACCGAGGACCCGCACGTCAGCAACGCGTGCTCCGGCCAGTCGGCGGCCTCGGCCAGCGGCTTGCCGTCGAGCTCCGGCGGACCGCCGGGCCAGACCGCCCGCAGGTCGTCGTCGGCGGGCGCGAGATAACGGGCGCGCTCGGACGCCTCCCAGCGGTCGGCCTCGCGCTGGTCGTCGCGTTCGGCCAGCTCGGTGAGCTCCTCGGCGTAGCGGCCCTTGATCCGCCGCCGCCGCGGTCCCGGCGGCGGCTCCCTGCGCACCGGCTCGATCGTGATCGCCTCGGGCGTGATCCGCAGCGTCGCCGCCTCAGGCGCCAGCACAGGATCCGGTACGGCTATCGCGCACATGGCATCGGAACCGATGACATGCGAGCCCAGGCTCAGCCGGTGGACCGCTCCCGCCCCCGGACCACCCACGATCCGCACCTCGGCCACGCCGAGCGGCTCCTCGGTGACGGTCGCGCGGGCCAGATGGCGTTCGAGCGTGATCCGGTCGCCGTCATGGAGAACCGCCCTGGCCAGCGCCCGCGAGTCGACCTGCCGCCCGCCGCGCCACAGCGCCGGACCCTCCTGCCCCAGCCCGTCGCCCCGCTCGGGCTCGCGCTGCTCGGGGACGCGTGGGATCGCCCGCTCCTGATGCTGCGGGTACGGCGGCGCCGACGACATCCCATACGGCGCCCGGGACCGGGGCAGCTTGACGACCTTGGCCAGCGGCTCCCGCCCCCCGTCGAGGGCCTCGGCCACCCGGGCCACGGTGACGCCGTCGTCGAGCTCGACCACCACGTCACGGTCGCCCTGCTCGCCGAGCACGGTGAGCATGATCCGCATGTGCCGTCTCCTCGCAGGGGGTCGGACCTCGGCGTCACGGTAACGCCAGAAGTGAGGTTAGGCCCGCGGATTGACGGCACGGGCATGATCGGGCTCGCCTGTGGACAACGAAACGGACCTGTGGAAAACATTGGGAGATTTTGCCAGGACTTGGGGCGCGGTCTGTGGATAACCCTGTGGACGCAGGCTGTGACCAGGGCTTTGGCCAGGGGGAGCTTGGGGATTGACGGGCGTGTCGGGCCGCGACCGGCTGCTCCGGAATCGCGGACAGCGGTGAGGAGCGGTCGATTACGGAGCGTGACGTTTCGAGGGAGGAAGGAGGCGAAAGTCGACGGCGATGAGGAGCCGTGGTCGCGGTGGCGGGGACTGGTGGGGAACCACATGTGGCGCCGTGACAGGGGGTGCCTGCGGGGCGGGGTGGGCGCCGCGAGCGGAAGGAGGGGTGCCGCGGGTGTGGGGCGCGAGGGAGGAGTCCTGCGGGGTGGGGTGTCGCGGGACGTGGGGCGCGAGAGGGGCGGTGGGGAAGTGCCTGCGGGCGGACGGGGGGCCGTGACCGGAGGGAAGCGCCTGAGGGTTGTGGAAGCGCGTGGTGGGGGTGGGTGCCGAGGTGGAGGGGGCTGGGGGTCGAGGGTGGGTTTAGGGGGATTTGTGGGGGTGGGTCTTGGCGTGGAGGGCGTCGGCCTTTTCTTCCAGGAGGCCCGCATAAGCGTCCACCTCGGAGGTCACCGCCGCCAGCCCGCTGGCCGCCCGATGCAGCCTCCTGGCCACCCTCCGCGACACCCGGGCGGAAGCCACCCGCCCCACAAACGCCCGCACACCAGGACGGGCAAGGAACGACCGCACACGACTGGCCATGTCCCGAATGATCCCACAACCTGAACCCGTTCAGAAGATCCCCAAATATCACATCAAGATCCCCAGCACTGTGACACCCGTGACGCCTGTGATTTCTGCGCCCTGTATCACGAAATTTCGGTCTGAATCAACCAACCCAACCCAACCGGTCTACCGTTTTGGTGTTGACAGGCCCCCACCTGCGAAACGAGCATTGGTCACCGCATTCCCGCCCCACTCCCGCACGTGGATGCACATAATGGCGTGAATTCTACAATTTCGCATATGGGAGCCCCCCACCCATGAGGACCAGTGAGAAACCCGCCACGAATTCGGCGGGGCCAAGTGGTGCGCTCTCCGCCGAGCGCAAGCTCCCCGTACCCCCACGCGAGCGTAAGCCCGCACTGGCCGCACTCGCCGTCCTCCTGATCCTGGGCGGCGCCCTGGCGACCACGCTTCTGGTGATGCGCAGCGGCGACCGTATTTCCGCGGTCCGCGTGATCCAGCAGGTGGGCGCCGGCCAGCAATTCACCGAACAAGCGCTGGAAGAAGTCCAGATCGCCGACACCGGCATTGACTACGTTCCGTGGTCGCAGCGCGGAGAGGTGATCAAATCGTTCGCCGCCGTCACCATCCTGCCCGGCACCTTGCTCACGAATGACATGGGGATAAACGCCAGTAAGGAGCTCGGACCGGGAAAGGCCAAGGTGGGATTGGCGCTGAAACCCGGGCAGATGCCAGAAGGCCTGATCAAGGGTGACCGGGTCCAGGTGGTGCACGTTCCCAGCCGCAGCGGTACCGAGCGGTCCAGGGTTCTGGCGGCGAGCGCGCTGGTCCACGGCGTCGGGGAGAAGGGCCTGGTCACCGTGATCGTCGACACGGCCGTCTCGGCCGAGGTGGTCGGCTACGCCTCCAGCGGGGAGATCGCCGTTGCCGAACTCCCGGGGGCCCGCTGACGTGGCGCTGATCGTGCTGGCCGCCGACAAGGGCGCGCCGGGCGTCACCACCGCCGCGACGGCCCTGGCCGCCGTGTGGCCGCGGCCGGTGCTGCTCGCCGAGTGCGATCCCGCGGGAGGAGATCTGGCCTACCGGCTGCCGGCCGCCGACGGCGGCGTGCTCAACCCGGGAAAGGGGCTGCTCAGCCTGGGCGCCGTCGCCCGCAGGGGGATCGAGCCCGCCCAGATCCACGAGCACACCCAGAAGATCGTCGGCGGGCTCGACGTGCTGGCCGGGCTCACGCACGGTGAGCAGGCGGCGGGTCTGACGTGGCTGTGGGGACCCCTGGGACGTTCGCTGGCGGGCATGCCCAACGCCGACGTCATCGCCGACTGCGGCCGCCTCGGAACTTATCCACAGGTCAACGACCTCATCAACGAGGCCGCGGTGACCGTCCTGCTGACCAGGCCCAGCCTCGACCACGTCGCGCACCTGCGCGAGCGCCTGTCCATCACCAAGGCCCACGGCGTCGTGGTGATCGCCAACCCGCGCCGCTACCGCGCCTCCATCGAGGAGGTACGCCGCGTCGTCGGCCCCAACGTCAAGTTCGTCCACGGCCTGGCCGACGACCCCAAGGGCGCCGAACTGCTACGCGGCGAGTGGGGCGGCCGCCTCGACCGATCTCTCCTCATCCGTACGGCACGCGACCTGGCGGGAAGGCTGGTGAACTACCAGTGATCGACCACTCCCTGGTCAAGCGCTTCCGCCAGGAAGTGGGCGACCGCCTGGCTCACCAGCGCCGCATCGACCAGGCCAACGGCCTGCCCGCGATGACCGGCGAGGACGAGCGCCAGTTCGCCAGGGCGCTCATCTCGCAGGTCCTGGAGGAGCACGCGCGCGGCGAGATCGGCATGGGCCGCACCCCGCCGACGATCGAGGAGGAGGAAGGGCTGGCCGCGGGCATCCACGCGGCGTTGTTCGGCGTCGGCCGCCTGCAGCCGCTCCTCGACGACACCGAGGTCGAGAACATCGACATCAACGGCCACGACAAGGTCTTCGTCTCCTACGCCGACGGCCGCGAGTCGCTGCACGAGCCGGTCGCCGACTCCGACGACGAACTCGTCGAGCTCATCCAGATCCTGGCCGCCTACTCGGGCCTGTCGAGCCGCCCGTTCGACACCGCCAACCCCCAGCTCGACCTGCGCCTGCCCGACGGTTCCCGGCTGAGCGCCGTCATGGACGTCACGGTACGGCCGGCCGTCTCGATCCGCCGCAGCCGCCTGGGCAAGGTGTTCCTGCCCGACCTGGTCGGCAACGGCACGCTGACCCCGGACATCGCCAGGTTCCTCCAGGCGGCGGTCGCCACCCGCCAGAACATCATGATCGCCGGATCCACCAACGCCGGGAAGACCACGCTCCTGCGCGCCCTGGCCAACGAGATCCCGTCCGGCGAGCGTCTCATCACCGTCGAACGCGCCCTGGAGCTGGGACTCGACCAGTTCCCCGAGCTCCACCCGAACGTGGTCGCCTTCGAGCAGCGCCTACCCAACTCCGAGGGCCAGGGCGAGATCACCATGGCCGAGCTCGTCCGCAGAAGCCTGCGCATGAACCCCAGCCGCGTCATCGTCGGCGAGGTTCTCGGCGACGAGATCGTCACCATGCTCAACGCGATGACCCAGGGCAACGACGGCTCCCTGTCGACCATCCACGCCAACTCCAGCATGGAGGTCTTCAACCGCATCGCCACCTATGCCCTCCAGGCCAACGAGCGCCTGCCCATCGACGCCACGCACATGCTCATCGCCGGCGCCATCGACTTCGTCGTCTTCATCGAGAAGCACAACGACTACGACCAGGGCGGCAGCCTGCGCCGATTCGTCTCCAGCGTGCGCGAGGTCAACGGCTGCGACGGCCGCGTGCTGTCGAGCGAGATCTTCGCGCCCGGTCCCGACGGCCACGCCGTACCCCATGCTCCCGTGCAGGCCGACCTGGGGAACTGGTGATGATCAACCTCGACCCCTTCACGATGCTCGCGGGCGCCGCCACCGGCGGCGGCCTGTTCCTGCTCTTTCTTTCCCTGTACGGCATGCGTCCCCACCCCGGCAGGCCCAAGCGCGAGGTCATCAGGATGCTGACCACCCGCACCGCCATCGCCGGCGTCAGCGCGGCGTTGATCATGGTGGTCACCGGCTGGCCGGTGGTCGCGGTGGGGGCGGTGCTGCTGGTGTTCGCGTGGCGCGGGCTGTCGGGAGGCGCCTCGGAGGAACGCGGGTCGATGCGCCGCCTCGAAGGCCTGGCCGCCTGGACCGAGTCGCTGCGCGACACGATCGCCGGCGCCGCCGGGCTCGAACAGGCCATTCCGGCCTCGATCAGGGCCGCCGCGCCGATGCTCAGGCCGCACCTGCGGGCGCTGGTCGACCGGATGCACTCCCGGATGGCGCTGCCCGACGCGCTGCGGCTGTTCGCCGACGAGCTGGACGACCCCTCGGCCGACCTGGTGGTGGCGGCGCTGATACTCAACTCGCGGCTGCGCGGGCCTGGCCTGCGCGACGTGCTGGGGGCGCTGGCCGTCTCGGCGCGCGAGGAACTCGACATGCGCCGCCGGGTCGAGGCCGAACGCCGCTCCACCCGGCGCAGCGTGCAGATCGTGGTGATCACCGCGCTCGTCTTCGCCGGGTTGCTGGTGGTCTTCAACCCCTCCTACGTCAGCGAGTACAGCTCGTGGCTGGGGCAGGCGGTGCTGCTCGTGGTGGCGGGGCTGTTCGGCGCCGGGTTCGCGTGGATGCGGCGCCTGGCGAGGTTCGACAAGCCGACGCGGCTGCTGGCTCCGCAGGTCGCCGCGGAAGTACCCCAGGCGGTGAAGCATGGTTGAGGGTGTGCTGGCGGGCGGCGCGTTCGGGCTGGGCGCCTTCCTGCTGCTGCGGGCGCTGTTCCCGGCCAGGCCGGGGCTGGTGGCGCGGCTGCTGGCGCTGGACGCGGTCCGCGAGGACGCGGGCGCGCCCCGGCTGCAGCTCGTCCTTCCCGACGAGGAGGTCAGCGCGTTCCGCCGCGGGCTCGGCGTACGGCTGGCCCGCTTCCTGCTGTCGCGGGGCTGGGAGGCGCGCTCGATCAGGGCGGACCTGGCGCTGGTCGGGCGCTCGTTCGAGGGGTTCCTGGCCACCAAGGTGCTGCTGGCGGCGGCCGGGCTGCTCGCCTTCCCCGTGCTGCTCGGCTGGCTGGTGCTCATGGAGTGGGGGACCTCGCTCGCGATCCCGTTCTGGGCCGCCGTCGTGGTGGCCGTGGTCTTCTTCTTCCTGCCCGACCTGCAGATACGGCGGGACGCCGCGGCCCGGCGGCGCGACTTCCGCCACGTCGTCGGCGCCTTCCTCGACCTCGTGTCGATGAACCTGGCCGGCGGACGGGGCGTACCGGAAGCGCTGGTCATGGCCGTGTCGGTCAGCGGCGAGCAGCCCAACTGGGCGATGTCCCGCATTCGCGACGCGCTGAGCGGCGCGCGGATCGTCGGCATCACCCCCTGGCAGGCGCTCGGCCAGCTCGGCGAGGAGATCAACGTCGACGAGCTGCGCGACCTGTCCGCCGCGCTGGGCCTGGTGGCCGACGACGGCGCGAAGGTGCGCGCCTCGCTCACCGCCCGCGCCGCCACCCTGCGCCGCCGCGAGCTGGCCGAGATCGAGGGCCGCGCGGGCGAGCGCTCGCAGTCGATGCTGGTCGCCCAGTTGCTGCTCTGCGCGGGCTTTGTGATCTTTCTCAGTTTTCCCGCCGCTATGAAGATGTTGGGGTCGTGATGCTGAACCATCCTTGGGTCGTCTACCTGGTCGCCTACCTGGGAGTGCGCGTCCATCGCGCGCGCACCGCACCCTCGCGCGGCGCCTCGGCCGTCGAATGGGTGATCATCACCGCGATCATCGCGGGCGTCGCGCTCGGCCTGGCGACGTTGATCAAGACACTGGTCGAGCAGAAGCAGAGCGAGATCCAGAACAGCTTCGGCAATGGCGGCGGCGGTGGCGGCAAGGAATGACCGCGGCGCCACGGTCGTGGAGCTGGCCTTCCTCATGCCGGTCATCCTGGCCGTCGCCCTGCTCATCGTGCAGGTCGCGCTCTGGTTCCACGGCAGGCAGGTGGCCGAGGCCGCGGCCAGGGAGGGCGCGCGGGTCGCCAGGTCGGCGCCCGTGAGCGGAGCCTGGGAGGAACCGGCCAAGGCCAAGGCGAAGGCCGTGGTCGGCGCGATCGGCCCGCGTCTGCTGACCAACGCCGCCGCCACCACCTCGACCAGGGAGCCCGACGAGCGCTGGGTGACCGTGACCGGCACCGCCGTACAGGTGATTCCGCTGCTGCCCGAACTGGCGTTCACCGTCAGCGCGACCTCGGGCGGCCCGGTCGAGTGCTTCCGTCCCGACGACGGCGGGCTGGACTGCGATGAGAGGTGACCAGGGGTCGATGGCGGTCGAGACGGTCATGCTCGCGCCGGTGTTCCTGCTGTTCCTCATGTTCCTGGTCGGCGCCGGACGGCTGGTGGAGGCCCAGGGCGAGGTGAACGGCGCGGCCAGGGACTCCGCCCGCGCCGCGTCGGTGCAGCGGACCATGGACACGGCCGAGACCGCCGCGAAGTCGTCGGCCGGGCACGCGCTCAAGGGCAGATGCCAGTCGCACGAGGTGTCGCTGTCCGGGTCGGAGTGGACCGAGGGCGGCCAGGTGCACGCCGAGGTCAGTTGCGAGCTGGACCTGGGCTTCCTCGGGTTCGGCGCGACCAAGCGGCTCACCGGGACCTCGGTGGTGCCGCTGGAGCAGTTCAGGAGGGTCGAATGAGCGGCGGCGAGCGGGGCTCGATGTCGGTGTTCACCGTGCTCTTCTCGGTCGTGGTGTTCCTGCTGGCCGGGCTGCTCGTGGACGGCGGCGCCGCGATCAACGCCAAGCTGCGCGCCACCGACATCGCCGAGCAGGCGGCGCGCGCCGCCGCCGACCAGGTCGACGTCGAGCACCTGCGCGCCACCGGGATGGCCAGGCTCCAGGGCGAGAGCGAGGTGTGCGGGCGGGCCGACGAGGTGGTCTCCGCGCACGACGCCGACGAGGTCGCGCGCGGCGACTGCGCGGTCTCCGGCGGCGCAGAGGTGCGCGTCACCGTGACCGTCCGCTGGAACGCCTTCTTTCTCGGCGCGCTCGGCTTCACCGGATCGGAGATGGAGGGCGAGGCCACCGCGGCGCCGGACGCCAGATGATCCAGACCGAAACCGGCCACTCGCTGGCCTGGGCGGGCCGTTCATGACAACGCTGGAGCGAGAAGGGAGTGGCGATGCCGACGCGAGAGCCGGTGCGGCCCAGGCGGGCGCCCGTGCGCATCCCGACCAGGCGGACCGCGGGTGACGTGCTCGCCGGGCTCGGGGCGCTCGTGGTGCTGGTCGCGCTCGTGGGCGGCGTGCCGTACGCGCTGCTTGTGCTGGCGGGCCCGCCGATCACCGCGGAGCTGCTCGACCTCGACCTGCTGACCAGCCGCGTCGGGCCGAGCACGATCGTCGCGCTGCTGGTCCTGCTGGTGTGGCTGGCCTGGTTCCAGCTGCTGGTCTGCGTGGTGGTGGAGGTCTACGCGGGCGTACGACGGGTCGGCATGCCCGCCCGCGTACCCCTGTCCGGCGGCACCCAGATGCTGGCCAACAAGCTGGTCTCGGCGGTACTGCTGTTGTTCACCGCCTCCGCCGCCGTGGTGCCGATCGCCCGGCTGGGCGCGCCGCCACCGGCCCCGCACCCGATCGCGACGGTCGCGCTCGCTGCCCCGATCGTCGAGGCGGAGACGACGAAGAAGGCCAAGAAGGTGTACGTGGTGCAGCCGCCGCACGGCCGACACCACGAGAGCCTGTGGGAGATCGCCGAGAAGTGCCTGGGCGACGGGCGGCGATATCCGGAGATCTACCGGCTCAACCAGCAAAAGGAGCAGCCCGACGGTACCCGGCTGCGGATGGCCGACCTGATCCGGCCCGGCTGGGTGCTGGACATGCCGGACGACGCGCGCAACGTGCACGTGGTGCCCGCCGGGCAGGGCCGGGTGGAGACGCTCCGCGAGCATCCCGGACGTGCGGAGCCGGTCGGCAGGGTGTCCGGCAAGGCGGAGAAGTCGGCCACGCAGGAGCAGGCGCCGCTGGTCAAGAAGGAGACGACGACCAACCAGCCAGAGATCGCGAAAAAGCCGGAAATAGTGGGCGAAACGCCGCAACAGCCCATGCCCGAGGAGGAGCGGAGCTCTGGGCTGGATCTGGTGGACTACCTGGCGGGGGCGTCGCTCGCGGCGGCGGGCCTGCTGGTGGTGCTGGGCAGGCGCAGGCGCGAACAACTGTGGCGGCGGGCGTTCGGCCATCGCGTGGTGCGCCCGCGTGACGACGCCGCCAAGGCCGAGGTGGCGCTGAGGTTCGGCGCGGACGCGCCGGGCACCCGCATTCTCGACGTCGGCCTGCGCCTGCTCGGGGCGGAGCTGGCGGCCCAGGACCGCACGCCGCCCACCGTCTACGCCGCCCACCTGTCCGCGCGCCATCTCGACCTGTGGATCCACCCGCCGGACAACGACCCGCCCGCGCCCTGGACGGTCCAGGACGGCGGCCAAGTCTGGCGGCTGCACGCGCACGAGGGACGCCTGCTGACCGACCAGGGACCCGCCCAGCAGGGCGGCGCGCCGTACCCCGGGCTGGTCTCGCTCGGCACGGACGAGTCGGGACGGGTGCTGATCGACCTGGAGGCGGCGCAGGGCCTGATCAACATCCGCGGCGCGCAGACGACCGCGGCGCTCGGCGCGCTCGCCGTGGAGCTGGCCACCAACCGCTGGTCCGACCGGATGCGGGTCACGCTGATCGGGTTCGGCGAGGAGCTGACCGCGATCGCCCCCGACCGGATCAAGGCGGTCGGCAGCCTCGCCGAGGTGCTGCCCGAGCTGGAGGCCACGGCCGCGCCGCGCGAGCAGGTGCTCACCGGGCGCGTCAACGGCAGCCCGCGCGACGCCCACTTCCTGCTGTCGGCGGTCGCGCCCACCCAGGAGGAGGCGCGCCGCCTGGCGCTGCTGGCCCGCAAGGACACCGCCGGATACGTCGTGCCCGGTGAGTCGCCGCACGCCACCTGGACGCTGGAGATCACCGACGACGGCCGCGCCCGCATCGCCGAACTCGGCTTCGAGGTCGCCGCGCAGCTCCTGCCACGGCGTCACTACAAGGCCCTGATCGATCTCTTCCGTACGGCGGAGCAGCTCGACGGCGAGGCCATGCCCGACCCGGAGCCGCTGGACGAGATGCAGCCCCCCGCCGTCGAGATCAGGCTGCTCGGCCCGATCGAGATCATCGGCCCGGAGCCGCTGGAGGCCGGGCGGATGGCGATCGCCGTCGAGCTGCTGATCTACCTGGCCACCCATCCCGGCGGCGTGCACCCGGTGGTGCTCGGCGGCGTGCTGTGGCCGCGCGGCGTACAGGCCATGGTCAGGGACGCGACGATCGCCCGGGTGGCCGACTGGCTGGGCGAGGAGCACCTGTTCACCGACGATGCCGGGAGGTTGCGGCTCGGGCCGGGCGTGCGTACCGACTGGGTGCTCTTCCGCGAGCTGGTCAGGCGCTCGCACGGGGACGCGACGGCGCGGGCCGTCATACTCGACAAGGCCCTCGGGCTGGTCAGAGGCCCGTTGCTGAGCGGGCGCCCGCCCGGCAGATACGCGTGGCTGGCCGCCGACGAGCTGGAGTACGACGTCGCGGCCGGTGTCGCCGACGCCGCCCACCGGCTGTGCGAGATCCGCCTGGCGCACGGCGAGCCGGACGCCGCCGTCGCGGCCGCGCGGGCCGGGCTGCTGCTGGCCGCCGACGACGAGGGCCTCTGGCGCGACCTGCTGCGCGCCACCCACGCCACCGGCGACCAGGTACGGCTGCGCGCCGTCGTCGACGGGCTGACCAGGAGGTCGTCCTCGCACCCGTACGGCGGTGGGATGGCGCCGGAGACCGAGGCGCTCATCGACGAACTGCTGCCGTCCTGGCGGATCCACATCGTGAGGGAGTCGTCGGCATGAGGCGCGTGCTGATCGTGTCGTGCCTGCTGGCCGCCGGGTGCGCGGCGCAGCCGGAGAAGGTCTACACGCCCAGGGTCGCTCCCGCTCCGGCCGGGTCGGTGGCTTCCGCCGTACCGTCGCCGACCACGGAGACGATCGAGGTCGGCGAGAAGCTCACGGTCCAGGTCGAGTGGCCGGCCGCCGCCGACCCGCTGCTGAAGACGTTCACCGACTACTACGTCGACTCGTGGCGGGCGGTGGTCAGCGGCGACGACACCTACCTGGAGCAGGTCGAGGGGCCCGCCGCGAAGGAGTCCTACGACTGGGTGAAGGGCTTCGGCAAGAGTTCGGTGACCGGCACAGCGAAGCTCTACGCGCTGGCCGTGAGCGCGCGGATGGGCGAGGGCGCGCAGATCAACGCGTGCGTGGACGAGACCGGCCTGCGGCTGATCTCCAAGAGCACCGGCCGGGCCTTCACGCGCCAGCCCTCGTGGACGCGCGAGACCTACCTGCAGGCCGCGATCACGCACCGCGGCGACGACGGCGTTTGGCGGGTCAAGGACTTCCGCCACAGCAGCGAAGGGTGTGACCGATGAACCGCCTGCTCTCGGTACTGGCCGCGGGAGTCCTGCTGCTCGACCCCGGTGGCACGCGTGGCGACGGCTTCCAGGACGGCCGCACCGCCGGAGTCCGGCTCGAGAACTCCAAGATCGTGATCACCGGCAACGGGGTGAAGGGCGGCAAGAGCGACGGCTACCAGCTCAAACGCCCCTGCTGGTACGAGCCGGGACCCGGCGCCGACGAGATGCTGAAGACCCAGGAGGACGTGCGCGCGTACTGGTTCCGCATGAACCCGAACGGGACGGAGGAGCAGTTCGAGAAGTTCCTCAAGCAGTTCAAGGACAAGATCGGCCAGCCGGGCCGCTGGTGGACGCCCGCCTACAACGAGGCCGACTCGCGGGGACGGGCGTGCTGGGGCGGCCTGGATGAGTTCGTCTGGGTTCCGCCGGGTACGACCCCGCCCTCGGGGATCACGCTGGCCGAGCTGGCCGAGATCGCCCGCGCCGCGCTGACCGTGCCGGAGCCCAACGTCAAGCTGAACCCCGACGCCAAGAGTTACGTCAACCTGCCCACCTGGGTGTGGCTGGACGGCGTGGGCGAGACGAGCCGGTCGGTGACGGCCTCGATCCCCGGCGTCATGTCGGCGACGGTCCGGGCGACGCTGGAGGACATCAAGATCAACCCTGGCACCGACAAGCGGCGGGCCGAGGTGCGCGAGCAGTGCGGGACGAGCGGCAAGCCGTACGTGAAGGGCGGGGAGTTCACCTGCGGCGTGCGCTACCTGCAGGCCTCCGTCGACCAGGCGCGCAAGGTGTACGTGCTCACGGTCACCACGGTGTGGCCGGTGGAGGTCGTGGACGACGTGGTGCCCTTCCAGTACGCGCCCGTCCAGGTCCAGGCGCGGCGCGACGTTCCCGTGGGGGAGGTCCAGAGCACGGTCCGGCCCTAGCGGTCGGCGATCACGCTGACGAGCGGGGCGAGCTCGGGTAGCTGGGCGGCCTCGTCCAGCACCTCCTTCAGCACGGCGTCGTGCGTGGGGCTCGCCTCGGCCAGCAGCGCGCGGCCGGCGGGCGTCACCTCGGAGTAGATGCCACGCCGGTCGTCCTCGCACAGGTACCTGCGCAGCAGGTCGCGGTTCTCCAGCCTGGTGACCAGCCGGGTGGTGGCGCTCTGGCTCAGGACGACCGCCCTGGCCAGTTGCTGCATGCGCATGTGCCAGCCGTCCTGCCGGTCGAGCACGTCCAGCACGGTGTACTCGCTCACGCTCAGCCCGTGCCGTTTCTGCAGCGACTTCTCCAGGCGCTCCTCGATGCGGGCGTGCAGCGCGGCGAGCGTGCGCCAGCCCTGGGCGCGAGCTTCCACGGCGTCGTCGGCGATGGCCATGGTTGACCCCTCAGCTCGTTGTGTGCTCATATAGTCGGCGTGTGCAACTAATGCATACGCTCACTAACGTCGTCTAAGGGATATTCTATGCCTCTCGCCTTGTTCGCGCTCGCGATCAGCGCCTTCGGCATCGGAACCACCGAGTTCATCATCAACGGCCTGCTCCCCGAGATGGCCCACGACTTCGGGGTCACCATCCCCGCCGCCGGTCTGCTCGTCTCCGGATACGCCCTGGGCGTCGCCGTCGGAGGGCCGCCGCTGACCATGCTCGGCGGCCGGTGGTCACGCAAGACCATGCTGCTCGCGTTGATGGTGTTGTTCATCGCCGGCAACCTGCTGTCGGCCCTCGCGCCCGACTACGGCGTCCTCATGGTGGGCCGCCTCCTGGCCGCCTTCTCGCACGGCGCGTACTTCGGCGTCGGCTCCGTCGTCGCCGCCGACCTCGTCGCGCCGCACAAACGGGCCAGCGCGATCGCGCTCATGTTCACCGGCCTGACGCTCGCGAACGTCCTCGGGGTCCCGCTCGGCACCTGGATCGGGCAGGCGTACGGCTGGCGCTCCACGTTCTGGGTCGTCGTCGTGATCGGCGTCATCGGCCTGGCGGGAGTCCTGGCCCTGGTCCCCCGCCAAGACCGCCAACCGGTGAGCCTGCGCACCGAACTGGCCACCTTCAGGAAGGGCGGCGTCTGGCTCGCTCTGGCCATGACCGTGTTCGGCTTCGCCCCGGTCTTCGCGGTGATCACCTTCATCGCCCCGATGATGACCGGAGTGGGCGGTTTCTCGCCCGGCGCCGTCCCCGTCGTCATGGCCCTGTTCGGCGTCGGACTGGTCGTCGGCAACATCATCGGCGGCAAGCTGGCCGACCGGGCACTGATGCCCGCCATCTACGGCTCCGTTGCCGCCCTGACGCTGCTGGCCGTGGTCGTCGCCTGGCTGGCCGGCAACCAGATCGCCTTCGTGGCGGCCATCACGTTGTTCGGGGTGGCGGCCTTCGCCACCGTCCCGCCCCTCCAGACCAGAGTCCTGGACGCCGCCGCCGGCGCCCCGACCCTGGCCTCGGCGGCCAACATCGGCGCCTTCAACGTCGGCAACGCCATCGGCTCCTTCGCCGCCGGCCTCACCATCGACGCCGGCCTCGGCTATACCTCACCCGCCTGGACCGCCGCCCTCCTGGGCCTGGTCGGCCTGGGCGTCGCGGGCTTGGCAGGCCTCCAGGCCCGCCGCCACACCCTGGCCACCGCCTGACAGCAGGGCAGGAGGGCCCCGAACCGGGACCCTCCTGCCCTGCTACATGCTCAGTCGAAGAGCTCTTCCACATGCCTCACGGTGAGGGCACCGCTCAGCCAGGAGTCGAGCTGCTCGATACTATCGCAGGTCAGGATGCGGTGTTCGGCATCTTTCGTAACCTCAACGCCGCGCTCGCGCAGGACCTTGACGATGGACTCCGCCTCGCCCTTGGCGAGGCACTCGGCCTGGAACTCCTGCATCATCGGACTCTTGAACTTCTGGGTCGTCACGGACATGAGTTCCCTCCAGAACGCCATGGATACTTCATAGGGTAGTCCGCCAAGCGCCGCATCGCAGTAGGTGGTCCCCTGCTCAAGTGGCATGGACAGGAGCATCTGCCGGAACGTGTCGAACGTCACGGTGGCATTCGCGGTCTGGCTGTGCATGATGGCCGAAAGCGTCGCGAGCTCCGGCCGCTCGATCGCCTCCTTGACGTCGGACATCACGGGAACCGACCCCGGCCCGACCATGAGCGGGAGCAGGGTCATGCCCGGATGTCCCAAGGGGATGGGTTTGCTGTACCGCTTGGTGGCGTTGGGGCAGGGGCAGGCGACCAGCAGGACGACCGGGCATTTCAGCCGGGCGCGCAGGGTCGTCATGTAGACCGGCCACGACCACTCCTTGCGGTCGTCGTGCTTGAGCTGGACCTCGACGATGACGGCGAGTTGTGCCTCTTTCCTGCGCCGAAGCACCATGACGGTGTCGGCGCGGTACTCGGTTGGCTTGACGTCGGGAAAGTCGCCCGACTCCAAGCAGACTTGATCGTGGGAGGGGATGTCCACGCCGTGCTCGCCCACCAATGTGGCTGCGAGCAGGGGGTGGTTTCTGAACAAGTCCACGAGGGACTCGTGAGCCAATGACGGCATGGAGTAAAGATTGCCGACTGTTGGTGTCAGATGACGGAGTGTTTCAGATCTTTGCCGACTCATGCGTCAGCAGCCACTCCTTCACCACCGTGCCGTAGTAATAGCCGCCATAGCCCCCGCTGCCGGGAAGTACCCGGTGGCAGGGGATGAAGGGGGCGATCAGGTTCTGGGCGCAGGCGGTGCCGGCGGCTCGGGCGGCGGTGCGGGGGAGGCCGGCGCGTTCGGCGAGTTCGCCGTAGGTGACGGTGGTGCCGGGTTTCACCTCGCGCAGTGCCTTGTGCAGGGCCTGGCGCTTCGGGGTGCCGGGCTGGGAGACGGGCAGGGTGTCGATGGCCTCCAGGTCGCCGTCCAGGTAGGCCATCGTCAGGCGGGTGATGTCGGCCAGGTCGTCCACTACGTCCAGGCCTTCGGACTGGAGGTCCGGGGTCAGGCGGGCGAACATGTCGGAGGGGTCGGGGGTGAATCCGGCCGCCACCAGGACGCCGTCGCGGGCGAGGAGCGCGAGCGGGCCGGCGGGGGTCGGCAGGACTTGAGCTTCGATCATTTGGAGCTCCACAGGTGTAGGGCGGCGTAGGCGCGCCACGGGCGCCAGCGCTCGATGTGGTCGGCGGGGATGCCCAGGGCGGCCATGCGCTTGTTCAGGACCAGGTCGCCCGTAGGCCAGGCGTCGGGGTCGCGCAGCGCCCGCAGCCCGATGTACGCGGCGGTCCACGGGCCGATTCCGGGAACCTTCAGCAGCTCGGCCACCGCGTGCCCGGGTTCCTGGCCGCCGTCGAGGTCGATGCCGCCGTCGGCGACCCGTTTCGCGAGGTCTTTCATGGTGGCGATGCGACGGGTGGTGAAGCCCAGGCCGTCGAGGTCGGCCTCGGCCAGGACGGCGGCGCTCGGGAACAGCGGGCCGTGCCGCGTGACGATCCGGCCCAGAAGGGTGCGTGCTCCGGCCACCGAGATCTGCTGGCCGACGATCGCGCGTACCGCCAGCTCGAAGCCGTCGAACGTGCCCGGGACCCGCAGCCCCGGACGGGCCGCGATCAGGGGCTCCAGGGAGGTGGCGCCCAAGGCGGAGGCGATCGCGTCCGGGTCGGCGTCGAGGTCGAGCAGCCGGCGGCAGCGGGCCACGACGCGGGCGAGCTGGCGGGTGTCGTCCAGCTTGACGTCCAGCTGGAACACGCCGGGCCCCGGCGTCAGCGTGAGCGTCCCGCCCGCCACCAGCCGGGTGTAGGAGAGCCCGTCCACGCTTTCGAGCCCGGGAATCGCCCGGCTTGCCAGAAAGGCGAACATCCCCTCCACGTCGTACGGCTCCCGCCGGTGCAACCGCAGCCGCAACCCCGCGGCGGACGACTCGGACAGGGGCCCCGCGGTGGCCCGGAGTTCGCTGGGCGTGAAGCCGTAGGTCTCCCGCATGGTCGCGTTGAACTGCCGCACGCTGCCGAACCCCGCGGCGAACGCCACCTCCGTCACCGGCAGCCCCGTCTCGGTCAGCAACTGCTTGGCCAGCAGCAGCCGCCGGGTCCTGGCCACGGCCAGCGGCCCGACGCCCAGCTCGGTCACGAACAGCCGGTGCAGATGCCGTTCGGTGATGTGCAGCCGCTTGGCCAGCCCGGCCACCCCGGTGTCGTCGGCCGCGCCGTCGTCGATGAGGCGCAGCGCGCGGCCGATCAGGTCGCCGCGCAGGTCCCAGCCGGGGTCGCCGGGGGAGAGCTCGGGCCTGCAGCGCTTGCAGGGGCGGAATCCGGCCGCCTCGGCGGAGGCGGCGTGCCGGTAGAAGCGCACGTTGCGCGAGGCGGGGGTGCGTGCCGGGCAGATCGGCCGGCAGTAGATGCGTGTCGTCTTCACCGCGGTGTAGAAGCGCCCGTCGAACCGGGCGTCCCGTGCGGAGACCGCCCGGTAGCAGGAGTCGAAGTCGAGCTCTACAGGTGCCATGTCATCGACAGTATGTGCCGGACAGGATTGGCGACTGGCGGAAATCAGACGTATGCATTGACAGAAAGAAGACAACTTCCGCTAGCCTTCTCATATGAACAGCTATTCAGAGGTGCAGATCGATGGCTGCACGGTAAGGGTCGTGGACGCGCCGCGGGTGGAGTCCGTGCGCTCGCGGATGCCGGGCCAGGAAGACCTCGCCGACACGGCAGAGGTGTTCGGGCTTCTCGGCGACCCCAACCGGCTGCGGCTGTTGCTCGCCCTCCTGGATGGCGAACTGTGCGTGTGCGACCTCGCCGCGGTGACGGGCCAGAGCGAATCTGCCGTCTCCCACGCCCTGCGGCTGCTGCGCGCGCACCGGGTCGTCGCGGTCCGCCGCGCCGGCCGGATGGCCTACTACCGATTGGAGGACGCGCACGTGCGGATGCTGCTTGATCTGGCGATCGCCCACACCGGCCACACACAGGCCATTCATCCCGAGCGTGGGGGGAACGACTGATGGGAGCGGGACACGGACACGGCCACGCGGGCGCCAAGCACCGCTGGCGGCTGGTCGTCTCCTTCGTGTTGATCGGCTCATTCTTCGTGGTCGAGCTGATCTTCGGACTGATCACCGGCTCGCTGTCGCTGCTGTCCGACGCCGGTCACATGGCCGCGGACGTGGTGACGCTCGGCGCGGCCCTGGTGGCCACGCGGATCGCGAGCAGACCGGACACAACGGGCCGGCGCAGCTACGGCTCCTACCGCGCCGAGGTCTTCGCCTCACTTCTCGCGGTCGCGCTGATGATCGGCGTCGCCGTGTACGTGGTGGTCGAGGCCATCGGCCGGATCGGGGAGCAGGCCGAGATCTCCACCGGGCCGATGATGATCGTCGGCGCCATCGGCCTCCTGATCAACCTGGTCGCGCTGTTCCTGCTGCGCAGCGGCGCCGCGGAGAGCCTCAACGTCAAGGGCGCCTACCTGGAGGTCATGGCCGACACGGCCGGGTCCGTCGGCGTCATCGTGGCCGGCTGGCTCGTCTCCTCCACCGGCAACCCCGTCTGGGACACGCTCGTGGCGCTGGCCATCGGCGCGTTCGTCGCCATCCGGGCCGTCGGACTGGGCAGGCAGGTCTTCGCCGTACTCGGCCAGCACGTGCCGGAGGGTATGAGCGCCGACGAGGTCGCGGGCGATCTCGCGGCCATCGAAGGTGTCGAGGACGTCCACGACCTGCACCTGTGGACGCTCACCTCCGGCATGCACGTGGCGACCGCGCACCTGGTCGCCGAGGAGTCGCGCAGCCACGCCGTACTGGATCAGGCTCGTGACGTGCTGCGCGCCCGGCACGGGGTCGCGCACGCGACGCTGCAGGTGGAGCCCGCCAACCACAAGGGCTGCGACGAGATCGGCTGGTGACTCAGCGCTCGGCGCGCAACGGCGAGAAGTAGATCGGCACCCAGCTGAGGGACATGAACAGCGCGCCCGCCCAGAGCGCGGCGCGCACGCCCCACAACTCGCCGACCAGGCCCGCGAGCAGGCCGCCGACGCCGACGGCGCCCATGAGGATGAGGCGCATGGTGGCGTTCACGCGCCCGAGCATCTCATCCGGCGTCACGCGCTGGCGGAAGCTGACCAGCAGCACGTTGTTGAGTCCGGTGCGGTAGGTGAGCGCGAACCAGGCGGCGGCCGAGACCCAGATCCAGGCGCCGTCGTTCAGTAGCGGGACCAGCAGGGACGCGGGGGTCGTGATCAAGGAGACGATCCACACCGCGCGGCCGCGGCCGAGGCGGGCGCCGACGTGGTGGGCGGTGGCCGAGCCGGCCAGTGTGCCGACGCCGCCCACGGCCAGGTACAGGCCGAGCACCCACTCGGGGTAGCCGAGCTGGGAGACGACGAGCACCGGCAGCAGCACCGAGTACAGCGGGAAGCCCAGGTTCGTCATCGCGCCCTGCAGCACGATCGGCCGCAGCGTGGCGTGGCCGAGCACGAAGCGCACGCCCTCGCCGATCTGCGTGGCCAGCTTGGGCCGCGGGCCGGAGGCGGGCGGGGTCTCGATGGCGGGCACCCCGCGCAGGAACAACGCCGAGCCGAGGTAACCGGCCGCGTTCAGCAGCATGGCCGCCGGGGCGCCCGCCGCGCCGACGAGCACCCCGGCGAAGCTGCGGCCGGAGATGTCCATGGCCGCGTTCGTGCCGACCAGCAGCGAGTTGGCCTCGGTCAGCCGCTCCCTGCCGACCAGCCTGGGCACGAGGCTCTGGGCGGCCACGTCGAAGAAGAGCGTGCCCACACCGGTCAGCGCGGCCACGACGTACAGGTGTTCCATCGTCAGCCCGCCCAGCCAGGCGGCCACCGGCACGGAGGCCAGCAGGACGGCCCGCGCGAGATCGGCCACGATCATCAAGGGCTTCTTGCGCATCCGGTCGATCCACGCCCCGGCCGGCAGCCCGACGACCAGCACCGAAATCGTGGCCAGCGCGCTGAGCAGCCCCACCTGTCCGGCGCCCGCGCGCAGCGTGGTCACGGCCAGCAGCGGCAGGGCGACATATCCCACCTGGGCCCCGAAAGCGCTCACGGCCGAGCCGAGATACAGGTTCCGGAATCCGGGTTCGAGCAGCAACGAGGTTGTCTTCACGCCGCCCACGATGGTGAACTACCGTCCATCGACGCGATTGATTAAGTGAGCAGCGAATCGAATGACCCTCGATCTGTCCTTCACCGCCGAGGACGTGGCCAACACCCGCTTCGCGATCTCTCCGCTGTGGGAGGTCGTGGCCAGCGTCCGCGTGCTCAAGGAGCCGACCGGCCTCAACCGCCCCTGGGCCGAGCGGGTACGCCGCCGCCTTGCCGACGTGGACTGGAGGCTGCTGTCCGACCTCGTCCCGGTGCCGACGATCTCCCTGGTCTGCTTCATCAGCCCGCCGCCCGCCACCGCCGTACCGGACCTGGAGCTGGAGCTGGCCGGACTGCTCGCCGCCGAGCACGAGGTACGCGACCAGCTCGACACCTGGCGCCACGGCGGCCCGCGAACCACCAGGATCCAGGCACTCCACCACGACCCCGCCGCCGGCCTGGCCCGGCTGGCCGGCGAGATCCGGGCGTACTGGGCGGCCGCGATCGCCCCCTACTGGCCGCGCATCCGCAGCCTGTGTGAGGGCGACGTGCTCTACCGCGCCAAGGCGCTGACACAGGACGGCGTACGCGGCATGCTGACCGGCCTCGACGAGAACGTGCGCTGGCAGGGCGAGCGCCTGCGCCTGGACCACCGGTTCTGCCACGGCACCCGCGCGCTCGACGGGCGCGGCCTGCTGCTGGTGCCGTCGGTCTTCACCTGGCCGAGGATCTTCTCCATCACCGTGCCGCCGTTCCAGCCGACGCTGCGCTACTCGCCGCGCGGCATCGCCACACTGTGGGAGCACCGCGAGAGCGACCCGCCGCAGGCGCTGGCGGCCGTGCTCGGCCGCACCCGCGCCCGCCTGCTGGCCTCACTCGACCAGCCCGCCTCGACGCGCGAGCTGGCCGTGCGCACCGGCCTGTCGGAGCCGGGCGCCAGCCAGCACCTCACCGCGCTGCGCAGAGCAGGCCTGTGCAGCGCCCACCGCACGGGGCGCTATGTCCTCTATGCCCGTACGGCTGTCGCCGAGGCCCTACTTGCTGGAGACGCCCACACCTAGGTCGAACTCCCGGTACACCCGGGCCCAGAACCCGTCACGCAGCCACACCCGCGCCTCCGGGTAGGGGCGCAACGAGTGCCCGAGCTCCTTCTCCGCCTCTATGAGCAGCTCGGTGTCGATGACCGTCGGCAGGATCGGCCCCGGCAGCAGGTCGCGGATGTTGTCGCGGCCACGGGTGAGGATCCACTTCTGCGCCACGTGCTCGCCCACGTCCTCCACGCGCGGCCGCGACGGGCCGAGCTTGGCCACCTGGCCGGGCTTGACCTGCGGCTTCGGGGTGGCGGGGCGACCGGCGAAGACCGTGGCGGGCGACGGCGCGGCGGCCGGCGGCGTGACCGGGACGGGCTGCGGTGCGCGGCTGAAAAAGGGTCTCAGGAAATCTGCAGAAATCACTTCAACGGTGTCGGACTCCCACACGAGCCGTTCCGCCTGGTTGGTGCCATAAGGGGGTTCGACGCCCCACAGGTGTATCCGCACTCCGTAGGCCTGCGCGGCCTCGACCGCGGGCACCATGTCCTCATCGCCCGCCAGCAGGATCGTGTCGGTCACCGCGTGATGCCTGGCCAGCGCTTCAAGGTCGCTCCTGATCTGAGCGTCCACGCCCTTCTGCTGGCCACGCGCGTTAAGGTTGCCCAGTCGTACCTTCACCCAGGGCAACTGTGCGATCACTCGCTGATCGACGGTGGGCACTCGGTCGCGTGCGGCGTCATACCAATAGATCCGCAGTAGTTCTCCGGAAATACGTTCCATTGCATGTTTCTGGAGGCTCTGGATGAGCTCATCCGCCGCAACCCGATATTCCTTGCGTTCCTTCGCGCCAAGCAGCACTTCACCTGCGGCGGCATACAGATAACCGACATCCACCAGGACGGCGTACTTCGCTGCCACAGGATGCGGCGTGAGGTCTGGGATGGGCATGTCGTCCTCCAGGCCGCGGCCTTAGTTGATCGGCTGACTATATACGCCTACTTTTCTAGATAGTCCCAACTCTCGGGGAAGTTGACACCCGATTCCAGGGATCCATCTAGGGTAGGGCGCTCAACCGCCAAGCCGACTTCCCTGGCACGAGTCGCCTACGCATGGCTCGGGCTGGGTTTCGCCAAGTTTCGGGCTTACGGCCCGGCGTATGCGTGGGTTCCGGTTGCCGCGTGGTCAGGACGGTGACCAGAGCGGCGATCTCCTCGGGCGTCGCATCGCCCCGCACGACTTTCAGATGCGCTGTCACAGTGCTCTTTCGCTCTTGACTCGTGGTTGTGATGGATGTCGCCGCAAGCTGCGGCACCCATCACTGTGTTGCTTTGACTCGCTTCGCTCGTAGGTTGTGATGGGTGTCCTCGCTTCGCTGCGGCATCCATCACTGTGTTGCTTTGACTCGCTTCGCTCGTGGTTGTGATGGATGTCCTCGCAAGCTGCGGCATCCATCACAACGGGATGTTCCCATGCTTCTTAGGCGGTAGCGAGGCACGCTTGTTACGCAGGGCCCGCAGGGCCTTCACCACTTGCGGCCGGGTGTCCGATGGGCGGATTACGGCATCGACATAACCCCGCTCAGCGGCGATATACGGATTGGCCAGCGTGTCTTCGTATTCGGTGACGAGCCGGGCGCGCTCGGCGTCGGGGTCGCCGGCGGCGGCCAGTTCGCGGCGGTAGAGGATGTTGACGGCCCCCTGCGCGCCCATGACCGCGATCTGGGCGGTAGGCCATGCCAGGTTGATGTCGGCGCCGAGGTGCTTGGAGCCCATGACGTCGTAGGCCCCGCCGTACGCCTTGCGGGTGATGATCGTGACGAGCGGGACGGTGGCCTCGGCGTAGGCGTAGAGGAGCTTGGCGCCGCGCCGGATGATGCCGTTCCATTCCTGGTCCGTGCCCGGAAGGAATCCCGGAACATCAACAAAAGTCACGATCGGGATATTAAATGCATCGCATGTTCGGATAAATCGTGCGGCCTTCTCGGATGCGTTGATATCGAGACATCCCGCGAAATGCATCGGCTGGTTGGCCACGACCCCGACCGGATGGCCGTCCACCCTGCCGTAGCCGACCACGACATTGGGCGCGAACTGCGCGTGGACCTCCAGGAACTCACCGTCGTCCACCACGTGCTCGATGACCAGGTGCATGTCGTAGGGCTGGTTGGCCGAGTCGGGGATGAGCGTGTCGAGCTCCGGGTCCGGCTCCAGGGCGGCGGCGGCCTCGTAGGCGGGCGCCTCGTCCAGGTTGTTGGAGGGCAGGTACGACAGCAGCGCCTTCACGTACTCCAGCGCGTCGTCCTCGTCGGTGGCCAGGTAGTGGGCCACACCGGACCTGGTGTTGTGCGTGTGGGCGCCGCCGAGCTCCTCGAACGTCACCTCCTCGCCGGTGACCGTCTTGATGACGTCCGGGCCGGTGATGAACATGTGCGAGGTCTGGTCGACCATGACCACGAAGTCGGTCAGCGCCGGGGAGTAGACGTGCCCGCCCGCCGCCGCGCCCATGATCAGCGAGATCTGCGGGATCACGCCCGAGGCGTGCACGTTGCGCTTGAAGATCTCCGCGTAGAGGCCGAGCGCGACCACGCCCTCCTGGATACGCGCGCCGCCGCCCTCGTTGATTCCGATGATCGGGCAGCCGGTCTTGATCGCCATATCCAGAATTTTCACGATCTTCTCGCCGTAGACCTCACCCAGCGACCCCCCGAAAACCGTCACATCCTGTGAGAAGACGCACACCTGACGGCCGTCGACCGTGCCGTAACCGGTGATCACTCCATCGGAGTAAGGCCGCTTGCCCTCCAGCCCGAACATCGTCGAGCGGTGCCGCGCGAACTCGTCGAACTCCACGAACGAACCCTCATCCAAAAGCGCCACAACCCGCTCGCGCGCGGTCATCTTGCCTCTGGCGTGCTGCTTTTCCACCGCCGCCGCGGACCCCGCGTGCGCGGCCTCGTCCAGCCGGCGTTCAAGGTCGGCGATCTTACCGGCGGTGGTGTGAATATCCGGCAGTTCCGGCAATTCCTCAGCAGCACTCATGCCCAGAAGGTTAATCCCTCCTTCTACGCTGGTTCCATGACGGAGGCGGTTCACACGCAGGGGCTCTTCAAGCGCTACGGCCAGCAGATCGCGGTCGCGGGAGTGGACCTGGTGGTGCCGGCGGGAAGTTTCGCCGGCCTGGTCGGGCCCAACGGCGCGGGCAAGACCACCACACTCAGCATGATCACCGGGCTGCTGCGCCCGGACGGTGGCCGGGCGGTGATCGACGGCCTGGACGTCTGGCGAGATCCGGTCCAGGTCAAGGCCAGGGTCGGCGTGCTGCCGGAGGGTCTGCGTCTGTTCGAGCGCCTGTCCGGCCGCGAGCTGCTCCACTACAACGGACGGCTGCGCGCCATCCCCATGGCCGAGGTCGAGCAGCGCACCGAGGAGCTCCTGGGCGTCATGGACCTGCGCGAGGCCGCCGACAAGCTCGTCGTCGACTACTCCACCGGCATGCGCAAGAAGATCGGCCTGGCCGCCGCGCTGCTGCACAATCCTTCTGTCCTGTTCCTGGACGAGCCGTTCGAGGGCGTCGACCCGGTCAGCGCCAACACCCTGACCGACGTGCTCCAGCGTTTCACCGCCTCCGGCTCGACGGTCATCTTCTCCAGCCACGTCATGGACCTCGTGGAGCGGCTGTGCGACTGGGTGTCGGTGATGAGCTCCGGTCACATCGTGGCTCAGGGGCCGCTGGCCCAGGTACGCGGCGACCGTACACTCAACCAGGCCTTCCTGGACCTCGTCGGCGGCCCCAGGCGGGCCGGCGACGCGGGCCTCACCTGGCTCGGCGCCAACGGGGTGCCCCAAAACGAGAGCCCGAGTGCCGGTGGTGAGCGGTGAGCACGGCGCTGCTGTTCGCGCGGCTCAAGCTGCGGCTGGTCGCCGGGAACCTGCGCGGGGACCTCGCGCGCAAGCTGGGCTTCGTCTTCACCCTGCTCGCCGCGATCGCCGTGGCGGCTCTCGGGTTCCTGCTGATGAGCCTGCTGCGTCTGGCCGAGCCCGCCATGGCCACCAATCTGGCCGTTCTCGCGTTCACGATGTTCTGGATCGGCTGGGCGATCGTCCCGCTGCTGGCGTTCGGGCTGGACGACACGCTCGACCCGGCCAGGCTCTCGCTGTTCCCCCTGCGTACGGGGCAACTGGCCGTCGGCATGTTCGCCGCCTCCGCGACCGGCGTCTGGCCCGCCGCCACCCTGATCATCACGATCGGCGCGCTGGTGGGGCTGGCGAGCGGGATCGGCGGCGTGCTCGTCGGCGTCGTGGCGGTGCTCCTGCAGTTCGCGCTCTGCCTGGTCACCTCCAGGCTGATCACCACGGCCCTGTCCGGCGCGCTGCGCTCGCGCCGCGGCCGGGACGCGCTGGCCGTGGCGGCGATCTTCGCGGTGCTGCTGTTCCAGCTACCCAACCTCATCGCCAACAGGGGACTCGGCGACCCGGTCGCGCTCATCGGCAGCACCGCGGGAGTGCTCCGCTGGACGCCGCCCGGCCTGGCCGCCCACGCCATCGCCGACGGCGGCCTGGTCGGCCTGGCCGAACTGCTCGTCGTCGCGGCGCTCGTGGTCCTGATCGGCTGGCTGTGGATCAAGGCGCTGTCCCACGCGCTGGTCACCGCGGACGCCTCCACCCAGTCAGCCTCCGTCCGCCGCTCCAGCGGGATCGTCGACCGCTTCCTGCCCGACGGCCCGCTCGCCGCCGTGGTCACCAAGGAGCTCAAGTACATCCGCCGCGACCCGCGCTTCCGCGTCGGCTGGTTCGCCTCGATCGTGGTCACCGGCGTGATCGCCTTCTCCATCACCGGCCAGTCCGGCGGCGGCGGCCTGCCACTGGTGATCGGCCCCGCGTGCCTCGGCGCGCTGATGCTCGCGCTGCAGTCGTGCAACGCCTTCGGCATCGACGGCCGCTCCCTGTGGATGAACACGGTCGCGTTCGGCGACGAGCGCGGCCTGCGCACCGACCTGGCCGGACGGCATCTGGCCGCGGCGCTCATCGCGCTGCCCCTGCTGGCCCTCATGACCGTGGCCGTCTCCCTGTTCGCGGGCGCGCCGTCGGCCATCCTGCCCGCCGCCCTGACCGCCTGGGGCGTGTACGGCGTGGGCCTCGGCGTGGCCTCCATGACCAGCGTGATCCTGCCGTACACGGTGCCCGACCGGCTCAACGCCTTCACCGGCGCCGCCCCCGGCCAGGGCGGGCAGGCGTTCGCCGGGTCGTTCGCCGCCATGATCGGCATCGCCGGGCTGAGCCTGCCGCTGGTGCTGCCGGTGGTGTTCGGGGTGACGTGGGTGAGCGTGGCGGCCCTGCCGTACGGCTTCGCGGTGGAGTACTTCGGCCGGAGGCTGGCCGCCACGGTGGGTCACGCGCGCATGCCCGAAGTGCTGGCCGCGGTGTCCCGTCCCACGTGAGCAGTGGTCTAGTCCATTAGGTGAGACCGGTCTGCGCTCGTTCACGGGCACTCTGTACCCTTCGAAACATGACTGACCAGGCAGTTGAACGCCGCAGCGCCGCCGTCGTCGAGATGCCAGACGAGCTCCGCCGAGACGTGAAACTGCTCGGCAGGCTGCTCGGCGACGTGATCGCCGAGCAGGGCGGCAAGGACCTGCTGGCCGACGTCGAGCGGCTGCGCAAGGCCGTGATCGCCGCCAGGAGGGGAGAGGCGTCCGCCGACGAGATCGCCGCGATGGTCGCCGAATGGGAGATCGACCGGGCGGTGCTCATCGCGCGGGCCTTCACCTGCTACTTCCACCTGGCGAACCTGGCCGAGGAGCACTACCGCATCAGGACGCTCCGGGAGCGCGACACCGAGGGCGAGGTGCTGAAGGAGTCGCTGGCGCATGCCGTACAGGAGCTCGGCACCGCGCGCGTGCAGGAGCTCGTGGAGGAGCTGGAGCTGCACCCGGTGCTCACCGCGCACCCGACGGAGGCGCGCAGGCGCGCGGTCGTCACCGCGATCCAGCGCGTCAGCACCCAGCTGACCGAGTACAACGCGCCCGGCCGGGGCGCCTCCGAGCGCGAGGAGAACCTGCGGCGGCTGCTGGAGGAGATCGACCTGCTCTGGCGTACCGCCCAGCTGCGCGACACCAAGCTCGACCCGCTCGACGAGGTACGCACCGCGATGGCCGCCTTCGACGAGACGCTGTTCCGGGTGGTGCCGCAGGTCTACCGTTCGCTGGACGCGGCGCTCGGCGAGGGCGCAGGGACCAGGTCGCCGCTGGCGCGGCCGTTCATCCGCTACGGCAGCTGGATCGGCGGCGACCGCGACGGCAACCCCAACGTGACCGCGAAGGTCACTCGCGAGGCCGTGCTCATCCAGGCCGAGCACGTGCTCACCGCGCTGGAGACCGCCACCACCCGCATCGCCCGCACGCTCACCGCCAACGCCCACTACGCGGCGCCGTCGCGTGAGCTGCGCACGGCGATCTCCGCCGCCGAGGACGCCCACCCCGACCTGGTCTCCGAGCTGGCCACCCGCTCGCCGCAGGAGCCGCACCGCCAGTGGCTGCTGTACGTCGCCGCGCGCATCTCGGCCACCAACCAGCGCGACCTCGACCTGGCCTACCGCGCGCCCGCCGAACTGCTCGCCGACCTCAGGCTGGCCCAGGAGTCGCTGGCCAGGCACGCGGCCCGGCAGGCGTACGGCGAGCTGCAGCATCTGATCTGGCAGGTGGAGACGTTCGGCTTCCACCTGGCCGAGCTGGAGGTCCGCCAGCACTCGCAGGTGCACGCGACGGCCCTGGCGGAGATCAGGGCGGGCGGCGAGTTGTCGCCGGTCACCGAGGAGGTCCTGTCCACGATCCGGGTGATCTCCTGGATCCAGGAGCGCTTCGGCGTGAACGCCTGCTGCAGGTACGTCGTCTCCTTCACCCGCTCCGCCGACGACGTGGCCGCCGTCTACGAGCTGGCCGAGGCGGCGCTCGGCATCCGGGCGCCGGTGCTCGACGTGGTGCCGTTGTTCGAGTCGGGCCAGGACCTCGACAACGCCCCCGGCGTGCTCACCGGCATGCTGGAGATCCCCAAGGTTCAGACCAGGCTGGCCGCCACCGGGCGGCGCATGGAGATCATGCTGGGCTACTCCGACTCGGCCAAGGAACTCGGTCCGGCCGCGGCCACGCTCAAGCTCTACCAGACCCAGGAGCGTCTCACCGAGTGGGCCCGCGAGCACGACGTGAAGCTCCGCCTGTTCCACGGCCGCGGCGGCGCGCTCGGCCGCGGTGGCGGCCCGGCCAACCGGGCGGTGCTGGCCCAGGCGCCCGGCTCGGTCGCCGGACGTTTCAAGGTGACCGAGCAGGGTGAGGTGATCTTCGCCCGCTACGGCCACATGGCGATCGCCAGGCGGCACATGGAGCAGGTGGCCAACGCCGTGCTGCTGGCCTCCTCGCCCACCAACGGCAGCCGTACCGCCGCTGCCGCCGCGCGCTTCCGTACGCTGGCCGAGCAGGTGGCCTCCGCCTCCGAGGGCGCCTACCGCGCGCTGACCGAGGCGCCGGGCTTCCCCGAGTGGTTCGCGCTGGTCAGCCCGCTGGAGGAGATCGGCTCGCTACGGCTCGGCTCCCGCCCGGCCCGGCGCGGGCTCGGGGCGCCACGGTCGCTGGACGACCTGCGGGCCATCCCGTGGGTGTTCGCCTGGGCGCAGACCCGGGTGAACCTGCCCGGCTGGTACGGCCTGGGCACCGGGCTGGCCTCGGTCGCCTCGGTCGAGGAGCTGCGGGCGGCGTACGAGGAGTGGCCGTTGTTCAACGCGATGCTGGACAACGCCGAGATGTCGCTGGCCAAGACCGACCGCTCGATCGCCGAGCGCTATCTCGCGCTCGGCGGCCGAAACGACTTCGCCGGGCAGGTGATGGCCGAGTACGACCTGACCCGCAAGCTGGTCCTGCAGGTCACCGGGCACACCCGGCTGCTGGAGAACCGCAAGGTCCTCTCGCGGGCGGTGCAGCTGCGCGACCCCTACGTCGACGCCCTGTCGCATCTGCAGCTGCGGGCGCTCACCGCGCTGCGCCGGGGCGAGGTCTCCGAGCGGGAGGCCGAGCGGCTCTCGACGCTGCTCCTGCTGTCGGTCAACGGAGTGGCTGCGGGTCTGCAGAATACTGGGTGAACCCGCGCAGGCCCCGTTCGATCGGGCCGTAGCGGTGGTTGCGCATCCACCAGGCGCTCAGCAGCAGCAGGACGGTGTAGATCGCCGCGGCCACGCCGATCACCGCGATCGGCGTCAGCCTGCCGCCGAGCCCCAGCCCGTACCCGGTGAAGACGAGGCACTGCAGGATGGACTGCCCGATGTAGTTGGAGGCGGCGGCCCTGCCCGCCGGGGCCAGCGCGGCGCCGATCGCGGGCAGGCGCCGCACCAGCAGCAGGAGCGTGACCACGTACGCGGCGGCGAGCGGCAGGGACAGGATGTTGTTGAGCGCCAGGCCGGTCAGTTGCAGGGCGCCCTCCTGCTGGCTGGACCAGGTGAAGAAGACGGCCGCCGGGAGGCCGAGGCCGTACCCGATCCAGAGGACGCGCGGCACGAAGCGCGCCCAGCGCTCGGGGTCCTCCAGCAGCCGCGACTTGCCCGCGGCCATGCCGAACAGGAACAGCGCCATCGCCATCGGGCCCTGGCCGAACCAGACGAACGCCGCCAGTATCGGATAGGTCTCCAGCTGGAACTGCAGGAAGCTCAGCGGGCTGCCGGTGACCTGCGCCTGCGCGGCGGCCATGACCGCGGGGTCGGTGGGCGCCGTCACGCCGGCCGAGGGGTCGAGCATGGTCAGCCCCGCGAGGATGAGCCAGATCGCCGACATGACGCCGATGATCCAGCAGCCGATCTTGACGGCGGTTCTCGGCCGGACGTTGCGCAGCGCCAGCAGGATCAGGCCGAGCGCGGCGTACAGCGTGAGGATGTCACCGATCCAGAGCAGGATGCCCTGCGTGACGCCGAGCACGAACAAGGCGAGGCAGCGGCGGAGCATCCGCGGCTTGACCTTCTCGCCCCACGAGCGCATCTGCATCGTGAAGGAGTAGCCGAACATGAACGAGAAGATGACGTAGAACTTCGTCAGCACCAGCGTCTGGACCGTCAGGCTCACCGGGTCGCGGTTGAAGTCCATGCTGGAGATGGCCACGGACAGTCCGGGGTCGGCGAAGAAGCTGATGTTCGCGACGAGGATGCCGCCCAGCGCGAAGCCGCGGACGGCGTCGATCTCGTGGATGCGCCTTAATGGCGGCGCCGTGGTGGTCATGCCTGCGACGCTACGGACCTTCCGGCGTGGCCCGCATCCGTCCGAGGGCGCGGACGGCTCCATCCAAAGTCGGAAAGGGCCCGGCGAAAACGCCGGGCCCTTTCTTCCGAAATCCCTAGTGCACGAACTCGGCGTCCTGGCGGGCCTGCTTGGGGAGCATGAGCCCGACGAGGAAGGTGACCACGATCATGCCGGCCGCGACCGCGAAGGTGATCTCGGCGCTGCCGGTCCCGAAGAAGACGGTCCCGAGTACGGCCAGGCCGAGCGCGTTGCCCACCTGCTGGAGCGCGGTCAGCGTGCCGGAGGCCGAGCCGGTCTCCTGCGGGTCCACCGCGGCCAGGACGATGTTGAAGTACGGGCCCATGATCATGCCGCTGCCCAGACCGACGAAGAGCAGGGCCGGAGCGAGCTGCCAGGGGGTGACGCCCGGCTCGGCCACGATCAGCAGGGCCACGACCGCGAGGGCCATGATGACGGCGCCGGCCAGCAGGACCTTGCGGCCGAAGCGCTGGGTGGACTGGGCGACGATCATGCCCGCGATCATGCCGAGGGAGGAGGGGACGCCGGTCAGCGCGGCCTTCAGCGGGTCGTAGTGGAGCATGAGCTGGGTGTAGAGGCCGATGACCATGAACACCCCGCCGAAGGCGGCGAAGTAGACGGTGCCGACGGCCATGCCGGACAGGAACGCGGGCTTGCGGAAGAGCGAGGGCGCCACCAGCGGGTCGCCGCCGCGGGCGGCCCGGCGCTTCTCGTAGGCGACGAAGACGACGAGGGTGACGATCGAGGCGGCCATCAGCGCGAACGACCACGCGGGCCAGCCATGCTCCTGGCCCTGGACCAGCGGGAAGACCATCAGGACGACACCGGCGGAGGCGAGGATCGCGCCGGGCAGGTCGAGCTTGACGCCGCCGATCGGCGGGGTCTTCGGGAGGAAGCGCAGCGCCGCGAAGACCGCCGCCACGCCGATCGGCAGGTTGATCAGGAAGATCATCCGCCAGCCGGTGCCGAACAGGTCGGCGCTGACCAGCCATCCGGCCAGGATCGGGCCGCCGATGGCCGACAGCCCCATCACCGGGCCCATCAGCCCGAACGCGCCGGCCAGCTCCTTGGGCGGGAACATCTCCTTCATCATCCCCATCCCCTGGGGGATCATGGCCGCGCCGAACAGGCCCTGGACGACCCGGGCCGCGATGATCATCTCCGGCGAGACGGAGACCGCGCAGAGCAGCGAGCCGACCGTGAAGCCGATCATCCCGATGAGGAACATCCGCCTGCGTCCCACGATGTCGCCCAGCCGGCCGCCGGTGAGCAGTCCCGCGGTCATGGCCAGGATGTACGCGGCGCCCAGCCACTGGATGAACGCGTTTCCGGCGCCGAAGTCGTTCCTCATGGTCGGGCCCGCGATGTGGGTGACCGTGGCGTCCAGCAGCTCCATGACGGATCCGGTCAGGATCACGGCCAGGGCCGGCCAGCGCCACTTGTAGGCCGCGGGCTGCTCGGGAGCGGCGGCTGTGGCCACTGGGCGGGTGTCGAGGACGGTCATGGTGTTCCTCCTGAATCGGAACGGCTTGTTCTGTTCCAACATTAGCAGAACGGAATGCTTCATTCCACTGTTTGTTCAAGATCTTTGGGAGCGGCCCTCCCTCATGCGAAAGGGCCGTAGCGCTGACGCTACGGCCCTATGCGGAAAGGTTCATTCCGCGTTCCACCGCGCGAAGAAATCGCGCACATCCTGCGCGAACACCTCCGGAACCTCGTGCGCGGCGTAGTGCCCGCCGACGTCGTAGAAGTTCCACTGGGCGATGTTCGTGTGGTCGCGCTCGGCGAAGCGCCTGATCGACTGGAAGTCGTTGGCGAAGTTGGCCAGCCCGATCGGCACGGTGGTCGGCTCGGCGGGCTGCTCCAGCTTGGCGTTCTCGTAGTAGAAGCGGGCCGAGGAGGCGGCGGTGCCGTACAGCCAGTGGACGGCGATGTTGCTCACCGCCCAGTCGATGCCGAGTTCTTCGCCCATGAGCTGGCCCATCCAGCCGAGCAGGCCGGCGGGGGAGTCGGCGAGGGCGTGCGCGAGGGTCTGCGGGGCCTGGGACTGCATCGTGTTGAAGGCGCCCATGGTCTCCCAGAAGCTCTGCAGGAACCGGACTCTGCCCATGTCCTCCTCGCTCAGTCCCTCGAACTCGGCCGGGTCGCCGGAGGGGAAGGAGAAGATCTGGGTGACGTGCAGGGCGACGGCGTGCTCGGGGTCGAGCCTGCCGATGTACGGCGTGACGATCGAGCCGCCGTCGTTGCCCACGGCGCCGTAGCGGTCGTAGCCCAGGCGCTTCATCAGCTCCGCCCAGGCGCCCGCGACACGGGCGGCGTTCCAGCCGCGCTCCGTGGTCGGACCCGAGAAGCCGAATCCGGGCACGGACGGGATGACCAGGTGGAAGTCGCGCGACAGCGGCTCGATCACCTCGACGTACTCCAGGGCGGTGCCCGGCCAGCCGTGGGTCAGGACCAGCGGGAGCGCGTCCTCCTTGGCGGAGCGGATGTGGAAGAAGTGCACGTTCTGGCCGTCGATCTCGGTCGTGAACTGGGGGTGGGCGTTGAGCCTGGCCTCCAGCGCGCGCCAGTCGAACACGTCGCGCAGGTGCTCGACCATGCGGCGGACCCGGCCGGCGCTCACGCCGTAGTCCTCGCCGGCGTCGGGGAGTTCGTCGGTGAAGCGGGTCCTGGCCAGGCGGGCCTTCAGGTCGTCGAGGTCGGCCTGGGGGACGTCGATGCGGTAGGGGCGGATCTCTGCCATGGGAGGTCTCCTTCGGGAAGCGAAGCGTTCCGTTCTGATGGGAACTCTATCAGAACGGAATGCTTTGTTCCACACTTAGGCGACCTTGATGCGCTCCGCCCCCGCGTAGACGTTGCAGCGCTCGCCGCGCAGGAAGCCCACGAGCGTCATGCCGAACTCCCTCGCCAGATCCACCGCCAGGGACGACGGCGCCGAGACCGCGCACACCACGGGGATGCCGGCGGCCAGCGCCTTCTGCATGATCTCGTAGCTGGCCCGGCCGCTGACCATCAGGACGTTCGCCGCCAGCGGCAGCTCACCGCGCAGCCCCGCCCAGCCGACCAGCTTGTCCACGGCGTTGTGCCGGCCCACGTCCTCGCGGGTGGCCACCAGCTCGCCGCCCGCCGTGAACAGGCCCGCCGCGTGCAGGCCCCCGGTCTTGCCGAAGACCCCCTGCGACTCGCGCAGCCGGTACGGCAGGCCGTACAGCACCTCCTGAGTCAGCCCCAGCTCCGGCGGCGCGACCGGCGAGCAGCGGTGCCGCAGCGCGTCGAGGCTGGCCGAGCCGCAGATCCCGCATGCGCTTGAGGTGAGGAAGTGGCGTTCGAGCGCGGGCAGATCGGGGATCGGCGTGTGCAGCCGGACCGTGACGACGTTGTAGCGGGCCTCGGGCAGCACGTCCTCATCGGTGCAGTAGCCGATCGCCGCGATCTCGCCGGGCCCCGCGATCCCCTCGCCGTGCAGGAATCCGGCGGCCAGCTCGAAGTCGTGCCCCGGCGTGCGCATGGTGATCGCGGCGGTCCTGCGCTCCCCGCCGGACCGCAGGCGGATCTCCAGGGGCTCCTCGGTGGCCAGGTCGTCGCGGCGGTCCCGGGCGGCGGACCCGGTGATCTCCCGGATCCGTACGCGCGTCGTGGGCCCAGGGCGCTCGCTCACAGCTGCTTCACCGTGACGAGGGCGTTGTAGTCGGGGATCTTGGCGTCGGGGGAGCGGCGGGACTCGTCGAGCAGCACGTTGCCCTCCGGCCAGTGGATCTGCAGGTTGCCCGGCATGAGCGGCGCCCGCAGCACCTTGCCCCGGTAGGTGCGCGGCCGCTCACCCAAAGAGGTGAGTTCCACGGGCGCGCCGTCGGGCAGGCCGAGCCGGTCGGCGTCGTAGGCGCTCATGAGCACGGCCTCGCGCATCGCGCCGTTGAAGCCGTCGCGGCGTTCGTGGACCATGCTGTTGAACTGCTTGCCGCGCCGCGTGGCCACCATGAACGACCCGTCGGGGCGCTCCAGCGAGGGCGGCGTGACCGGGGAGAAGGCGGCCAGGCCGTCGGCGGTCTGGAAACGGCCGTCGGCGAACAGGTGGCGGCCGCCGTACTGGACGTTGTCGCCGAACACCCGCAGGCCCGCGATTCCGGCGTAGAAGGGGACGGTCCGCTCGATGTCCTCGCGGATGCCGGGCGTACCGGTATAGGTGATTTTTCCGGAAATTTCCGGGCGGACGCGGGCGGCCAGCTCGGTGAAGATCTTCCACTCCGGCCACGCCTCGCCGATCCGCGGGCCCTCGACCTCGGGCGAGAAGATGATGCGGCGCTCGGTGGAGGTCTCGGTCACGCCGCCGACCATCTCGTAGCGGGTCTGGGCCGGCAGCAGCAGCACGTCGCCCGCGCTCGGCACCAGCATCTGCGAGGACAGCACGATGTCCACGTGCACCCGCAGCTTGAGCCGTGACAGCGCCTCGCGGCAGTAGGCCGGATCGGGCAGCACCTCAAGGAAGTTGCCGCCGGAGGAGATCAGCACGTCCAGCTCGCCCGCGTGCGCGGCGTCGATCATCTCGGTCGCGGTGAGCCCGGGGGAGCTGGGCACCTCGAAGCCCCACATGTCGGTAAATTTCGTGGCATTGGATGGATTGATCGGCAGGCCACCCGGCAGACCCGTCGCGTACGCGCCCATCTCCGCCCCGCCCTGCACCCCGCTGTGGCCCCGGATCGGCATCAGCCCG
This sequence comes from Nonomuraea sp. NPDC059023, assembly GCF_042740095.1. Taxonomy (NCBI): domain Bacteria; kingdom Bacillati; phylum Actinomycetota; class Actinomycetes; order Streptosporangiales; family Streptosporangiaceae; genus Nonomuraea; species Nonomuraea sp. NPDC059023. The sequence continues at coordinate 231,173 of NZ_JBHYIO010000006.1, read as the reverse complement.
CAGTTGTCACGCCCCACGAACCCGCGCGCCAGCGCCAGGTTCACGATCGAGCGCACGTTGTCCTCGCCGAACGCGTGCTGCGTGATGCCCATCGACCACACCAGCACCGCCGAGCGGGCCCTGCCCAGCAGCTCCGCCATGCGCAGCATCTCGGCCCTGGTGGAGCCGGACAGCGCTTCGAGCGACTCCCACGACTGGGCGGCGACGGCCTGCCGTACCTCGTCGAAGCCCTTCGTGCGTGCGCGGACGAACTCCTCGTCCACCCAGCCCTTCTCGATCAGGTGCTTGAGCACCCCGTTGAGGAAGCCGATGTCGCCGCCCACGTTGACGCCGAAGAACTCGTCGGTGATCTTCGTGCCGAACACCGCGGACTCCGCGTTGGACGGCACCCAGTACTTGTCCATGCCCGGCTCGCGATAGGCGTTGACCATCGCGATCCGGGTCCCGGCCTTCTTGGCGTGGTAGAGGTACTTCATCGCCACCGGCTGGTTGTTGGACGGGTTGGACCCGATGAACACGATCAGGTCGGAGCCGATCCAGTCGGTGTAGGAGCAGGTCGTGGCCGCCGCCCCGATCGTCTGCTTCAGCGCCACCGTCGAGGGCGAGTGGCAGATGCGCGCGGCGTTGTCGACGTTGTTGCTGCCCATCGCGCGCACCGCCTTCTGCGCCGCGAAGTAGTTCTCGTTGGGCACGCCGCGGCTGGTCAGGTAAACGCCGAAGCGCGCCTCGCGCAGGTGCCGCGCCGCCACCTCCAGCGCCTCGTCCCACGAAACGCGCGTGAATCCCGCCTCGCCCGCCCTCCTGATCATCGGGTACGGCAGCCGCCCCAGCTCCCGCAACTCCGCGCTCTTCCTCCCATGCAGCCCGGAGACGTCCTTGAGCGCCTTGTACTTCAGCGCCGGCATCGTGTTGAGCGGCAGCAGGCGCAGCCGGATGTTGCACAGGTGGATCTCGTCCATCGTCCAGTCGCGCATGCCCTGGGTCCCGAGCGCGCAGCCGTCGCAGGTTCCCTGGTTGAGAATGCGCCAGGCGTAGCGCCTGTTGCCCTTGACCGACTTGAACGCCTTCCACAACTCCAGGTAGTTGTTGGGCTTGCGCAGGCCGATGCCGAACGGCCGCCAAGACGCCCAGTTACGCGGGTCAAGAAGCTTGCTCATCTCTCCATTCTCCCCTCCGCGCGGAGCCGGGGACCAGGCCGTAGGAAGATGGTGGACGTGGCTGACTCGCGTTACTCCGACCTCGATCGCCCGCCTCTGTCCCAGGGCGCGCTCAACCGCGCTCTGGTACGGCCCGGCGGCCTGTGGACCGGCATCACCGTCGTCGACAGCACCGGCTCCACCAACGCTGACCTGACCCAGGCCGCCCGCGCCGGCGCCGAGCAGGGCGCCGTCCTCGTCGCCGAGACCCAGCTCGCCGGCCGCGGCCGCCTGGGCCGGGTGTGGAACGCGCCCGCGCGCTCCGGCCTGACGTTCTCCGTCCTGCTGCGCCCGAGGGTCGCGCAGGTCCGGCACGGCTGGCTGCCGTTGCTGTTCGGCGTGGCCGCCGCCTCCGCGGTGCGCCGCCTGGCCGAGGTGGACGTCCGGCTCAAGTGGCCCAACGACCTGCTGATCGGCGAGCGCAAGCTGGCCGGGGTGCTGGCCGAGCGGATCGACGACGCGGTGGTGATCGGGATGGGGCTCAACGTCTCGCTCCAGCCGGCCGAACTGCCCGTCGAGACCGCCACCTCGCTCGCCGTCGAGCAGGCCGCCTGCGTCGACCGCGACCCGCTGATCAGGGCGATCCTGCGCGAGCTGGAAAGCCACTACCGTGACTGGACCGAGGCGGACGGCGACGCGGACGCCTGCGGGCTGCGCGCCGCCTACCAGGCGTCCTGCGCGACGATCGGCCGCCGCATCAGGGTCGAACTGCCCGGCGAGCGCGTCCTGGAAGGCGTGGCCACCGGCGTCGACCCGAACGGCCATCTGCAGGTCGAGGCGGGCGGCAAGGGTCACACGTTGAGCGCGGGTGACGTGGTTCACGTGCGACCGGCACCGTAGAGTGGCACGATTTCCGCATGACTCTCCCAGACCACCACTTGACGCAGGGCGAGCGCCGCATCCGGGCCTTCAACCCGCACTGGAAGCGGCTGATCGGGCCCTTCGCCGCGCTGGTGCTCATCGTCATCGCCTCCGGGGTCGCGATCTACTTCGTGCCCGGCGACTGGCAGTACGCCACCTACGGCAGGCTCGCGATCGGTGTCGTCGCGATCCTGCTGCTGACGATCTGGTCGTTCATCCCGTACCTGCAGTGGAAGAACACCGGCTACGTCCTGACCACCCACCGCTTCACGATCAGCACCGGCGTGCTGAACAAGTCGACGGACGAGATCCCGCTGACCAAAGTCAACTCGGTCAGCTCCGACCAGTCGTTCGCCGAGCGCATCCTGGGCTGCGGCACGCTGACCGTGGAGTCGGCCAGCGACCAGGGGCAGCTCGCGCTGCGTGACATCCCGCAGATCCAGGACGTCCGAGCCGACCTGTTCCGCGCCGTCGAGGACGTCTCCGACGGCGAGGTCGACGGCAAGTAGCCCGCGGGCGTGGAGACACCGGGCCGGCCCACGGCCGAGGAGATCGAGCGGCTGCTGGTCGGCACGCCCGCCCGCTACACGCGCGCCGAGGTGGCGGCCAAGTCGGGGGTCTCCCAGGAGCTGGCCGAGCGGATCTGGCGCGCGCTCGGCTTCGCCACGCTGTCCGACGACGCGGTGGCCTTCAGCGACGCCGACGTGGCCGCGCTCGGGCGGGTGCGCACCATGCTGGACAGCGGCCTGCTCGACGAGCAGACCGTGCTGCGCATGACCCGCGCGCTCGGCCGTACCACCGCCAGGCTGGCGCAGTGGCAGGCCGAGATCATGGTCGGCGCGATGCTGCCCCAGGACGCCGAGGCGAGCGACAGCGAGCTGGCGGCGGTGCTGGAGACCGCCCAGAACCTGCTGCCCGACTTCGAGTACGTGCTCGTGCACGTCTGGCGGGCGCAGCTGGCCGCCGCGGGCACCAGGATGCTCGCGCTGGCCGACATCAGCGAAGAGACCGAGCGGGCCAAGGTCAACATCGCGGTGGGCTTCGCCGACCTGGTCTCCTTCACCCGGCGCGCCCGCGACCTCGACGAACGGCAGCTCGCGGCGCTGGTGGAGGGCTTCGAGGCGCGGGCGGCTGACGTGGTGGCCGCCCACGGCGCCCGGCTGGTCAAGACGCTCGGCGACGAGGTGCTGTTCAGCGCGCCGTCCGCGGGGGTGGCCGCGCGGATCGCGCTTGAGCTGGCCGAGGCGGACGAACTGCGCATCGGCCTGGCCTACGGGCCGGTGCTGCAGATGATGGGCGACGTCTTCGGCACCACCGTGAACCTCGCCGCCCGCCTCACCGCCATTGCCCGGCCCGGCACGATCGTCGTGGACGCGGGCCTGGCCGCCGAGCTCGCCGGGCAGCCGGGCCTTGACGTACTCAGGATCCGGCGTCGCCCTGCTCGGGGGCTCGGCGTGGTGCAGCCCTATGTCTTGCGAAGATCTTCCTCTTGAAAGCAAGATGACTGGCATGCCGTACGAAGTCAGTGGCGTCATCGCCAGAGGCAAGGGCCAGGAAGTTTCCGTCGAGACCGTGCTGGTGCCGGATCCGGGTCCCGGCGAGGCGGTGGTGAACGTGCAGGCGTGCGGTGTCTGCCACACCGACCTCCACTACCGGGAGGGCGGCATCAACGACGACTTCCCGTTCCTGCTCGGGCACGAGGCCGCCGGCACCGTCGAGGCGGTCGGCGAGGGCGTCACCGGGCTGGAGCCGGGCGACTTCGTGATCCTCAACTGGCGCGCGGTGTGCGGCCAGTGCCGCGCCTGCCTGCGCGGCCGCCCCTGGTACTGCTTCGCCACCCACAACGCCAAGCAGAAGATGACGCTGGCCGACGGCACCGAACTTTCGCCCGCCCTGGGCATCGGCGCGTTCCTGCAGAAGACGCTGGTCGCCGCCGGTCAGTGCACCAAGGTCTCGGCCGAGGCGCCCGCACAGGTGGCCGGGCTGCTTGGCTGTGGCGTCATGGCCGGCATCGGCGCCGCGATCAACACCGGCGGCGTCGGCAGGGGCGACAGCGTGGCCGTGATCGGCTGCGGCGGCGTCGGTGACGCGGCCGTCCTGGGCTCCTCGCTGGCCGGAGCGGGGACGATCATCGCCGTTGACGTGGACGACCGCAAGCTGGAGTGGGCCAAGGGCTTCGGCGCCACCCACACCGTCAACTCCCGCTCGCAGGACCCCGTCGAGGCGATCCGCGAGCTGACCGGCGGCAACGGCGCCGACGTCGTGATCGAGGCCGTCGGCCGTCCCGAGACCTACAAGCAGGCCTTCTACGCCCGCGACCTGGCCGGCACCGTCGTGCTGGTCGGCGTGCCGACGCCGGAGATGACGCTGGAACTGCCGCTGCTCGACGTCTTCGGCCGCGGCGGCGCGCTCAAGTCCTCCTGGTACGGCGACTGCCTGCCCTCCCGTGACTTCCCCATGCTCGTCGACCTGTTCCTGCAGAACCGGCTGCCCCTGGACAAGTTCGTCTCGGAGGAGATCGCGCTGGACCAGGTGGAGGAGGCGTTCGCCAAGATGCACCGTGGTGAGGTGCTGCGGTCGGTGGTGGTGCTGTGACCGTTCCGCCCGCCTGCCTAGGAGACAACGCATGATCGACAAAGTGATCACTTCGGGGACGTTCTCGCTGGACGGCGGGACCTGGGAGGTCGACAACAACGTCTGGCTGGTCGGCGACGCCCGCGAGGTGATCGTCATCGACGCGGCGCACTCCGCGGCGGCCATCGCCGAGCGCGTGGGCGGCCGGCGGATCAAGGCGATCGTCTGCACGCATGCCCACAACGACCACATCAACGCCGCGGCCGAGCTGAACGCGCCGATCATGCTGCATCCGGCCGACCAGGTGCTGTGGGAGCAGGTCTACGGCGACTCCGTGACGTACGAGCCGTTGAGCGACGGCGACAAGCTTGAGGTCGGCGGGATCGAGCTGCGGGTGATCCACACCCCCGGCCACTCGCCGGGAGCGGTCTGCCTCTACGCGCCCGAGCTCACCGCGCTGTTCAGCGGCGACACGCTCTTCAACGGAGGTCCTGGCGCGACCGGCAGGTCGTACTCCTCCTTCGAGACGATCGTCGAGTCGATCAAGGAGCGGTTGCTGACGCTACCTGCGGAAACCCGCGTCCACACCGGCCACGGCGACTCGACCTCGATCGGCGCTGAGGCCCCGCATCTGGAGGAGTGGATCAAGCGGGGTCACTGAAACATACCCCCTAGGGGGAATGTCCTCTCTGGTAGGTAGTGTCCGTGTGGCACACCTAACATAGGCAAGCCTTACCGAAGTGAGGTATCTTAGGCGTGCCTAACCTTATGTCCTGCGAGAGGCTGCCCCCGGATGTACGTATGCGTTTGTCGTGCTGTGACCGAAAATGAGGTCCACGACTGCATCGCGTCCGGCGCCAAGAGTGTGCGGCAGATCCGCGACACCACAGGCGCCGGCGGCGACTGTGCATCTTGCGTGCGTAAGATCTGTGCGATCCTGAAGCGGTCTGAAGAACTGACGACCGCTTAGCACGAGGGGCCCGTCCATGCAGGGCGACAAGCAGATCATCGAGCTGCTCAATGAGCAGCTCACCGCCGAGCTCACCGCGATCAACCAGTATTTCCTGCACGCCAAAATGCAGGAGAACTGGGGTTACACCAAGCTCGCCGAGCACACGCGCGCCGAGTCGATCGACGAGATGCGGCACGCCGAGCGCCTTACCGACCGCATCCTCTTCCTGGAGGGCCTGCCCAACTACCAGCGGCTGGGCACGCTGCACATCGGGCAGACGGTCGAAGAGCAGCTCAAGGCGGACCTGGACGTCGAGTTGTCGGTGGTGAAGCGGCTTCGGCCGGCGATCCTGCTCATGCGGGAAAAGGGTGACGCGACCTCCGCGCGCGTCTTCGAGGACATCCTCGCCGACGAGGAGCACCACATCGACTACCTGGAGACGGAGCTCGCTCTGATCCAGTCGCTGGGCGAGCAGCTTTACCTCGCCCGCTACGCGGAGCCGCCGTCCGCCAGCTAGAGGATTCACCAAGCGCCCGCCGGGGTTCCGGCGGGCGTTTCTCTTCTCGTACGGCGAAGCTGCGACACGCCGATGACACACAGGCTGGTTGGGCGGAGAGGAGCATGGGGGTGTTTGGCCGGGTGGGTAAATCGCCAATAACCAACGTATATCATCGTTTGCCCAGGTCAATGGATAGGTCAACGACAAGTCAAACCGCGCGCTGTGCCCGGGAAACGATCGCCTAAGGTCCTACGATCGCTTCATGACCTGCGTACTTCTCGCCGAGGATGACACCTCGATCTCCGAGCCGCTCGCGCGCGCCCTGCGTCGCGAGGGTTATCAGGTTGAGGTGAGTCCCGACGGCCCGCAGGCCCTGGAGAGGGCCCTGTCGGGCGGCATCGATCTCATAGTTCTCGATCTCGGACTACCGGAAATGGACGGCTTGGAGGTCGCTCGCCGGATCCGGGCCGAAGGCCACGGCACGCCGGTGCTGATCCTGACCGCACGCGTCGACGAGGTGGACACCGTCGTCGGACTCGACGCCGGCGCCGACGACTACGTCACCAAGCCGTTCCGCCTGGCGGAGCTGCTGGCCAGGGTGCGGGCGCTGCTGCGCCGCGGCACCTCGGAGACCCCGGTCGTGCAGGGCGTCCGCATCGACGCCGACTCCCGCCGAGCCTGGATGGGCGACAAGGAACTGCACCTGACCACCAAGGAGTTCGACCTGCTGCGTGTACTGGTGCGTGACGCCGGAAAGGTCGTCACCCGGGAGCAGATCATGCGGGAGGTCTGGGACACCAACTGGTGGGGTTCCACCAAGACCCTCGACATGCACATCTCCTGGCTGCGCCGCAAGCTGGGCGACGACGCCGCCAAGCCCCGATACATCACCACCGTCCGGGGAGTCGGCTTCCGCTTCGAACGCGAGTAGGCGATGCGCCGCCGCCTGCTCTCCTCCACCCTGCTCGTCGCCGTCATCGCGGTTCTGCTACTCGGGGTCCCCTTGGGCCTCGTGGTCAGCCGCCTGATCGTCGACGAGGCTTCCCAGGAGCTCAGGGCGGAGGCGACGCGGCTGGTGGGTGAGGTCGAATACGCTCGCATCCAGGACACGCCTCTCGACCCCCAGCAGCTGGAGCAGAAGTATCCAGAGCGATATATCCAGATCTACGAGCGGGGCAACCCCCCCAAGGCGACCATCGTCGGCGCGCCGCCGCCGTCCGGTCACCAGATGACGGAGGACGCCCAGTCGGAAAGCGGCATCTACGTCCGGGTGAGCCGCGACAAGGACCAGGTGGAGCAGGACGTGCGCGCACGCCTGCTGCTCATCGTGGCTCTGGCCGTCGCGGCTCTGGCCGTCGCCGTGGGGCTGGCCATCGTCCAGTCCCGCAGGTTGACGCTCCCCCTCCAGGACCTTGCCAAGATCGCCGAACGGCTGGGCTCAGGTGACGCCCGGCCCAGCAAACACCGGTACGGCATACCCGAACTCGACCGGGTGGCGGAGGTCCTCGACCGCAGCGCCACCCGGATCTCCGACCTGCTCACCCGCGAGCGGGAGTTCGCCACCGACGCCTCCCACCAGCTCCGCACGCCCCTGACCGGGCTGACCATGCGCTTGGAAGAGATCGTGGCCGCGGCCGACCACCCCGAGGTCGTGCGCGAGGAGGGTGACGCCGCCATCGTGCAGGCCGAGCGGCTCACCGCGGTGATCGACGAACTGCTCGCCGCCGCCCGCAGGCAGCGCCACTCCCAGGCCGAGCCCATCACCGTGGACGACGTGCTCGTCCAGCAGGTCACCGAGTGGGCGCCGGTCTTCCGCGGCAGCGGGCGCGACCTGCTGCTCGAAGGCGAGCGTGGCCTGGAGGCGTTGGGCACCACCGGCGGGCTCGGCCAGGTCGTCGCCTCACTCCTGGAGAACTCCCTGCGTCACGGCGGCGGCACCGTCAAGGTCTCGACCAGCCGCAGCGACAACTACGTGGTCATCGAGGTGGCCGACGAGGGCCCCGGCATCGCCGACGACCTGGCCGGCCGGGTGTTCGAGCGCAACGTCAGCGGGGGTGGCGGAACCGGTCTCGGGCTGACGCTCGCCCGCGCGCTGGCCGCCGCCGACGGCGGAAGGCTGGAGCTCGTACGGCGCCGCCCCGCGGTGTTCTCGTTGTTCCTGCGCCCGGCGGAGGAGAAGCGCCCGAGCCGGGTGGTGACCGGCCCCGCCTGAGCTACCGCTGCCGGGTCTCGACCTCGGGCAGCTCGGCGGGGATCGGCTCCGTGGCCTCCAGGAACACCCAGCGCTTGTAGGACCAGAAGCGGAACAGGGTGCCGAGGCCGACGCCGATGACGTTGGCGATGTTGTAGCTCAGCAGGTCGTGCAGGCCCAGCGTGTACGTGGTGAAGCCCATCACCAGCAACCTGATCAGCAGCGCGATGCCGTTGAACATGAAGAACAGGAAGTATTCGCGGCCGAGGCCGCTCTGCTCGCGGTGCCGGAAGGTCCACCAGCGGTTGCCCGCGTAGGCGAACGTGGTGGAGATGATCGTGGCGAACAGCAGCGAGGTCAGCGGGCCGAAGCCCTGCCGGAACAGGTTGAGGGCGACGACGTCGACGACGAAGGCGAGCGCGCCGATCGTGCCGAACTTGGCCAGCTCGTGAACCAGGGTGGCGAACCGCTGGTAGAGGCGCTTCACAAACTCCACGTCTCGTCCTCGGTCCTTTCCGATCCACTGCGCATATCCGGCAACGTCGCTCCCAGGGTACCGGTCCAGGTCCGGGGGCGAACCCCTAGCCTCAACATGAATCATCAACCACGCACCAAATTAGGGGTCTACAAATATCGTCCTATGACGGGTATTTGCATTTCTGGGGCACTAGTGTGCGGTTCAGCTCGGGGACATGACCCCGGACGGCCATGACCTCAGGGACTCCTCCTTGCCGCGTCAACTGATCGCCCTGCTCGCCGGCCTGTCCATGGCGACGGCCGGTTGTGGCGGCACGAGTCCTCCGCCGGCCGCCGGCCTGCCCTCGGAAACACCGTCCACCGCCCAGCGGATCGACGAGGCCACCGCCGCGCGGACCTTCGCCTCGCTCGCCGGCCTCGACGAGGCGTGGCGCGAGCGCGACTGCGCCGCCGTGGTCGCCGCGACCACCTGGGTGGAGAAGACGCTGGGCGGCCGTGCCTGCGCGGCGACCCGGAACGGCCGCCCAGCTCCGGCCCGCACGGCCTACTCCGAACCGGCCTTCCTGCTGCCGGAGGAGGGCGGATGGTTCGCCGCCCTGGCCACCGAGCCGGAGCCCGCCTACTTCGTCTTCGTCCACGCGGGCGACGGGTGGCGCCTCGGCTTCGGCCCCGTCCCCATCACCGGCAACCCACCCGACACCACTCCACCCGGCGCCACCCCGCCCGGCGCCACTCCGGGTGGCTCTTCGGGTGGCGCGCCTGATCCGGCCATCGTGCGGCGGGCTCGGCTCGTGCCGCAACGTCACCTGACGTTCCTCACCGACCCCGCCGGGCTGTCGGGAGTGCGCTTCCCCGAGGCGGACCCGGTGCGCAAGCTGCGCGACGAGCTCGCCGCCAAGCCCGCCCGGGTGCGTCCCGACCGGCTGACCGTCGACGTGGAACTCCTCGACACGCCGCGCACGATCGGGACGGCCGGCGGGTCGATGCTGGTCTTCCACACGCTGCGGCTGACCTTCCACCAGCGCGGCGACGCCCATCCCCTGTACGGCAAGGCCGACCTGCGCGCCTTCACCGGCAAGAGCGGCCTGGACAGGCTGAGCGCCGTCGAGATCGTCAGCCTGGTCAGCGAGCTGACGCCCGACAACAAGGTACGGACCGTGGGATCGCGCAGGGACCTGGCCGACGTACGGCCGTGACGGTGGGCGACGGTATGCTCTGGGCACGTGAGCAGCCCCTCTTACCGCCCCATCGGGCCGGTCGTCGGTGTCGTCGGCGCCGGTCAGCTGGCCAGGATGACGCAGCAGCCCGCGATCGCGCTCGGTGTCGAACTGCGCGTACTGGCCAACGCGCTCGACGAGAGCGCGGCCCGCGTGATCGTCGACACCCGCGTCGGTGACTACCGCGACCTGAGCGAGCTGCGCGAGTTCGCCAAGGGCTGTGACGCGATCACCTTCGACCACGAGCACGTGCCCACCGAGCACATCAGGGAACTGGCCGCAGACGGGCACGCCGTACACCCTGGTGCTGACGCGCTCGTGCACGCGCAGGACAAAGCGGTCATGCGCGAGCGGCTCACCGAGATCGGCGCACCGTGCCCCGCGTGGTCGCGGGTGGCCGACCCGGGTGAGGTCGAGCGGTTCGCCGCCGAGCACGGCTGGCCGGTCGTGCTCAAGGCGGTCAGGGGCGGCTACGACGGGCGCGGCGTCTGGGTGTGCCGGGACGCCACCCAGGTCAGAGAGGCGTTCCAGAGCGGGATTCCGCTGATGGCCGAGGCCTTCGTGCCGTTCGAGCGGGAACTGGCCGTGCTGGTGGCCCGCTCGCCCCACGGCCAGGGCGTCAGCTATCCCGTGGTGGAGACCGTCCAGGAGGACGGCATCTGCGTCGAGGTCATCGCTCCCGCCCCGATGCTCGACCCGGAGGACGCCGCCCAGGCCCAGCGCATCGCCCTGAAGATCGCCCACGAGCTGGGCGTGACCGGCCTGCTGGCCGTCGAGATGTTCGAGACCGAGCACGGCCTGGTCGTCAACGAGCTGGCCATGCGCCCCCACAACAGCGGCCACTGGACCATCGAGGGCGCGCTGACCTCACAGTTCGAGCAGCACCTGCGCGCCGTCCTCGACCTGCCGCTCGGCTCGCCGGCCATGACCGCGCCGTACGTGGTCATGGCCAACCTGCTCGGCGGCGACGACCCCGACCTCTTCAGACGCTACGAACACGTGATGGCCCACGACCCCGCCGTCAAGGTCCACTTCTACGGCAAGGACGTGCGTCCCGGCCGCAAGATCGGTCACGTGACCGCCCTCGGCAAGGACCTCGACGAGGTACGGGCCCGCGCCCGCCACGCCGCCGTCCACCTCACGACAGGGGAGTACACATGATCGGCATCGTGATGGGCAGCGACTCCGACTGGCCCGTGATGAAGGCGGCCGCCGAGGCGGTCGCGGAGTTCGACGTCCCCTTCGAGGCCGACGTGGTCTCCGCGCACCGCATGCCCACCGAGATGATCGAGTACGGCCGGCAGGCCGACGCCCGCGGCATCCGCGTCATCATCGCCGGCGCCGGCGGCGCGGCCCACCTGCCCGGGATGCTCGCCTCGGTGACCCCGCTGCCGGTGATCGGGGTGCCGGTGCCGCTGAAGTACCTGGACGGCATGGACTCCCTGCTGTCCATCGTCCAGATGCCGGCCGGGGTGCCGGTCGCCACGGTCGCGATCGGCGGCGCCCGCAACGCCGGGCTGCTGGCCGTCCGCATCCTGGCCACCTCCGACGACACGCTCAGGCAGCGCATGGTGACCTTCCAGGAGGACCTGAAGCAGCAGGCGTACGCGAAGGGCGAGAAGCTGCGCGCCGAGGCCGCTGAGCTGTCCTAGGCGGCTCAGCCGCCGCCCAGCCGCGCGGCCAGTTCCTCGGCGGTCTTCTTGTCGAACCCGCCGGTGATCTCCAGCACCCGTCCGGGAATCGGCTCCAGGACGGCCGGCGCGCTGATCACCTTGCCGCCGATGACGATCGCGAGCTGGTTACGCGGCTGCGGAAGCTGATGGACCTTCTCCGTCAGCGCCGTGAACTCGCGGCCGTCGGCCTCGTTCAGCGTGACCTGGATGACCCACTGCCCCGACGGCCCGAAGCTCGCCGTCGCCTTCTCGGCGGTGACCTCGGTGGCCTGGTCGAGCTGGTAGCAGGCGGTGTTGTCCTGGCCGGCGATCCAGCCGGCGGCGCAGGGCGCGGGCCGCAGGTCGAGAACCGGCCGCAACGCGAACGGCTCGCTGACGGGCTTCCAGGGGAGCCTGGAGGACGCGGCGCCGATCACCATCGCGTAGACGACGACGAGGATCACTCCGACGTTGACGAGCACTCCAGCGACGATCGCGAGAATCGGACCGGGTTTCACGGCATCGCCCTCCGCGTAGGAATCGGCTCACCTGCCATGAGATCACGAAGTGTCGCGGGCGGGCCAACGTCGTCCGAGCTCGGCCTCGATTCCGTCGAGGATCCGGGTAAGCCCGCGTTCGAACTGTTCGTCGCCGGCCGTCTGCGTGTCCAGCCTGCGGACGAAGGCTTCGGCGTCACCACCGTCCAGGAGTTGCTGGATGTGCGGGAACTCCCCGGTTTCCAGGCGTGAGGTGACGAAGGCGGCGACGCCGTTGATCCACTCCTCGCCGGGTTGCTCGGCCGGGGCCGCCTGCGTGGTGTAGCCGGCCACGTAATAGCTGATGAGCGCGATCAGCTCCAGCTTCTCCGCGGCGTCGAAGGGCGTGCCGGCCAGCGAGGCGAGGACCCGCTCAAGGGCGCGCATGCCGTTCGGGCCGATGTCCTTGCTGCCCAGGACCGTGATCACCCAGGGGCGGTGCTCGGAGATCGCGCGCAGGCCCCGCCCGAAGCGGGCGAGGGCGTCGCGCCAGCCGGTGCCGGGCCCTGTGCCGGGGCCCGTGTCGGGGCCGGCCAGCTCGCCCAGGATCTCGTCGTTCATCAGCGCGAGCAGGTCCTGCTTGCTCGGCACGTAGTGGTACAGGGTCATCGTGCCCGCGCCGAGCTCGTCGGCGAGCCGCCGCATGGACAGCGCCGCGAACCCCTCCGCGTCGGCGATCGCGATCGCCGCCTTCGCGATCTGCTCCCGCGTGAACCGGGGTTGCCGCACGGCGGGGCCGGGACGGGCCCAGAGGGGCGTCCGCGGCTGGTTCTGGTCCTGAGTTGACATCTCGTACAGCGTACCCATACGTTAATCGTACAAGGTACGAAGACTTGGTACTGTGTACGATTAGGGGGACTGAAACGATGGAATCGATTCGGCGGCGTCTTGACGAGACGCTTCGGGAGACGCTGGCCGGCGGCGCGGTGGCGGGTGCCGTCATCGGCGTCTCCGTGGGCGGCGAGCGGCTCACGCTCGCGCGGGGGACCGCCAACCTCAACACGGACCAGCCGTTCACCGAGGACACCGCGTGGCTGCTCGGCTCGGTCGGCAAGGTCCTCACCACGACGATGCTGCTCCAGCTCGTCGAGCGCGGCTCCGTCGACCTGGACGCGCCGGTGCGGCGGTACGTGCCCGAGTTCAGCCTGCGCGATCCGGCGGCGGCCGACCGGATCACCGTGCGGATGCTGGTCAACCACACCAACGGCATCGACGCCGACGGGCTCGTGCCCAGCGCGGTGCGCGGCAGGGACGCTCACCGGGACTACGTGGAGCATCTGCGGAACGTGAACGTCCTGTTCGAGCCGGGCACGTGCATTCACTACTCGAACCCGGGATTCGTGCTCGCCGGTCGCATCATCGAGGAGCAGACCGGCCTGCCGTACGAGGTGGCGATCCGGCGCGACCTGTTCGAGCCGTGCGGAATGCGGGACGCCACCGCCGTCCAGACCCAGGCGTTCCTGCGCCGCACGGCCGTCGGCGCCTTCTTCGACATGGAGACGATGGCCCTGCGCGCGACGTCGCTGTTCAGCGTCCCCGAATCGATCGGGGCCGCGGGCGGGACGCCGATCGTCACCGTCGCGGACATGCTCGCGTTCGGCCGCATGCATCTGAACGCCGGCATCGCCCAGAACGGCACCCGCGTGCTTGAAGCCGATTCGGTGAAGGCCATGCTGACCCCGACCTTCGACCTGGGCATTCCGCAGGCGCCGCCCGTCGGGCTCGGCTGGTGGCTCGAGCCCATCGCCGGAACCACCGCCGCCTTCCACGGCGGCACCTCACCGGGCGGCAACTCGGCCTTCACGATCCTGCCGGAGTACGACACGGTCATCACCAGCTTCGGCACCGGCCCGGCCAACGTCCTGCTCCAGGACCAGTTGCACATCGCCGTGATCGAAGAGGTGACCGGGCGCGCGGTGACCCCGCCCTTCGGCGGCCCGCCCGAGCGTCCCGGTCCCGAGCTGGCCGGCGAGTACGGCTCGTTCCAGAGCCGCGTCGTGGTCGAGGTCGACGACGACGCGCTGCGCGTCACCAACCACTTCGAGCCCTACGACGACGACCACCGCGCCACCTACGAGGCCTGCGGGGTCCCGGCCGGCGCCGCCCCGCCGGTCACCTACCGCAGCCTCGCCCCCGGCCTCTACGCGCCGGAAGGCATGGACGCGTCCGTCTTCTCCGGCGTCATCGGCAGGGGAGCCCTGCTGGCCGCCCTCCCCGCCACCGGCGGCCGTCCGGCGGGACTGCACTCCGGCCTGCGATTCACGCCCAGGCGCACGAGCTGATCTCCGAAGGGTGTCATCGCGTCCGGCCGTGAATATCATGCGGGGCATGGGACTCGGGCTGATGGAGATACTGCTGATCCTCGGCGTGGTGGCGGCCGCGGTGGGCGTGAGCCTGGTGACGCTGGCCGGGCGGCGCCGGGGCGAACAGAAACCACCGCCTCCCTCACTCCACTCGGCCGCGGACATTGAGCAGGAGGTCCTCCGCCTGCTGCGGGAGGGGAAGACCATCCAGGCCATCAAAATCGTCCGTGAGCGCACCCGCCTCGGCCTGAAGGAGGCCAAGGACCTGGTGGAGGACGTGGCCGCGGGTCGCCGCAGGCTCACCGACCACCCGGCCTTCGCCGGCATGCGCCCGTCGCTGTCCCGCCGCCCCACGGGCGACCTGGCGGGCCGGGTCCGCAACCTGGTCGCGGAAGGCCACCGCCAACAGGCGATCTACCTGGTACGCGGCGAAACCGGAATGGGCGAGGACGAGGCCGAACGCTTCATCACCAGCCTGACGACCACCTGAACCAACGCCTCGTGCCAGGGGTTTCCGGTCCAGGTGGACTATGGATGGCCGTTGCGGTGGGGACCACGTCCGACGTGAGAAGCGATCCCCCCGACCTGCGTCAGCCCGCGTCGGCGGGTGGCGTGGGTCGGGGGCTGGCCGTAACGGACAGAGGGGAAGTCAGGGACGGCCGAGTGCGCGGTAGTGCCAGGCGGCGGCGCGCCAGGCAGTGGCGTTGAGGGCGTTGCGGCCGTCGACGATCTTGCGCTCCGCGACCACCGTGCCGAGGGCTTCGGGGTCGAGGTCCACGAACTCCTGCCATTCCGTGAGCAACAGGACGACATGCGCCCCACGGACGGCGTCCACGGCCGAGGTGCCGTAGTTGAGCTCGGGGTGGGCCTTGCGGGCGTTGTCGAGGGCGATCGGGTCGTAGACGGTGACGGCGCCGCCCTGCTCGCCGATCGTGGCCGCGACGTCGAGCGCGGGGGAGTCGCGGATGTCGTCGGAGTTGGGCTTGAACGCGGCGCCCAGCACGCCGACCGTGCAGCCGCGGAACGAGCCGCCGGCCAGTTCGCGCGCCAGGTCCACCATGCGGGCCCGGCGCCGCATGTTGATCGCGTCGACCTCCCGCAGGAACGTCAGCGCCTGGTCGGCGCCCAGCTCGCCCGCGCGGGCCATGAACGCGCGGATGTCCTTGGGCAGACAGCCGCCGCCGAACCCGAGCCCGGCGTTGAGGAACTTGCCGCCGATCCGGTCGTCGTAGGAGAGCGCGGTCGCCAGCTGCTGGACGTCCGCGTGGGCCGCCTCGCAGACCTCGGCCATCGCGTTGATGAAGGAGATCTTGGTGGCGAGGAACGAGTTCGCGGCGGCCTTGACCAGCTCGGAGGTGGCGAAGTCGGTGACGACCATGGGCACTTCGCCCAGCGGTTCGTAAACCTCGCGCAGGATCTTCTCGGCCCGCTCGGAGCGCACGCCGACGACGATGCGGTCGGGGTGCATCGTGTCCTGTACGGCGTGGCCCTCCCGCAAGAACTCGGGGTTCCAGGCCAGCTCCGCCTGGGCGCCGATCGGCGCGAGCCTGGCCAGCTTGTCGGCCAGCCGGGCGGCGGTGCCGACGGGCACGGTCGACTTGCCGACGATCAGGCAGTCCCGCGTGAGGTACGGCGCCAGCGACTCGACGGCCGCGTCGAGGTAGGAGGTGTCGGCCGCGTACTCGCCCTGCTTCTGCGGCGTGCCGAGGGCGAGGAAGTGCACGTCGCCGAACTCTCCGGCCTCCTCGTAGGAGGTCGTGAAGCGCAGCCGGCCGGATTCGAGCCCGCGGCGCAGGACGGGTTCCAGCCCGGGTTCGTGGATGGGTAGCTCACCGTTCTGGAGGCGGCGGATCTTGTCCGCGTCGATGTCTAGGCCCAGGACGTCGAATCCGAGGTCGGCCATGCACGCGGCATGCGTGACACCCAGGTATCCGGTCCCGATCACCGTGAGGCGATATGGCACGAGTGAGCTCCTTTCGATCGCCAGGCATGCTACCGGCCCTCACTACCTCGTCTGTGCCACCTGCATAAACCGGCAAACCGTACCCGCTGGTAACAAGTTGCTCGGACGTCCTAGTATTTGTGCTATGAGCTTCCCTCTCTACGCGCCGGCCGAAGAGCACGACATGCTTCGCGAGACCGTCCGCGCCCTGGCCGATGAGAAGATCGCCCCGCGTGCGGCGGAGGCCGACGAGAACGAGGAATTTCCCTGGGACGTCTACAAGGCGCTCGTGGCGGCCGACCTGCACGCCGTACACGTGCCCGAGGAGTACGGCGGAGCCGGCGCCGACGCCCTCGCCACGGTCATCGTCATCGAGGAGGTGGCCAGGGCCTGCGCGTCCTCGTCCCTGATCCCCGCGGTCAACAAGCTGGGCACCGTACCCCTGCTCCTGTCCGCGTCGGAGGACCTCAAGTCGCGCTACCTGGCCCCGGTGGCCACCGGTGAGGCGATGTTCTCCTACGCCCTGTCAGAGGCCGAGGCCGGTTCTGACGCCGCCGCCATGAAGACCAAGGCCGTGCCGGACGGCGACCACTACGTCCTCAACGGCGCCAAGATGTGGATCACCAACGCCGGCGTCTCCGAGTACTACACGGTGATGGCTGTAACGTCCCCCGGCGAAGGCGCAAGAGGCATCTCCGCCTTCGTCGTAGAAAAGTCCGACGAAGGCGTCTCCTTCGGTCCCAAGGAGAAGAAGCTCGGCATCAAGGCCTCGCCCACCCGCCAGATCATCCTGGACAACGTCCGCATCCCCGCGTCCCGCATGATCGGCGACCCCGGCACCGGCTTCAAAACCGCCCTGGCCACCCTGGACCACACCCGCATCACCATCGCCGCCCAGGCGCTCGGCATCGCCCAGGGCGCCCTGGACTTCGCCGTGGGCTACGTCAAGGACCGCAAGCAGTTCGGCAAGCCGATCGGGGACTTCCAGGGCGTCCAGTTCATGCTCGCCGACATGGCGATGAAGCTGGAGGCCGCCAGGCAGCTCACCTACCACGCGGCCGCCAAGTCCGAACTCGCCATGCACGGCACCCCCCAGAAGGACCTGACCTTCCTGTCCAGCGCTGCCAAGTGCGCCGCCTCGGACGCCGCCATGGAGATCACCACGGACGCCGTCCAGCTGCTGGGCGGATACGGCTACACGCGCGAGTTCCCGGTGGAGCGCATGATGCGCGACGCCAAGATCACCCAGATCTACGAGGGCACCAACCAGATCCAGCGCATGGTCATGGCCCGCCAACTCCTCAAGTAGCGATTGACGCACCCGGTCCTCTCGTCGTGGGGACCGGGTGTGAAAGTCCCCGAATCGACGTCCCTCAGTATGCGTCAGCAGTACGGTAGTGGGCAGTTCGAAATATCTCGATGGCGCATATTATGGTGACAGGGGACGCAATGCTCATTGCGGACAGTTCAGGCGACGGCGCTAATGTCGACTGTATTTTCTGTAAGCCGGACGACCCCTCGCTCAATACAACTCTGTGTGAGAACGAGTTGTTCTATGCGCGGTTCGACAATTACCCCGCCAACCCCGGCCATGTCGAGGTCGTACCCAAACGACATGTCGAGTCCTTCTTCGAGCTCGATGAGCGAGAGATGCTCAGTGCCTATGCGCTGATGCGCGAAGCGAAGGACCTGCTCGACGACAAACATTTCCCCGAGGCGTACACGATCGGGATCAACGACGGAAAGGCCGCCGGCCGGACCATTGATCACCTGCACATTCACTTGATCCCCCGGCATCACGGCGACGTCGACGACCCCAGGGGCGGCATCCGCAGGGCCGCCCCGAACTGCGACCCGGACGCCTGGACGTAACGGGAACTATCGCTCACCCAGCGCCACATACCATCCCGAGCGGCCCGAGAATCGGACGCGGATATCGGAGAATCCCGCCGCCTCCATGTACCCGGTGAAGGTCTGCGGGCCGACGAACGTGAACCAGCGTTCCCCCTCCAGCGATCCGCCGTTCCGCCAGCCCTCACCTTCGCCGTCGCGCATGCTGATCACGGTGATCCCGCCCGGAACCAGCACCCGGTACGCCTCGGCCAGCGCCCCGCCCATCAAGGCCAGCGGCAGGTGCAGGAGGGAACCCGAAGCCCACACGCCCGCGACACAGCGGTCGCGGAGAGGGAGCGAGAGCGCGTCCAGCCGCAGGAAACCCGACGAACCGGCCGAACGGCTCCGCGCCCAGGTGAGCATGCCAGCGGCGTAGTCGCCCGCGATCACCCGGCGACCCAGGGCCGCCAGCAGGCGGGTGTCGCGCCCGCCGCCGCATCCCAGGTCGAGGACGGGTGGGCCGTACGGCGCGCGGTCCGCGAAGCCGACGACCTCCTGCCGGAGTCCGGGAAACCGGCCGTAGTCCTCGGAAATCTCACCATAGGCATCGGCATTGGCGTCATAAGTGGAGCAGGTGGCGCGGGTGATGTCACGGCGGAGATCAGGCATTTTCGAATCCGTCCTGCCCGAGAACGAAGCCCAGTGAATTCAGCACGTGCCAGACTCGCTGCACGTCCACGTCATGGTATCCGTGGGAGACGTCGATGCTCACGCAACCGATGAATTTTGAGTGGGAATTTCTGACCGGGCTGGAGAAGACCGCACCGCGATGGTTGTAACGCTGGAACTCCTCCCACGTGAATCCCATGACGGCATCCACGCCGGCCGTCCCTTTGAAGGCTTCGAACGCCGCTTTGTCGGTCAGATTCCGGGCGAGTTCCTCCACGTTGACGCTGGTCTCCTGATCGTGCTTCCAGCACAGTCCGACCACCCCGACCCCAGGCGTGGGACGGATTTTCCTGGTGGCCGGGGCCGAGCCGAGGCGATAGGTGGCGACGCGGGTGAGTTCTCCCCGAAGCGGATGTTGCACGGTGCGCTTCTTCTGCCAGATATGCAGCCCGAGGTCGCTCACGGAACTGGGCGGGTTGATGGCCCGGCAGATCTCCAGCAGCTGCCCGAATGCCGTGAGTATGTGCCGGCGCATGACCACGCGGCGTTCGATGCGCAGGCGTAGGGAGAAAGACTCGAAGGGCGTCGCCACGCCGAAGAATCCGGCGATGAGAATCAGGCCGATCAGGACGTGCGAATATTCACTTTCGAGGTTCTTCCAGATGGCGGCGGACGGAAATCCGTACTGCTTGCAGGCGAGTGTGACCGTCGCGGCGAGGATAACTCCACGGTCCAAGGCGCGAGCCGCCGACAGCTTCATCGGGAAATCACCCTGTCTCGACGACGCGTACTTGCCGAACAGTATCGTGCAGACTATACATTAACGGACAATTCTCTAACGGTCAGCTGCACTTGATCTGCTTTTCGGTCGCCCGACAGTCGTTGAATTGTGCCGACTGGATTGATGATGGGATGGTCAGTGCCTGAGCCAGCAGGGTTCTGCGTCGGCTCCGACTTCTGTCAGGAGCTCGGCGGGGCAGCGGACACCACCTTTCGCCGCGTCTATGGCGGGCGGCCCGCAGAAAGGGTCGTCAGCCAGGGCGCGACGGTCAGCCTGCTGGCCGACATGTCGCCGCTGACCTATGGGCACCTGCTGCTGGTTTCCAATAGGCACTACGTCAGTTTCGGCGAGGTGATGGCGGAATGCGCGGAAGCGGTCACGCAGGCGCTCGGCGAGATTCTTCCGCAGTACCAGAAGAGCTTTGGCGAACCGGTCATCATGGAGCATGGTTCAACAAAGAGGATGAACGGCTCCGCCTGTATCACTCATGCTCACCTTCACCTGTTGCCGCTACGGTTCGCGCAGGTCGATGCGGTGATGAAACGGGACGGGCTCGCCTCGACCCCGATAGACGGGATCGCCGGTCTGCGGCGGCTCGGGCTGGCCGGCCTGCCGTACTTCTATTGCGGGGACGGCGACACGCATCGGGTGTACGGTGTGGCACAGGCAACGCCGCGACAGTATCTCCGTTCAGTGGCTGGGCGATTACTCGGCATAGGTGCTCCTGAATGGGATTACGCGGTCGTCGTCAGAAAGCATCTTCTCAGCGCGACCATAGAAGAGACGGCCGACTGGCTCGTTCCGTTGCCGTGAAACGCCGACTGAGGGTGTGATCTCATGCAGGACGCCGGCACCACATCAGATGAGCCGACACGGCTGGCCAACATCATCGGTCCCATGTTCATCGGGCAGTCCGGCTGGACAAAGGAACTGCCTGGCGGCGCAAGGGTCGAACTCATCGCCGGCGCCGACGCGCAGGACGACTGCGCGGTCTTCCGGGTGGACGGGCCGATGGAAATTGTTCTCGGCTCGGATTATGTACGCGGGCCGAAATTCCATCTCTATGAACTGGGCCATCTGTCGAACTACGACATCGGCTATTACCTGGCGATGGCCAACCTCAGTGATGTCGCGGCCATGGGCGCTCTGCCGATCGCGCTCCTGTCGGTCATCAGGTATCCCAAGTCGCTCTCGGACGCGGATTTCGCCGTGGTCATGGAGGGCATCAGGGACGCCTGCCGCGAGGTCGGCACGCTGAACGTGGGCGGCGACATCGGCAGTGCGGAAAGGATCATTCTGTCCGCCTCGGCCGTGGGGATCGTCGAGCAGGGAGGGTCTCTCCTGCGGGGTGGCGCCCGGCCGGGTGATCGTCTCTGTGTCACCGGGCCGACGGGGATCGCGGCGTCGGCGCAGCGGTACTTCAGCGGTGACGGATCGACCAGGCTGTTGCCCGAGCAGGAGGAGCTGCTGATCTCCGCGTGGCGGCGGCCGCGGGCGCTGGTGGGGCACGGGCGCTGTCTCAGCAGGAGCGGTGTGGTGACGAGCTGCCAGGACACCTCCGACGGTCTGAAGGCGGGCGTTCAGTCGCTCGCGGCGGCCAGCGGGGTGGGGTTCGTGGTGGAGGAGGCGGAGCTGCCGGTCGCCGACATCGTGGCCAAGGTCGCCGCGCTCACGGGGGGCGAGGTCACCTCGACCGTGCTGGGGGACTCCGTGGACTTCCAACTGGTCTTCACCGTCGGGGAGGACGACGCGGTGCGGCTCGCCAAGCTCTTCGCCGATCAGGGATTCCAGCTGTTCGACATCGGCTACGCCACCGAGGAGCGAGAAGTCCGCCTGCGCCGCGCCGACGGCACGGTCGAGGATCTTCCCGGCGTCCCCTGGCGACACGCCACCTGAAGGGTCAGGCCTGGTTGTCTCGGGTCCAGATCTGGGTGGCTCGGGGGAGGTCCTTGATGGTGCCGCCTTCCGGGATCATGCCCCAGAGGAAAGGGATCAGGTATTTGGGGGGTTCGCCCAGGTGGGTGGTGAGTTCGTCCTCGGTGAGCTTGAGGGTGAAGACCGGGCCGCGTTGAGTGGCGTTCCAGCCTTGTTTCACGGCCTGGCGGATGCAGCCGGCGACCAAGACAGGGCGGACCGCTATGGTGCGTTCGCCCACGTGGTTGTCCGGGCGGCCGCAGGGGAGTGACACCATCAGGACGCTGCCGGGGTTCTCGGCTCGCTCGACGGCGAAGGTCAGCGGGGCCCGGTCGTCGCCGGGCCGGTGGCTGAGCTGCCAGCGGAAACCGGTGCCGTCGACGGTGATCGGTCGCGAGCCCTTCTTCGACATGGTCATGGCCTCGGTCTCCGTCCTCTCGATCGGGGTCGGAGACTATCGGACGCGCTCAAGGACCACGATCGGGATCTCCTGGATCGCGGCGGCGGCATAGGGACGGTACGCGGGGGCGACGGCGAGCATCATCGCCCACAAGCGGGCGCGTTCGGCGCCGGTGGTGGTTCTGGCGCGGGCTGTGAAGCGCTCGGCGAGGATCTGGACGTCCACCTCGGGGTTCGCCACCGTGTTCAGGTACCAGTCCGGGAGCGGCGCGCCGTAGGCGCTGCCCGACGCGACCAGCACGTAGGTGTCGCCGTCCTGTCCGAAGAACAGTCCGGTACGGCGCCGCACCCCGCTCTTCCTGCCCACGGTCGTCAGGACGAGGTTGGTCACGCCGCCTTCCATGTAGCCGTCCCGGCCGTCCGTCGCCAGGTAGCGGCGGACGTGCTCGGCGACGGATCGGTCCCTGCTGTCGGGGGTCTCGGTCATGCGGTCATGGTGCGCCCCGGGGCTTCGGATTTCCTTCAGAGCGGTTGGAGGTGGGCGAGCAGCAGCTTGACGAACAGCACGGGCGCGAGCCAGCCGATCGCCGCCGGGATCGCCAGCGGCAGCGCCAGCCCGATCGCGAGCACGGTGCAGCCGAAGGCGACCGGCCGCCGTATGTCCGCGGGCACGCTGACGGTGATGACGGCGCCCCCGAGGGCCAGCGCGTAGACGACGGCGGCCGCGGTCCATGTGAATCCCGGTACGACCAGGGCGAGCAGGAACGGCTGCACATGGATGGCGACAAATCCGACGTGGTGCCGCCAGGTACGGCCCGGCCGGTGGAAGTGCCGCTTGGCGGCGGTGGTGGCGTTGACGGCGGCCCCGCCGTACAGGTCGAAGGCCACGATCGCGACCAGCACGAGCGGCAGCGCGGACAGCCCGGCGCCATAGGCGAGCGCGGTGGCGAGAACGGCGCCGGCCACCGCGGTGGTGTAGACGACGGTGCGGTCGCGCGGGGTGGCGCCGGGGGCGATGAGGCGCTCGTCGAGCGTGCGGAGGGTGCTCATGCGCGCTCCCTCAGGCCCTCGACCACGACTTCCAGGACGGGTCCCGCCAGGTCGGCGATCGGTACCTCGGGGTCGACGAGCCACTGCAGCACCACGCCCTCGATGGCGCCGACGATGACGGTGGCGTGCGGCAGGCCGAGGCCGGGGCGGATCTGGCCGATCAGCTCGGCGATGGCCTCGCGGTAGGCCTTGTACGCGGGGCGCATGTGATCGGTCGCCCACAGGTCGAGCAGGGTTCTGGCCAGATCGGGCGCGCCGGCGATCACGTCGATGGTGCCGCGGACCAGCAGGCCCAGGCGTTCCAGCGGCGGATCCGTGCTGTTCAGGGCTTGGCGGAGGACGGCGTCGGCGTCGGCGGTGTACTGGGAGAAGGCGGCTTCGAGGAGGGCGTCGCGGCTGTCGAAGTACAGGTAGACGCTGCCCTTGGCGATGCCGGCCTCCTCGGCGACGTCGTCGATGCGCGAGGCGGCGAAGCCCTTGCGCGCGAAGACGCGGACGGCGGCGGCCAGGATCTCCTGCTTGCGGGCCGCCTTGTCCACTCGTTTCGGTGACATGAGCCTATTATGACTGACCAGTCAGTCACTGTAAATGACTTTGATGTTGCCGCTTCCGCTTCTGGCCGTGATCGTGTCCGGGCCGTCGCCCTTCTTGACCTTGGTGCTGACCGAGCCGTCCTGGCTCTTGGCCACCACCTTGTACACCCCGTCGGGCACCGAGGTCACCACCCCGCCGTCCCGGGAAAGGACGTCCACGTTCGCCGGCCGTACCGCGAACTGCAGGTGGATGGCGCCGAAGTCGGTGCGCACGCGCACCCGGCCCGAACGCAGGCGCTCCCCGGTGACCGCGCCCTCGGTCCGCAGGCGCAGGGCGCCGGCCATGTCGATCACGCGGATCGTTTCCGTCGCCGCGATGTCGACGTCCTGCGACAGGCCGGTGGCGATCACCCCGTCGCTGCCCTCGACCACGAGCTTGATGTCGGGCGGCACCGTGATCAGGTAGCGCCCGCCGCAGTCGCCCATGACCATGTTGCAGTTGGCGCTGAGCCGCAGCACGTCCCCGGACAGCGACCAGGAGGAGTTGCCGGCTTCGGCCGCCTTGCCCTTGAGCCACCGGTCGACCTTGACCGCTCCGGGCGAGCCCTTCTCGACCCGGAGCCCGCCCAGCGACGACTTGATCGTGAGCGTGCCACCGGTGTGGGTGAACGTCTGTGCCGAATGCTGCTCGGGCGCATCGAGTTCCACGCCGCAGCCCGCGAGGAGCGCGATGCCCGCGGCCATCACCGCGATTCGTCTCATGGAAGAGATCGTCGCGCGGCCGCCGCCGCCCGCCATCGGCCGCGCGACCGACCCGGCATCGGCCGAACGGCCAGATTCACAGGGCCTTGAGAACCTCGTGCACGTGCCGCAGCGGGGAGGAGCCGACCGGGCGCAGCACGACGGTGTCCACGCCTGCCGACCACAGCGCCCGGATGTGGGCCACGGCCTGCTCGACGCCGCCGACCGCCATGGCCACCTCCTTCGGCGCCACCTTCAGGAACTCGCTGTACTCGGCCACGATCGGCCGCGCCACCCGCTCGGCGTCGTCGCCGACGTACAGGTGAGTGAAGGCGACCAGCTCGTGCGACCCGTCCGCGGCGATCCGCGCGCGCACCCACGGCACCCGCGCCGCGCCGAAACCCTCGGGGATGATCGTCCCGTCGGCCACGCGCCCCGACAGCGCGAGCGACCTGGGGTTCAGCACCCCGGCCAGCACGGGCGGCGGCTCGGCGGGCGGGTGGACGAGGGAGACGCCGTCGAGGTGGACGGCCTTGCCGTCCACGACCACGCTCTCTCCGCGCAGCAGCGCCCGCACGCTCGTGATCGTCTCCTCCAGCAAAGCCAGCGGAGACGGTACGGCCGCGCCGGCCTGCCGCATCCACGCCTGGACACCGTGCCCGACCCCCGCGGCCAGGCGACCGGGGTGGAGCCTGGCCAGGTTGCCGAACTCCATCGCCAGCAGGGCCGGGTTCCGCAGCGGCGCGGGCGCGATGCCGAGCCCGACGCGCAAGCGCGAGGTGGCGGCCAGGGCGGTGGCGGCCGAGGAGATGCCGCCGGTCCAGCCGAGGTCCTCCACGACCCACAGATCGTCCACGACGGTGGCGTCGAGCTCGCGGGCGAAGGGGACCAGCCGCTCGGGCGGCAGGTCGCGGTCGAACATCACGCCGAGTCTCACGGGGCCCTCCAGTAGTAGCGGAACAGCCTGCCGACCTCGGAGTACCCGGCCCGCAGGAAGGCGTTGGACGTGGGGGTGTTGGCCACGTCGGTGGCGGCCACGATGCGCTCGACCCCGGCCTCGGCGAGCGTGCGGGTGCCCTGGGCGAGCAGGTCGGAGACGTAGCCCTTGCCGCGGTGCTCGGGTACGACGCCGATGTAGGCGATGGAGTGGTCGTCGGGGGCGACCAGGCCGACGGGCTCCTCGGCCGCGTAGCCGATGACGAACCAGTCGGGCTTGCCCTTGCGGTTGATCAGGTCGTCGTACATGGACCTGGCCTCGTGCTCGGGGCCCGCGGTGGCCAGCTCGACCTGGGTGTCGTGGTCGAGTGAGCCTTCGGAGACGCGTACCAGCACGTCGAGCACCTCGCGCTCGGTGTGCTTGCGGGCGGGGCGGTAGGTGAGCCGGCCGGAGTCGGCGGGGATGTCGCTGCCGGAGCGCCATTCCAGCCGCACCCGCTCGACCTCCAGCGTGAAGCCGGCGCCCATCAGCGCGTCGTGCTCGACCGGCCGGTCCACGGTGGGGGTCATCCCGGGGGAGAGGGCGATGTCATGGAAGATCTTGGTGATGCCGACGCCGGCCAGGCCGCGCCGTAGCAGCGCCGCGCCGGTGGCCGGGTCGGGGCCGGGGGAGAAGTGCCACGTGATCACCGGCTCTGCGCCCCGGTAGGGGGCCCAGAAGCACACGCGAGCGTCGCCGTCGGTGAAGCACCACTCGGGCCTGACCTTGCCCTCGTCATGGGCGGCGATGAGCTGGGAGCGCGCGGGCTCGGGGAACTGATCGAACAATGCGAAAGCCTCCACGGACAATGAACGTCAGTGGGAGCTTAGGCCGCTGTGGTCATCGTGGCGCGCGCGGCCGTGACGGTGGCGCTGGTCTCGAAGTGCCGGTCGAGGTTGGTGATGGTGAGCAGGTGTGTGATCATGCCGGGTTCCACGACCAGGACGAGCCGCCCCGACATCTCCCGCACGTGGTTGAGCGCGCCCACGAGCACGCCGAGTCCGACGGAGTCGCAGAACGGGACCTGCGTCAGGTCGATCACGAGATGTGGAGGATCGGCGCCGCTCCACACCGCGTCGAGGGCCTCGCTGAGACGGGGCGCCCCGGAGACGTCCAGATCTCCACGGGCTTGGACGACCGTACAGCCTTCCTCGTGCCAGGACCTGACCTCCATGCCCGTCACCTGCCCGGATTGCTGGCTCTTATGCTTGTTTCCGGCAGATGTTCTGGGATGCGGTCTTCGTCGTAGGGGTCACGGTGGAGCTCGGCTTGGGGCTCGGATCGCCGGACGGCTTGAGCTTCTTGATCTTCGGCTGGTCCGCGCCGATGACCACTTCGATGCCCGGGATATCGGCCTCGCGCAGCTCGGCGCCGGGGATGGCCGCCGCCACCGTACGCGCGGAGTCGGCCCGGCCGGGGCCGTACCGGATGATCGTCTTCTTGTGGTCCTTCTTCGTCGTGTTGCCCGGCTCGCCCGGCACCTGGAAGCCCGACTCCTTCAGCGCGGTCTTGGTACGCGCGCCCAGGCCGGTGATCAACGTGCCGTTGAGCACCTTGACCGAGATGCGCTCCGGCGGGACGGTCGTCGTGGCGGACGGCGTCGCGCTGGGCGTCGGCTTGGGCGTGGGCTTGGCGAGGTCCTCGTCGGCGGCGATGCGGCGGAACAGCTCCTTGGCCGCGTTCTTCTCCCACAGCACGGCCGACTCGCCGGTCGGCGTCTTGAAGTCGAGGTTGGCCAGGGGGACGGTGGCGAAGCGCACGTCGTCGAGCGACACGTCGCGCATCTGCGTGGCCAGCCCCAGCAGCCCGTCGTCCGGGTCGATCTTGATGGTTCTGAGCGTGGAGTTGACGAACGCGGCCAGCCGCGCCGGGTTGCCCAGCGTGCCGGCGCTGAGCGCCTTGTTGAGCAGCGCCGAGATGACCTGCTGCTGGCGGTCGATGCGGTCGAGGTCGGAGCGGACGGTGGCGCGGGTGCGCGCGTAGCCGAGCGCCTGGGTTCCGGCCAGCTCGTGGGTGCCGGCGGCGAGGTTGAGCCCGGTCTTGGGGTCGTTGATCGGCACCGGTGTGCACACGGTCACGCCGCCGAGCGAGTCGACCACGTCGATGAAGCCGAGAACGTTGACCTCGATGTAGCGGTGGATCTTCAGCCCGGTCGCCTGCTGCACCGCCTTGACCGCCAACGGCGCGCCGCCGAACTGGTAGGCGGAGTTGATCTTGTGCTGGCCCTTGCCGGGGATCTCGGTCCAGGTGTCGCGGGGAAGGCTGACCACGGTCACCTTGCGGTGGTCGGCCGACAGATGGATCACCATCATCGTGTCGGTGCGCTCGCCGCTCTCCCGGCCCAGTTTCAGCTGGTTCTGCTGGCGGCGGGTGAGGTTGTCGCGCTTGTCCACGCCGACCAGCAGGATGTTCATGGCGCTCGTGGGTGCGGACTCGGTGATGCCGGCGTCGACCCCGGCGATCTGGCGCGGCGTCGCCCACACCACACCGGTGCCGACCAGCACCGCCGTCGACAGCGCCCCCGCGATCAGCAGGTTGCGCCGCCGGGCCTTGGCGCTCTTGGGAGGCTTGCGCTTGCGGCCGCTCGCGAGCCTGACGCCGCCGTAGGCGTCGCCGCCCACATGCACTCCCGCGTCCTCCTCGCCCGGCCCGCCCATGCACTGCCCCCTTTATCCTGCCGGAGGGATCTGGCTTTCGATTGCCTTCCTCCCCTGCTCGTACAGTAGCGTGAGGCCCGCCATGAAGCAGTTGCCCGACTCGCCGCACGCGCACGCGGATACGCGCGCCTGGCCACCCATCTCCGTCGTCATGCCCATCCTCAACGAGGAGCGGCACCTCCAAGAGGCCGTCGACATGATCCTGTCCCAGCGATACCCGGGCGAGATCGAGGTCGTGCTGGCCGTAGGACCCTCCCATGACCGGACGCAGGAGGTCGCCGACGCCATCGCGGCGGCCGACCGGCGGATCACGGTCGTCCCCAACCCCACCGGGCGCACCCCCAACGCGCTCAACGCCGCCATCGGCGCCTCCCGCAACAAGATCATCGCCAGGGTCGACGGGCACGCCATGCTGCCCGGCGACTACCTGCGCGTGGCCGTGGAGACGCTGGAGGAGACCGGCGCCGACAACGTCGGCGGCATCATGGCCGCCGAAGGGATCACGCCGTTCGAGCAGGCCGTCGCGTGCGCGATGACCTCCAAGATCGGCGTCGGCGCCGCCGCCTTCCACGTCGGCGGTACGGCCGGCCCCGCCGACACCGTCTACCTGGGCGTCTTCCGCAGGGAGGCGCTGGAGCGGGTCGGCGGCTACGACGAGCACTTCCAGCGTGCCCAGGACTGGGAGATGAACCACCGCATCCGCCAGACCGGCGGGCTCGTGTGGTTCCAGCCCAGGATGCGGGTCTCCTACCGGCCGAGGCCCAACGTGAAGGCCCTGGCCAAGCAGTACTTCCACTACGGCCGCTGGCGCCGGGTGGTCTCCCGCACCCACGAGGGCACGATCAACCTGCGCTACCTCGCCCCGCCCTTCGCGGTGCTGGCGATGGCGCTCGGGCTGATCGTCTCGCCGTTCTTCCCCCTGGCGCTGATCGTCCCCGGCGGCTACGCGCTGGCCATCGTGGCCGGCTCCGCGCTGACCGGCAGCGGCCTGCCCGGGGCGGCCAAGCTCAGGCTCCCGGTGGTCTACGCGACCATGCACCTCTCCTGGGGCTGGGGCTTCCTCACGAGCCCGAGAAAGCTCGCTCGACCGCAGCGTTGAACCGCGTGCGGGCATCCGGCTCGTCCGGGCCCAGCAGGTAGGCGCGCAGCTTCCGCCGCGCGCCCGCCAGCGCGTCCTCCCCGTCCAAGAACCCGGCCAGGGCCGCGAGGTCCTGGCCAAGCAACACCCCGGCGCCGGTCGTCGGGTAGCGCTCGTGGAAGGCCTTCTCCGCCATCCCCGACACGTTCGTCACCGCGTACGGCTTGCCGCTGGCCAGGAAGTCGGCCACCACGCTGGAGATGTCGGTGATCATCATGTCCGCCTGGTTGAAGCACGCGTACAGGTCCGGCTTCGTCACCACGAGGTGCTTGACCGGCGCCCTGGCCGCCCCGCCCGACGGGTGCCTGGCCTTCGACCTGGCCAGTTCGGCGGCGTCCAGCATCGCCACGATCTCCGCGTGGGCCCGCGCGGCCGCCTGGTCCCGGTGCCCGGTCAGCGGATGCGGCTTGTAGATCACCCGCAGCTCCGGCTGGTGGTCGAGCAGCGCCCGCACGATCCTCGGCCCCATCGTGGTCAGCGAGGTGTGGTGCAGGTCGTCCGTCCATCCCTCCCAGGTCGGCGCGTACAGCACCGTCCGGTACGGCAGGCCGGGCCCCTCGGCCGAGATCCCCTCCAGCTGGGGCCGTCCCACCTCGTGCACGTTCTCGTCCCGCACCCCGACCCTGGCCCGCCGGTACCGGTCGCGCCCGGCGGGACCGGCCACCCACACCTCGTCGTAGACCCGCGAGAACGGGTTGAACGACGCCTCCTTGTCGCTGTCGCCGTGCCCGACGAAGACGCTGCGCAGGCCGGGGATGCGCAACATGTGGATGTTCTTGCCGACGTTGGCCACGTACAGGCACACCCGGGCGCTGCCCAGCGCGTGGAAGCCCATGAGGTCGGCCGACGACGGGATGCACAGGACCGGCAGCGTGGTCTGGCCCAGCCGGTCGGCCAGGCCGCGCTCGCGCAGGACCACGATGGCCCGGCGGTCGATCCGCTCCAGCGTGGCCAGCCACATCCTGGCCTGGTAGGCGGCCTCGTTGGCGCCGCTGAAGTAGAGGATGACCTCGGGGTGGTAGTCCCTGACCTGCTTGCCGACGACGGCCAGGATGCGGGGGGCGTCGGTCAGCGGGGCGGCCCGCCGTACGTAGGGGATGAGGAGCAGCACTCCGGCACAGCCCAGCAGCAGGCCGAGACCCGCGCCCGCGGCGGCGGCCAGTCCGCCCAGGGCGGCGCCGAGCACGGGCAGGACGTCGAGGTAGAGGAAGCGCACGCCGCGGTAGTTGGTGAGGAACCCGGGCGGCGTCTTGGGGAGGTTGAGCGCGGTGACGTCCAGGTGGCGGGTGGTGACCGGCATGGTGGCGACGGTCTGGCGCAGGCGGATGGCCAGGCTCGTCTGCACCGCCCGGACCCCGTGCATCGCGAACAGCCCGGCGGCCAGCGCCGTGAGCCACGGCGAGCCCGGGGCCGTGGTCTTGGCCACGAGGATCACCGCGGCCATCTCCCTGATCACGAAGCGCACCGTGACACCCAGGTGCACCCGCGAGAGCATGTCCACGAACGGCCTGGCCACCCGGGCCGCGAGGTGCTCGGCGAGGTAGGAGAGCACGGCCACGGCGGCGAACAGCAGCGGGTGCGGCCACAGGGCGGCCAGCAGCAGGACCGGGTAGCTGCCCAGAAGCACGGCCTTGACACAGAGTCTCCGCATGCGTTCGGACAGTAACAGCTTTAGGTCCCGTCAAGCCGGACGTCGATCACCTGGCCCGTCAGATCGGAAATCAGCACGTCGAGCGAGGTCTGGGCGACGGCGCGCGGAGACAGCAGGGTGTGGGCGGGTTCCTCCCCGAAGGCGCGCTCGCGCATGGGCGTGCTGGTGCGCTCCGGGTTGACGCAGTTGACCCGGATGCCGTCGTCCGCCCACTCGTCGGCCAGCGCCTGGGTCAGGTTGACCACCGCCGCCTTCGTCGAGGAGTAGAGGCTGTAGTCGGCGCGGCCCCTGGTGTAGCTGGAGGAGGTGTAGAGCAGCAGGCAGCCGTTGCTGTCGCGCAGGTACGGGTAGGCGGCGCGGGCCACGTTGACCGGGCCCAGGTAGTTGACCCCGACCGTCTCGGCGATCGTCTCGTCGGTGACCTCGGCCAGCTTGCCCATGTGCAGCACGCCCGCGGTGTTGACCACGTAGTCGACCCTGCCGACCTGGGCCAGCGCCTTGGCCACCGAGGCGAGGTCCTCGACCCGCACGCCGTTCTGGGTGCGCGAGAAGGAGTGCACCTCGGCGCCGTGGCCGCGCGCGAGGTCCACCACGTCGGCGCCGATGCCGTAGCTGCCACCGAAGACGACCACGCTCCGCCCGGCCAGCGCCTCGCGGTAGTCGCGCGGCTGCGGCGCCGGCGCGCCGGCCGCGGCGAGCTGGAAGAGCTTGTCGGCGATGTACACGTCGACCGGGTGCGTCACCTTCATGTTGTGCTCGCTGCCCGGCACGATGTAGATCGGCACGTCCGGCAGGTAACGCAGCACCACGCCGCAGTCGTCGGTGGCCGGCTGCTTGTCGAAGTCGGGGTCGGCGAAGGCCCGCTCGTACGCCTCGCGGATCACCGACAGCCGGAAGCACTGAGGCGTCTGCCCGCGCCGCAGCCGCGACCGGTCGGGGATGTCGCGGATGATCTCCCCGCGCGGTCCCGGCACCGCCACGACGACCGTGTCGGAGCTCGGGATGGCCACGTCCACGGCCGAATACGTCTCCAGGGCCCGAACACACTCGGTGAGAATCCGGGGCTCCAGGAGCGGTCTCACAGCGTCGTGCAGGAGCACGTTGCACTCCTGCGGGCCGAGCGCCTTCAGCGCCCGCCACGTCGTCTCCGTACGGCTCGCGCCACCCTCAATGATCTTGCTGACCTTGCCGTAGCGACCCCGTGCCACGATCTCCTCGACCTGGTCGGTGAAGCCGGGAGTCATCAGCACCACGATCTCGTCGATCTCCGGCGCGGAGTCGAACAAGGCCAGCGTGTGCTCCAGGATCGTCCGCCCGGCGATCTTGATCAGCTGTTTGGGCGTGTTCAGCCCGACACGCTGACCGACCCCGCCGGCGAGAACCACCCCTACAGAGCGCAACCGAGAGTCCATGCCGCGAGCGTAACGGTCTTGTTCCGTGATATCGCGTCGTCAGGTCGCTACGCTGTGTCCACGCACTCCCTCGCGACTGGGAGGAGACCTGCGCTTTGCCCGATTCACTCACGCGAGAGACCACCGCCGCATCCGTGGTCGTACTCGCCACGACACCGGCCGCCACGCTCTCCTGCGCCGACGGAACCCTGCTCGACCGGATCAGCGACCAACTCGTCACGTTGCCCGTGCGCGACGTGCAGGTGCTGTCGTCCGGCAACGGGCTCAGCTCCGACCTGCGCGGCGTGGCCAAGCTGGCGCGTGTCTCCACCGGTCCCGTCGCGGTGCTGCCCGCCGACCTGGTCGCCCACACCGAGGCGCTCGCCCTGGTGCTCGAACATCCGGCCCGCGACTCGGCGGCGCTGGTCAGCCACGACCCGTCCGCCGCGCCCATGCGCCCGCCCGTGCGCGTCGAGGGCGGCAAGGTCGTGGCCGCGGGCAGTTCCTTCCACCTCGTCCCCGAGGCCAACGCCACCTTCCGCGGCGTCCTTCAGGCCGGCGAGGCCGACCTCGGCTGCCTGGCCGAGGTCGCGGAGGAGCTCGCGGAACTGGCCGAGACCGGCAGGCTCGGCCCGGTCAGCCCCGTCGAGGCGATCGACCTGCTGCTGGTCGGGCTGGTCCGCTACGGCGTGCGGATGCGCGCGGCGGCGATCGGCCCGCTGCACAGCGACCGGGTCACCGCGCAGTCCTCCGCCGACAGCGCCATCGAACGGCTGTCGGAGGTGGACGAGTCGCGGGTGCGGCTCAACTTCGCGGTCAAGGACGACGACGGCTTCTTCTCCACCCACTTCGTCTCCGTCTGGTCGCGCTACCTCATCAGGCCCGCGGCCCGGCTCCGGCTCACGCCCAACGCCATCACCGGGATCTCGATCGGGCTGGCCGTACTGGCCGCCGTGTGGTTCTCGGCGGGCACGCGTGAGGCGCAGGTCGCCGGAGCGGTGCTGCTCTACCTCTCGTTCGTGCTCGACTGCCTCGACGGGCAGGTGGCCCGCTACACGCGGACCTTCTCGCCGCTCGGCTCGTGGGTCGACGCGATGGCCGACCGGCTGAAGGAGTACGTCGTCTATGTCGGGCTGGCCATCGGGTACGCGGCCGGGCTGCCCTGGACCGGCGGCGGCCCCGGCGGCATCTGGTACCTGGCGGCGGCCGCGATGATCCTCCAGGTGGTCAGGCACACCATCGACTTCGCCTTCGGCGGCGCGGTCTCCGACGCCGCGCGGATCGGCTCGTCCTTCGCCCGCCCGGCGCGCTCGCTGCTGGAGTCGGCCGACGGCGGGCGCTACGCCGTGCCCAAGCAGGGGGTGCTCGGCCTGGCCCAGCGCATGGAGCGGGAGAGCGTCCTGCGCTGGCTGAAGAAGATCATCGTCCTGCCGATCGGGGAGCGGATGGCGCTGATCGCGATCACCGCCGCGGTGTTCAACGCCCGCGTCACCTTCCTCTGCCTGCTCCTGTGGGGCGGCGTGGCCGCCCTCTACTCGCTCGCCGGGCGGATCGCGAGGTCGATGGCGAAGTGATCACCATTCACATGACCAGGGTTCCCGCCAGCACCGTCGTCGCCTACCGCGACGACGGGCCGCTCTCGCGCGGCATGGGCGCGCTCGTCGCCGGGCAACTGCCGCCCCTGCCGCCGCTCATCGCCGGCGCCTTCGTCACCGGCATCCTGCTGGTGGTCGGCGTCGGCGGCGCCAACGGACTCGCGGTGTTCGCGCCGGCGGTCACGCTGCTGCTGGCCGGCCCCGGCAGCAGCGCGCCGCACGACGGCCGGCTCGACTGGCTGTGCCCGCCGATCCTGCGGGTCATCGAATACGCCTTCGTGGCCAGCTGCGGGTTCGGCCACGGGGTCCACCCCGTGCTGATCTTCATGCTGCTGGGCGCGATGGCCTTCCACCACTACGACCTGGTCTACCGGATCAGGCAGCGGGTCTATCCGCCGCCTTGGCTGACGACCTTCGGCCTCGGCTGGGACGGGCGGATGATCGCCGTCTCGCTGGCCGTACTCGTGTCGCTGCCGACGGCGGGGTTCGCGCTGCTGGCCGTCTATCTCTGGTTGCTGTTCGGCTGGGAAAGCGTGACCTGCTGGCTCGCCGCGCCCCGGTCTGGGGTGGAGGCAACGGATATGGGAACACAGGACTAAGAGCGGATTACCCTCGCAGGGCGAAAAGGCAACTAACCTTTGGGGCCTGGAGAATCACGCTCGACTGAGGAGTGCACGTTGCTGGGAATGGTGCTGGCCGCTGGAGCCGGACGACGCCTGCGGCCGTACACCGACACGTTGCCTAAAGCGCTCGTGCCGGTCGACGGTGAGACCACGATCATGGACATCTCGCTGCGCAACCTCGCCGAGGTGGGACTGCGCGACGTCGTGGTGATCATCGGCTACGCGGCCGGGGCGGTCGAGGAGCGCAAGGCCGCGCTGGAGGAACGCCACGGCGTCAACCTCACGCTCGTGTACAACGACAAGGCCGAGGAGTGGAACAACGCCTACTCCCTGTGGTGCGCGCGCGACTACTTCGCGCAGGGCGCGCTGCTGGTCAACGGCGACACCGTCCACCCCGTCTCGGTCGAGAAGACGCTGCTGTCCGCGCCGGAGACCAGCGACATCCTGCTGGCCGTCGACGACGTGAAGAAGCTGGCCGACGAGGAGATGAAGGTCATCCTGGAGGGCGGCTCGCTCAAGCGCATCACCAAGCTGATGGACCCCGCCGAGGCCTACGGCGAGTACATCGGCGCCACGCTGATCCGCCCCGCCGCCGCCGACCGCCTGGCCGACGCGCTCAAGACCACCTTCGAGCGCGACCCGCAGCTCTACTACGAGGACGGCTACCAGGAGATGGTCAACCGCGGCGAGCAGATCCACGCCGCGCCCATCGGCGAGGTCGACTGGGTCGAAGTGGACAACCACGACGACCTGGCCAAGGCTCGCACCATAGCCGTCAATTACTGAGGGAGGCGCAGATGCCGCTTCTCGCGAGGATGCTGCCCGCGCCGCTCACCATGGAGGTACGGCGCGGCGCGGTCGCCCAGCTGGGCGCGCTGCTCAACGACAGCCGGGTGGCCACCTCCGGCAGGGTCGCGGTCGCCGTCGGCCCCGGCCAGGGCGACCACATCGAGGGCCTGATCGCCCCCACGCTGGATCAGGCCGAGGTCTTCCGCGTGGCCGACGGCTCCGTAGACGCGGCCGTCTCGCTCGGCGCCGACCTGCGCAAGGGCGCCTACGAGGTGGTCGTGGGCGTCGGCGGCGGACGCACGATCGACGCCACGAAGTACGCCGCGTCGCTGGCCGGCATCCCCATGGTCGCGGTGGCCACGAACCTCTCGCACGACGGCATCTGCTCGCCCACCGCCTCGCTGGTCTACGAGGGCGGCAAGGGGTCGTTCGGCGTGCCGATGCCGCTGGCGATCCTGGTCGACCTGGACTTCGTCCACGCCGCGCCCGAGTCGCTGGTGCGCTCGGGGGTGGGCGACGTGATCAGCAACCTGTCGGCGATCGACGACTGGCAACTGGCCAACGTCGAGCGCGGCGAGCCGATCGACGGGCTGGCGTGCTCGATGGCGCGTACCGCGGCGGAGGCTCTGATCGGGCGTAGAGACTCCATCGAGACCGACGCCTTCCTGACGGTTCTGGCCGAATCCTTGATCTTGTCGGGCATGTCGATGGTAATCGCAGGGTCATCCCGTCCTTCCAGCGGCGGGGATCATGAGATCCTTCATGCCGTGGATCAGCTTTTCCCCGGCACTTCCAATCACGGCGAGCTCGCCGGGATCGGCACCGCGTTCTGTTATTTCCTGCGGGATGACGCCGGCCGACTCCAGCAGGTCGTCGACTGCCTGCGGCAGCACCGGCTGCCCGTCACGCCCGGTGACATCGGGCTGAGCGCTGAGCAGTTCACCGAGGCCGTCATGCTGGCGCCCTCCACCCGCCCGGGTCGCTACACGATCCTGGAGCACATGCGGCTGTCGGAATCCGAGGTGCGTGGACGGGTGGCGGACTATGTCCGGGCCTTCGGTAGCTGAGCTGCGCGCGGTAGCCCAGCCGGAGGGCCACCTCGACCGCAAGAACGGCGAGCACTGGGCGGGCGTGCTCTACATGCGCGCGATCTCGATCCGGGTCACCTGGCTGCTGGCCAAGACCCGGGTCACGCCGAACCAGCTCACCTGGGTGATGACGATCGCCGGCGTGCTGGCGGGCTTCGCGATGGCCCTGCCCGGGATCTGGGGGGCCTTCCTGGCCGCCCTGCTCGTGCAGGTGTACCTGCTGCTCGACTGCTCCGACGGCGAGCTGGCCCGCTGGACCGGCAAGACCTCGCTGACCGGCGTCTACCTCGACCGGGTCGGCGCCTACTTCACCGAGGCGGCCGTGCTGGCCGGCCTGGGCTGGCGGGCCTCCGAGGTGCTGCCCGACTGGTACACCGTGATGGGCTTCGCCGCCGCCCTCGGCGCGATCCTCATCAAGGCCGAGACCGACCTGGTCGACGTGGCCCGTGCCAAGGGCGGGCTGGATTCGGCCAGTGAGGCGTCGGTGGGGCAGTTCCGCTCGGGGCTGCTCGGGCTGGGCCGGCGCATCCTGTCGGCCACGAAGTTTCACCGGATCGTGCAGCCGATCGAGCTGTCCCTGCTCGCGCTGGGCACGGCCGTGATCGACCAACTGGCGGGAAACCTGACGGCGACCCGTGTACTCACCGTAGCCTGCCTGATAGCCGCGGGACTCCAGATGGTGTTGCACCTGGTGAGCATCTTGGCATCGAGGCGGCTTGCGTGAGCCCCCTTCGGAACCGCTCAGGCTCGGCGTCCGTCGTATTGATCGGACGTCCGCCGTTCGGTGGGGGTTCACCCACGGTTCCGATACGCTTAGCTCCACCAATATCAGGAAATATGCATACCAGCAGACTCGGTGATCATGAAAGAATGCTCCGCTCGTGCTCTCAACGCGTCAAGGTGATGACCCGTTGAAGATCTCGTGCGTCATCCTCACCATGGGCAACCGGGTCGCGGAGCTGAACCGGGCGGTCGATTCCGCGCTCAACCAGGTCGACGGCGACGTCGAGGTGGTGATCGTGGGCAACGGGGCCGACGTGCCCGAGGTGACGGCGACGCCACCCGAGGGCTCGGCCGCGATCGTGAAAACGATCCGCCTGGAGCACAACACCGGCATCCCGGCCGGACGTAACCGGGGCGTCGAGGAGTGCTCGGGCGACGTCGTGCTGTTCCTCGACGACGACGGCTGGTACGCCAACCAGAAAGTCGTCGCCCACGTACGCGACCGCTTCGCCACCGAACCCGATCTGGCCGTCATCTCCTTCCGCGTGATGGACCCGGAAGGCGGCGTCGGCCAGCGCCGCCACGTGCCGCGCCTGCGCGCCGGTGACCCGCAGCGCTCCTCGCCGGTCACCACGTTCCTGGGGGGCGCCTCGGCCATCCGCCGTTCCGCCTTCCTCCAGGTGGGCGGGCTGCCCGAGCGCTTCTTCTACGCGCACGAGGAGACCGACCTGGCCTGGCGGCTGCTCGGCGAGGGCTACCGGATCGAGTACGACGCCGAGACCGTCATGTACCACCCGCAGGTGCCGCCGACCCGCCACGCCGACTTCTACCGGCTCAACGCGCGCAACCGCGTGTGGCTGGCCCGGCGCAACCTGCCCTGGCCGCTGGCCGCCCTCTACCTGGTCAACTGGGTCGTGCTCACGCTGGTGCGCGAACGCTCCGGCACGGCCCTGAAGGCGTGGTTCACCGGCTTCCTTGAGGGCCTGCGCACCCCCGCGGGCGAACGCCGCCCGATGGCGTGGAAGACCGCCTGGCGCATGGTGAAGCTGGGCCGCCCGCCCATCGTCTAGAGGTCCACCGCGGCTCCGAACGACATGCTCGCCCGCTCCACCGTCGTGCTCAGCAGCGCCCGTTTCGGCAGGCCCAGCTCGCTCAGCTCCTTGGCGATCGGGTGGTTGCCCAGCCTGACCAGGGCGCCTCCCGGCCGCAGCCGTACGCCCCTCGCCGACATCTCTGCGGGGATCTTCCTCGTGACGCCGTCGCGGTGGGTGTAGGCGGTCAGGGGTACGGCCGGCCTCGGCACCGGGAAACCCGGCTTCAGCAGCAGGTCGATGACCAGGCGGCCGTCCTTGCGGACGATGCAGCGCTTGTAGGGGGAGGACAACCTCAGGTCGATCTCGGCCAGCTCCTTGGGGAATCCCCACATCGAACGGCCGGCCTCCATCGTGAACGACTGGTCCACGGGTAGCCAGTGGATGAACGCCGCGGCGTTCCGCAGATCGGACAGGCCCGCCGCGCCCGCCGTACCTGGTTGGCGGACCAGGAACGCCACCCCGAACTCGTGGTAGGTGTCCAGGTCGCCGTCACGGTAGTCGACGAAGATCAGCGTGCAGATGGCCTTGCCGGGGAAGACCTCGGCCACGTCCAGTCCCGAGTAGGCGATCACCGCGCGGGCGGCGTCGGCGCGTACCGGGTACATCGTGCTGCAGACCGTCGCGTCTCTCACCCGGACGGGCAGAATCACCGTTCGGCCCTGGATCAGATGCGATGCCATGCCTCCAGTACATCAATCACGAAGCGATGTGACCATTCCTGTCCGGATCCCGTCTGGTGTGATGTGACTGTCCCAGGAACGCGGAGGCCATCATCATCGAGGAGCTCTATCGCGAGCACTGGCCGCTCGTGTGCGGGTTCCTGCTGCGCCGGACCCGCGACCCCCACCTGGCCGAGGACCTCGCCCAGGAGACCTTCGTCAAGGCCACCCGGGCGATGCTCGGCTGGCGCGGCGAGAACCCGGCGGCCTGGCTGCTGGTCATCGCCCGCAACGTCCTGCTCGACCACGTGCGCCGCAGGCGGGTCGAGCTGGCCTTACCCGATCCGGACGAGCTCGGCGTCCCCTCCATCGGGTCCCGCGCCCTGGAGGTACGCGACGCCCTCGACCGCCTTCCGCCCCAGCATCGGAGGCTGCTGGAGCTGGTCTACCTGGAGGGCTTCTCCATGGTCGAGGTGGCGGCGATGACCGGCAAGAAGCACAACACGATCAAGACAGCGGTGTGGCGGGCCCGGGCGGCCTTCGCCGAGATCTACGGAGCCCCCTGATGAGCGAGCTGGACCTGCCCGACTTCGACCCCAAGGCCACCAGGAAGGCGGTGCGGCGCGGGCTGGTCAAGACGGCCTCGCTCGTACTGGCCGGGCTGCTCGCGCTGACGCTGGTGCTGGTGGTGGCGCCGATCCTGGTGCAGAAGAGCGGCGGGCGCGAGGACCGAATCTATGACGTGTACGGCACCGCGTTCAAGATGTACAACCCCGGCTACCGGATCGAGCTCGGCGAGTGCTGCGACACGACGCCCTGGTCGTCGAGCCTCCCGCTCGTGGCCAGCCAGCTCAGGGCCCAAGGCGGGTTCAACAGCAGGGTGGAGGTGCCCTACAAGATCACGACGAATCTCTTCGGCGGGCTGGAGCGCCTGCCCCTGGGCAACTCCGCCAACACCTCGGTGTCCACGGCGCTGAGCATGGTCGGCCACAGGTCGCCCATCGACAAGGACGGCGCCCGCGAGGTCCTCGCCGGGCTGCCGAAGAGCATGCGGGTCATGGCCCTCGTGGAGTTCAACCAGCCCGCCACGGCGGAGCAACTGGTCGCCTTCGGCAAGGCATACCAGACCTGCCCCGAGAAGATCGTCTACGAGGCCCGGCCCGGATCCGTGCCGATCACCTTTGGGTCGATCATGTGGGATCGCACGCCGGTCCCGCAGAAGTCGGGCATGTGCTATGACATCCCGCCGGACGTCCTGGCGGAGTTCCGCTCCTGGGACAAGATCCTCCGCGACTCCGACGCGGCCGACCTGCGTGCCTTCGACCTCACCCTCGAACGCGTCCGCAAGGCCGCCAAGGACGGGCTCGCCTACGCCTACATCGACGGTGGCGTGCCGGTCGAACGCCTGCGCAAGCTGCTGGAAGATCCCCGGGTGCGCGCGGTGGGGCTCATCGACGCGACCTTCGACATCGTCCGTTTCTAGACCGCCAGTGAGTGCGCCACCCCTGCCAGCGACTCCATGCGGGCCACGAAGGCCGGGGCGTGGTCGGGCCAGTGGTGGTGCAGGCGGGCGTAGGTGTGGCCGCGGGCGCCCATGTTGGCCCTGCGGTCGGGGTCTTCCTTGAGGTCGAGTACGGCATGCCGTACCGAGTCCACGTCAAAAGGGACGACGAGCCCGCAGCGAGCGGTCTGCACCAGCGTGCCCGACTGCGGAGTGGTGATGACGGGCACGCCACGCCCCATGTAGTCCAGCACCTTGGTCGGTACGCCCGTGACGTCGGCGGGCGCCAGGGAGATGCCGGCCAAAGCGCCCTCGACCATGCGCAGCGCGTGGCGGTTGGGCACATGGCCGTACCAGTCGAGCAGGCCGACCCGCTGGGCGTCGCGCAGCAGCACCCGCGCCTCGCGGTCGGCCTGGCCGATGAGGTCGAGGCGGATGCCGTGCGGCACCAGACGTTCGGCGAGTGCGATGAGCTCGGCGGCGCCGCGCTCGGCCGTCAGGCGACCGAGGTGGACCACCCTGGTGTCGCCGGGAGGGGGAGGGGCGGGCGACACCAGAGTGGCCTCTGGCACCACGGATGGCGAGATCACGTGGTGGCGGCGCTCCGCGCGTGCGGCCCGCCGGGAGTCGGCCGGTTCGCGTACGTCCCAGACCACCGGCGGATGCCGGTAGGGCAGGGCGCGCAGCAGGTCGGCGTCATGCACGAGAAGCAGGTCCGCGCCTCTGACACCGCGGCGCAGGGCGGCCCGCGCCCTGCCGTGCCCGGCGCCGCGCGGTACGTCGATCGCGGTGATCGGCTGCGGTGGTGTCACGTTGAAGTAGGTGAACGGCGCCACGTACGTGATGTCGTGGTCCGCATCGAGGAGTGCGCGGATCTGCCGATGCATGATCCTGGCATCCTCGGGATGATGGTCAATCGTCGCGACACATACCCGCATGTCTTTGATGCTGAGGTTTGCCCGGGTCAGTCAGGTGAAGGGCGGTGGAACTGACGATTAACTTCCGGAGGGACGGCGGTATAGCCAGGTCAAGCGTGGCTCAAGGACCCACTTGAAGACCGTCCGCGTCTCGGGCAGGCACAGGACGATGGCCAGGGCGAACGCGCTGGAGGCGATCGCGAGCACGCCCAGCGGTCCCTGCAGCCAGGGCAGGTCGAGCCAGCCCTGGTCCTTGGCGATCAGCACGGGGATGCCGTGGAGCAGATAGGCGTAGAGCGTGCGGGTGCCGAGGTCGGAGTACCAGGTCTCGCCGCGCGGGACCAGCGACAGTACGGCGAAGCACATCGCCAGCGAGCAGGCCAGCAGTCCGGTGCGCACGCCGAGGCCCATCCACCACGACAGATCCATGTCCTGGTAGCTGTGCTTGAAGTAGAACGGCTTGAGCGTGGGATCGAACCGGGCCACCAGGATCGCGCTGGCCGCGGCGCCGACCAGCGTGACCGCCGAGACGATCTTGATCCACCTGCGGTTGAGCAGCTCGAAGTGCTCGGGCTGCATGACCAGGCCGATCACGAAGAAGGGCAGCAGGCCGAAGAAGCGGTCCAT
Organism: Nonomuraea sp. NPDC059023; assembly: GCF_042740095.1. Classification (NCBI taxonomy): domain Bacteria; kingdom Bacillati; phylum Actinomycetota; class Actinomycetes; order Streptosporangiales; family Streptosporangiaceae; genus Nonomuraea; species Nonomuraea sp. NPDC059023. The sequence goes on along the minus strand of NZ_JBHYIO010000006.1, from coordinate 189,424 downwards.
GCTGAAGTCGCCGCTGATCTGCGAGAACCCGGCGAACAGGTAGATCGCGATGGCGACCGGGATGGGGAACTTCATCCGCTTCCACACCGGCGTCGACAGCCGCCAGAACAGCAGCGCCAGCAGGTACCAGTTGAGCCACGCCGGATCGATGATCGTCAGGCTCCACTTCTGCCCGACGGCGGTGCGGAGCACGGCGTAGCCGACCTCGACGATCACGTACGGGATGACGAACGTGTCGACGAGCTTGTTGGTCTTGGCGTTGGAGTTCCAGAAGTTACGCGACAGGTAGCCGCTGATCAGCACGAACAGCGGCATGTGGAACATGTAGATGAAGATGTACAGCGACCGCGAGGAGTCGGTGTTGAGCGTCGGCACCAGCGAGTGGCCGACGACGACCAGCGCGATGAGCACGAACTTGACGTTGTCGAGATAGGGGTCGCGCTTCTTGGCCGGCGGCGGCGCCGGCTCCTGCTCGTCCTTCTCCTGGCCCCAGAAACCCGCGTCCTGCCCCGGCAGCGGCCACCGGTTCTTGGCGTCGGTGCTGTCCTGCTGCTCGATGGTGGTGGCAGGGACGGAGGACCGGGTGTCAGTCACGTGGCAGACGCTCAGTTCGTTCGGGGTCGGGGGAACGCGACCGCCTGTCTCGACTGACGCCTGGACGACGTCGTACGAGCGCAGTCGCCGACCTGACAACTTTAGCGCCGCGGGACACTCCTGTCTCTGAAGGAGCGCCAAGAAACCCCGTATCCACAGGGAACTTGGAGGTTAGGTGCACACGTTGGACTGGTTTGCACTCACAGTGTTCTGCTTGACGTCTTCGGAGACCTTTGTCACCTTTACGCCCTTCCAGTCGTCGCCGACGATCAGCTGGATCACCGGCGGCTTCGCACCGCCGACGGGCTTCGCGGGCGGGACGGTGGAGGTGTAGGGCTCGGTGGTCAGCGGCTTCACGCCGCCCTTGGCCGGGGTGACGGCCGGTGAGGTCGCCTTGCCCACGACGCCGGCGTAGTCCTCGCCGTTGGTGGCCTTCTTGCCGTAGCGCAACTCGGTCTTGGCCACGCTGCCGGTCGCGGGCTTGTAGTTGCCCAGGCTGACGACCCGGAAGCCCTCCTTGGTGAGCTGGTCGGCGACCTCCCTGGCCTTGCCCTGGGTGGCGGTGCCGTTGAGTACCTGGACCTCGACCTGCTCGGGCTTGACCGTGATCTTCGGCTTGGCCGAGCCGGTGGGCGTGGGCTCGGGCACCGCGATGTCGACGTCGGTCTTGATCATGTTGAAGAGCTCGTTGGCGGCGGGCTGCTTCCAGACCACGCGGTTGGGGTCGGTGGGGTCGGCCCCCCACGGCACCGTGATGAACTTGACGTCGCCCGCGGTCATCTTCGCCGCGCTCTGCGCGATCTGGATGAGCTTCTCCGGGTCGTCGGCCAGGCCCGGGTCCATGGTGACCGACTTGCCGGCCGCCTTCACGAAGGCGGACAGCGCGGGCACGTTCGTCAGCAGTTCGCTGCTGGTGGCCTTGGCGACGACCTTGCCGAGGAAGAGCTGCTGGCGGCGGATGCGCTGGATGTCGCTGCCGTCGCCGTAGTTGCGCAGGCGGACGAAGCCGAGCGCCTTCTCGCCGTCGAGCATGCTCTTGCCCGGCGGCAGCACCAGCTTGGACTTCTTGTCGTTGACGCCGCTCTTGAGGCAGATCTCGATGCCGCCCAGGGCGTCGACGATGTTCTTGAACCCGCTGAAGTCGACCTCGGCGAAGTGCTGGATGCGGATGCCGGTCAGCGTCTCCAGGGTGGTCATCGTGCAGGCGATGCCGCCGGAGTTGTAGGCCGCGTTGATCATGTCCCGGTGGGGCGGCATGATCGCGCCGGTGGTCTCGTTCTCACAGCGCGGGATGTCGACCATCGAGTCGCGCGGGAAGCTGATGAGCTTGGCGCCGTCGCGGTTGGGCGAGATGTGCATCAGGATGATCGTGTCGGTGCGCTTGCCCGCGCCTCTGCGGGCGTCGAGCTGGCCGTAGCGGGCGTTGCCCTGGCCGTCGCGGGTGTCGGAGCCGACCAGGAGGATGTTGAGCGCCCCGGAGGAGTTGGCCGGGCGGGCGTTGAGGATCTTGTCGTCGACGCTCTTCTTCTGGATGGCGCCGATCGCGTCGCGATAGATGGTGTAGCCGGTCAGTGAGCCGGCCACGACCACGCCGGTGAGCCCGATGCTGACCCAGGCCAGGATGCGCATCTTGTTGGGCCCGCCGCCGCCCTTGGCGCGGCGGCCGCGGGGCGGCTGGTCGTCGGGGGGCGGAGGCGGGGGCGCCGCGCGACGCGGGCCGCGCATGCCGCCCGGGTCGGTCTGAGCGTTCCTTCTGTCCTGGACGGACACACTCCGATGGTCACTCATACGCCCCCCTCAGCTCCAACACGGCCCTCCTCTGTTCGAAGAATTCGCCAGGCCGTATCCAGCTGGCTCGGTCGCACACTTGCGGCACGAGACTAGGTCACGTACGGCGTGCCAGGAGCCATGAATGACCGAATCGGTCGTGACCCCAGCGTGATGTTACAGGGCCAAAGCATACTCAGACCTGGACATTTCGTGGAATATCAGCGTGAAAGTCTTTACTGTTTTGCCAGGTCGGAGCGGCTGCGAAGGGCCAGGGCAAGACATGCCAGCGGTACGGCCGGCAGCACGTACCGGTAGTCGAATTCGGCCACCGCAGCCGGGACCACGAGCAGCGCCACCGCCGTTGACCAGGGCACGAGCCACTCCAGTTCCGGTCGGCGCCGGATTACGGACAGGGCGGGCGGCACGAGCAGCACCACCAGCAGGATGGTCCCCGGCAACCGCGCCACATCCTGGTAGGCCCGCAACCACCCCGCGTACGGCTCCACCACCTGGGTCGCGATCGGCCCGCCCTCGTAGCGCTCGGCCAGCTGGGCGCCCAGTTGCGCCGCGTGCCTGCCCGGCGGGCCCGGCTCCCGCGACGGGAACTCGTAGTAGTCGTAGATCTCCTGGTCGGGGTAGACCGGGCGGCCCCAGGTGAACGTACGGGCCAGCTCGGAGGCGATCGAGGCGGCGTAGTCGAGCGGCTGCGAACCGATGGCCAGCAGGGCGAACCGCCCCGCCAGGGCGTCGTTGGCCCGCGAGAACGTGATGCCGGGCAGCCTGACCAGCGGGGTGTCCTGCGACCAGACGTACTCCTGCGAGGGCGGGCGGCGGTCCGGCGGGCGGGGGTCGCAGAGCACGCGCAGGTCGGGCGGCGGGTCCATCTTCTGACAGTCGGCGAACGACTGCGTCCTGGCGTAGAGGAAGACGCCGTTGGCGCCGACCAGGCCGACGCGGTCGTAGGTGGCGTAGAACCAGCCCATGTACGCCATGACCGGCACCAGGGCGGCGGCCAGCAGGACGCCGGTCAGGGCGAGCTGCCTGCGGATCAGGAACCAGCAGGCCAGCAGCACGACCAGGGGCTGGCCGATCGTCCTGGTCAGGGTGGCGGCGGCCAGGAGAAGGCCGACGGCGGTGGCCGTGCGCCAGGTCATCCGATCCCGGATCGCCAGCACGACGGCGGCGGTGACCAGGAACATGAACAGGGTGTCGGAGACCAGCAGATGTTCCAGCTCGATCTGGTACGCGTCCAGGAGGACCGGGACCGTCGCCAGCGTCCTGATCCAGGGGCGGGCCCTCCTGGCGGCCAGGTAGATCATGACCGCTACCGCGAGGCCCATGAGGTGCTGCACCGCTGTGACGGCGGCGAAACTGCCGAACGGTTCCAGGAGCTTGAGGAACATGGAGTACCCGGCCGGGCGTACCAGGTCGGGGCGGGGGCGGAAGACGGTGACGATGTAGGTGTAGGAGTCGGGGAACCACAGGGCCGGACGGAAGCCGAGCATCGCCAGCAGGCGCAGGACGGCTCCTGCGGCGAACAGGCCCACGAACCAGCGGTGCTGCTTGGCGGCGGCCCGGACGGCGATGTTCGTGGCGCGGCTGAGGACCGCGGCCGCGGCCTTGGCGGCAGGCCTGCCGAGACCGGATTCTTCCTGCGCCCGATCCGCTGCTTCTTCCGGTGTCTTAGCCGCTGCGCCGGGTTGGTCCGGTGTCGCCTCCTTCAACGGCCCTCCCCTGTTCACCGCCGTCCGGCCGTACGCTACCGGCTTCCATACGTTTCGCGATCTCACGCGGGCGTGTTGTCGGCCTCGTTGGATACCCTCGCGATCAGCGATGGCACCCTCCTGGCTGCGGCCCGACGAGACGCGGAGGCCGTCGGCGGGCCGGGTGCTCGCCACGGCCTCGCTGCTGCCTGCCCTGGCGGTGGCGGGCTGGCTGCTGGCCGGGCTGCCGCTGCTGATGGCGGGGGCGTTCCGGCCGGTGTTCACGGTGGTGCTGGCGCTGCCGGTCATCGCGCTGCTGTGCTGGGTGGGGCTGCGGCGCCTGCCCGAGGCGGTGGAGGCCACCGGGCGGCAGACGGCCGGGGTGCTGGTGATCGCGGTGGGCTCCGGGGTCTTCAACGCGATCTTCCACAGCGAACAGCTCATCGTCCGCCGCGACCCGGCCACCTACGCGCAGTACACCGCCTGGATCGCCGAGCACGGCTCACTGCCCATCCCGTACCAGGAGCAGGCCTTCGGCGGCCCCGACCCGGCGCTCGTCTTCGACAGCGTCGGCTTCTTCGACTTCGGCGGGGCGGTGGTGCCGCAGTTCATGCCGGGCCCGCCCATGCTCTTCTCGGCGGCCGACTGGCTCGGCGGGATGCTGCTCGGGCCTCCGGTGCTGGGGGCGCTGGCGGTGCTCACGGTCGGCGGGGTGGCGGCCCGGCTGGCGGGCGGACGGTGGGCGCCGGTGGCGGCGCTGGCGTTCGCGGTGAGCCTGCCGATCCTCTACACCTCGCGGACCACGTTCAGCGAGATCCCGTCACTGATCCTCCTGTTCGGCGGCCTCTCCCTGGCCCACGACGCCCTGACCCGCATCTGGACCCCCATGCTCGCCCGGTCCCACGGGGCCGGCCGGTCGCGCGGGGTTGGGCGGTCGCGCGCCGTCGGGGCGAGCGGCACAGCAGGGCGCACCACGGCGACACACGTCCTCCCGCCCCGACAGCACGACCCGGCGGCCCCCACCGGTGAAGAAGCCGCTCCGGGGTCCAGGGCCGGATCGGAGAGCGCCGGGACCGTCACCACAAGGGCAACGGCGGGTGGGGAACGCGCTGACGCCGCCGGCATCGGAGCTGGAAGTTCGGCGGGCGATGAGAGCTCGGCCGACAGCGGAGGCGTGGGCAGCAGGGAGAGCGCGGGCGGCGGTGGCTCGGCGGGCGATGGTGGCTCGGCGGGCGGAACGAGCGTGGGTGGTGGGGGCGCGGGCGGCAGCGGAAACGCGGTGGCTGGTGGTGCGGGCGGTGGTGGCGCGGCGGGGGGCACGAGCGCGGGTGCGGGGGTTGGGGGTGGCGTAGGCGGGCCCGGGAGCGGGGTTCGGTGGGTTGCCGGGCTGGCGGGGCTGGTGTTCGGGCTGGCCACTCTGGTGCGGATCGACGGGTTGCGGGACGTGCTGCCCGTGCTGGCGTTCGCGGGTCTGCTGGTCGCCATGAGCCGGTTCCGGCGGCCGGTCGGCGTGCTGGGGCTGCCGCTGCTCGGTGGGCTAACGGTGGGAGTCGGGCTGGGGTTTCTGGCGGCCTACACGTTCGCGCGGCCGTACCTGGCCTATCTGTCGCGTTCGGTGGTGCCGCTGCTGCTGATCTGCGGTGTCGTCCTGGTTCTGACGCTCGTGGGTACGGCCGCCGCCCCCCGCCTGGCCAGGATCCGGCTGCCCCGGCGGCTGCCGGAGATCGGCGCGGCGCTGGTGGCCCTGGTGATGGTCGGCTTCGCGGTGCGGCCTTGGGTGCAGACGGTGCATCGGGAGCCGGTGAGCAGGGACGACGTGCGGACGGCCCGGTTCATCGAGGAGACGCAGAAGGCCAATGGCCTGCCGGTCGACGGAACCCGGCTGTACTTCGACGAGTCGCTCTACTGGGTGATCTGGTACGTGGGCGTCCCGGTCGTGGTGCTGGCCACGGTGGCGGCCGCCGTCCTGGTGCGCAGGCTGCTGCGCGACGCCGCCGCGTTCGAGTGGCTGCTGCCGCTGGCCGTCATCGGCTGGACCACCGTCACCACGCTGCTGCGTCCCGAGATCACGCCGGACCAGCCGTGGGCCGCGCGCCGCCTGGTCCCGGTGGTGATACCGGGGCTGATCGTGCTGGCGGTGTGGGGGCTCGACTGGGTCCGCGACAAGACCCGCAGGCTCGGGTACGGCTCGCGGGTCCAGGCCTGGACGGCCGGCGTCGGGACGGTGCTCATCCTGGTCCCGCCGGTCATCACGTCCATCGGCACCGCGTTCACCCCGATCGAGCGGGGCGAGCGCGCGGCCGTGGAGGCGATGTGCCGGGCGATCCCGCGCGACGCCTCCGTCCTGATCATCGAGCGGGTGACGGCCGACCGCTTCACCCAGGTGGTGCGGGGCATGTGCGGCGTCCCGGCCGCCGACGTGCGCCGGGAGGGGAGCTCGGACACGGCCAGGAGAGAAGACGTCGACCGCCTGATCGCCGGGGTCGAACGGGCCGGCCGTACCCCCGTGATCCTCGCGGCGAGCGCGGACCAGGTGCGTTTCTACGGCCCGTTCGAGCAGGTCATGGCCCTGGCCACCCGCCAGGACGAACGGTCGCTGACCGAACCGCCCAACGGCACCTGGAGCCTGCGGATCAACGTCTGGATGTCCCACCCAAAAAACCCCATTTGACCTAGATCATGGGTGATCGCGATTATGTGTCGCCATGAGGCGTACGTGGGTGGTCGCGGCGTTAACGACGGCGCTGGCGACCAGTGGAATGGGCTCGGCCGCGGCCGACACCCCGGCGGACAGCACGCTGGGCGAGACCTCGCTGAACGAGGCTCAGGAGAACAGGGACGCCGAGCCGGGCGCCGGCGACGTGAGCGTCGAGCCCGGGAGCGGCGCGGACGGGGTGGTCGCGGTCGCGGTCTCGCCGCTCCCGACCCCCAAGGCCGCCTGGCCGACGACGGGCCGCCTGACGGTCTACCTGTGCTCCAAGGCCAGCCTCCAGAAGAAGTGCGACGGCCGCGGACCTGGTGACGAGCAGAAGCGGAAGATCGAGCGGCTGCTGAAGCGGCTGTCCGGGCTGTCCGGCGTGCGGTACGTCTCCGAGGACGAGGCCTACCGCAACGCCCGCGAGGACGGCCTGCGCGTGCGGAAGGGCGCCATCCCGGCTTCCTTCCGGGCGGATGTCAAGGTCCCGAACGTGAACCTGGGCCCGAAGCTGGAGAAGCTGCCCGGGATCACCACGGCCAGGGTCTGGCGGACGGACTTCTGGGCCGGGAGGGCGCAGGCGAAGGTCGAGCTCTGCGGTCCGGCCAACTGCCCGGGGCGTGGCGCGATCACCGACCACGAGCGGGACGCGGTCTTCGAGGCGCTGCGCACGCTGCAGGGCGTGAAGAAGGTCTACCTGGAGTCGCGCCGGCACGCGATCGACAACTGGCGGCGCGTCACCTACGAGAACCGGACGCCCGCCGTGGGCGAGTACTTCCATCTCGTGCTGACGGACTCGTCGGTGTTCGAGCAGATTCGGCCTGCTCTGCGGGGTCTTCCGGGGGTGGATCAGGTTTCCCGGCATCGCTGATGTGGACGCCGCGTTCCGTTGGGCAGAGTAACCTCGACCCACGTGAGCACGCCTGAGACCCCCCAGAGTGGACCCGCCGTGGAAGAAGCGCCGTACGTCACGATCGTCCTGCCTTGCTACAACGAGCAGGATCATGTCATCGACGAGGTCGAGCGAATCACCGAGGCGATGGACTCCAGCGGCTACACCTACGAGCTCGTGGCCGTCGACGACTGCTCGACGGACGCGACGCTGGCGAAGCTGCAGGAGGCCGCCCCGCGATTCCCGAACATGCGGATCCGGGCGTTCCACCGCAACGGGGGATCGGGCACCGTACGCAGGATCGGCACCCAGGAGGCGCGCGGCGAGATCGTCGTGTGGACCGACGCCGACATGACCTACCCGAACGAGCGCATCCCCGACCTGGTCCAGATTCTGGAGAAGGACCTGACGATCGACCAGGTCGTGGGCGCGCGCACGTCGGAGGAGGGCTCGCACAAGCTGCTGCGGGTGCCGGCCAAGTGGGTGATCAGGAAGGTCGCCGAGAAGCTCGCCGGGCAGAAGATCCCGGATCTCAACTCCGGTCTGCGGGCCTTCCGCAAGTCGGTGGCGCGGCCGTACCTGCGGCTGCTGCCGCCCGGGTTCTCGTGTGTCACGACGATCACGCTGTCGTTCCTGTCGAACCAGCACGACGTCTACTACCTGCCGATCGGCTACGCCAAGCGGGCGGGCAAGTCGAAGTTCAGCTTCGTCTCCGACGCCTACCGCTACATCCTGCAGGTCCTGCGGATGATCATGTACTTCAACCCGCTGAAGGTCCTGATGCCGCCGGCGTTGTGGCTGGTCGGCATCGGGTTCGTCAAGGGCGTGTGGGACATGGTCCAGCATCCCTTCTACTTCCCGGCCAACACCGTGATGATCTTCCTGTCGGGCATGCTGATCGGCGCCGTCGCGCTGCTGGCCGACCTGATCGTGCGGAGCAGGGGAGAGTAGGTGCGGATCGCGATCGTCGGCCCGACGTACCCGTACAAGGGCGGCGGGGCGCAGCACACCACCGAGCTGGCGCACCGGCTGAGCGCGCTGGGGCACGACGTGGTGATCGAGTCGTGGAAGGCCCAGTATCCGGGCTTTCTCTACCCCGGTCAGCAGACGATCTCGGCTCCTGAGGGCCGGCCGTACCCGAAGACGCTGCGCAGGCTCGACTGGCGGCGGCCGGACGGGTGGGTGGCGTGCGGACGGCGGTTGCGCGGCGCTGACCTGGTGATTTTCGCGGTGCTCAGCCCTGTGCAGGTGCCTGCTTATTTGGGGATTTTGTACGGCATGGCGGGCAAGACCACGGCGGTGGCGCTGTGCCACAACGTGTTGCCGCACGAGCGCAAGCCGTATGACAGGCCGCTGATGAAGGCGCTGCTCAAGCGGGTCGACAGGGTGCTCACACACTCGGATCAGCAGGCCGCGCTGGCAAGAGAGCTCACGGCCAAGCCGGTCCGGGTGGCCGCGATGGCACCCCACCTTCCCTCGAAAAATGCCGAAAAATCGGGGCAAGTCCACAACAATCTGCTCTTCTTTGGGATCGTCCGGCCGTACAAGGGGCTGGATCTGCTGCTCAGGGCGTTGCCGGACGGGGTCGGGCTGACCGTCGCCGGGGAGTTCTGGGGCGGGTTGGAGGAGACCGAGCGGCTCATCTCCGAGCTGGGCATCGGCGACCGGGTGGAACTGCGGCCCGGGTACGTGGCCGCCGACGACGTGCCGGAGCTCTTCGCCCGCGCCGACGCCCTGGTCCTGCCCTACCGCAACGCCACCGCCAGCCAGAACGTGTGGCTCGGCCACGAGCACGGCGTCCCGGTGATCGCCACCCGCGTGGGCGCGCTCGCCGACCACATCACCGACGGCGTGGACGGCCTGCTGGTCGAGCCGGAGGACGTCGAAGGGCTCAGGAAGGCGATCGACCGGCTCTACGCCGATCCGGTCGGGTTGCGCTCCGGGGTCAAGTCGGTGGACCCGGAGCCGTTCTGGTCGGCGTACGCGGCGGCCTTGCTGGAGTCCTGACGGCCCAGCAGGAAGGCGGCTCCGGCCGCGACGGCGTCGGCCAGCGTGAAGGCCACGCGCGACAGCAGCGCCACCGCGAAGGCGGCGCCCGTGCCGATCAGCGGAGTGAACACCAGCACCAGCGCGCCCTCGCGCACGCCCACCCCGGCCGGCACCACGAACGTCAGCAGCCCGGTCGCCCAGGCGAAGGCGTAGGCGCCGGTCGCCAGCACGTAGAGGTCCCACCGGCCGGCCAGCAGCATGGTGTGCACGCCGTAGATCAGCCAGCCGAGCGCCGTCCACGCCACGGCCACCAGCACGGTACGGCCCGGCAGCACGCTCTCCAGCGGCTCCTTGCGCGCCAGCCGCAACGCGAGATTGAGCCCCCAGGTCAGCACCTTGGGATGCAGGCAGACCACGATGACCGGGACGATGAGCAGCAGATACCAGGCTTTGCGCAGCGCCTCGTGCGTGGCCAGCGTGGCCGCGGCGATCGTCAGCGCCACCCCGAGGTTGATCACCAGCGCGAGCGAGATGCACGCGAACGTACGCCGCGGCGGGCTGCCGTGGTCGCGCCCGAGATCCATCATGGCCGCGTAGGCCCAGACCGAGCCCGGGATGTACTTGCCCAGCTGGCCCACGAACATGATCCGCCCGCTCACCCGCAACGACAGCGGCGAGCCCAGCCCGGCCAGCACCTCCCGCCAGGCCACCAGCATGCAGAACTGCCCGGCCAGGACCGCGGCGAACGCCCCCGCCAGCGCCCAGGGCGACAGGCCGGACAGCGCGGCCGTGGTCTCACCCCAGTTCTTGGCCAGGCCGTACCCGAGAAATCCGAGCGCGACCAGGGCGAGCAGGACACGCAGCAGGCGGCGGAGCATTCGCCAAATCTACGCGCGGTTGGCGATGATTAGCCAGACGACGAGCCCGATGAGCGCGGCGGCCGCCAGCGCGGTAAGGGTGATTTTGACCCAGCTGTAGGGGCGTTGGCCCTGAACCTCCCCGGTGACGCCGTTGATGAGCACCTGGTAGGTCTTGCCGCCGAACAGGTAGCAGCCGATCCACACCGGCAGCAGCAGGAGCTTGAACCTGACATCGGTGTACGTCGTGTCGACCGTGCTCACGCGCTGCTCGTCGCCGCCGATGTCCCGGCGGCAGTCCTGCTCGATGACCTCGGCCATCTCCTGCTTGGCGGCCTCGATGCCCTGTTCCGGCTCGACCTCGTAGCGCAGGGTGTGGTGGCCGGAGATGTAGGCGGGCTCGAAGGGGAGGGCCTGGCCGGTGGGCCACGGTTCCAGCTCGGCCAGTTGCTCGGGGGTGACCCGGTGGGTCGCGGGCACGAGCACGTCGTCGAAGTGGCGCGAGACCGTGCCGGAGGCCGGCCACCAGCGGGTCTTGCGCACCCGGCGGGTCTTGGTCTGGCCGTTCTCCGTGTAGGTCTGGGTGACGTAGTAGTGCTCGCCGCGCGAGCCGGTGTAGTCGGAGGTGGTGCCGGAGTCGAAGGTCCAGTGCGGGACATACGTGGACTTCATCGACTCCGCCTCGCTGACCTTCTTGAGGCGGTTCGGGGCGAACCAGCGGGACTTCACCCAGCCGCGCAGGGCCGTGCGCGAGCCGTTCTTGTCCAGCGCGAACGGGACCACGGCCTCGGGCGCGATCTGGTCGCCCGCCGTCGTGTCCGCGACCAGCGCGGCGCCGCAGAACTGGCAGCTCTTCGACAGCGCGTCGCTCTCCGTGCGCGCGCCGCACCCTGGACAGGCACTCTGGTGTACGGCTACCGCCGCCACCCGCGGCTTGGCCAGGAAGGCGGCGTAGTCGTGCTCGCGCACGGCCCGGTCCGGGGCGGCGATGCGCTGCTCGAAGCCGCAGTACGGGCAGCGCTGGACGCTGGTGCCCGGGGCGTAGGCGACGCTCGCGCCACAGCCCGAGCACGGATGGGTGGTCGGTGCGGGGGAGGACAAATCCGGAGCCTTTCTGCGGTTCAGGCGGGCGGCAGCGGCGGGGGCGTCTGGGCGAGCAGCCCGGCGAGTTCGGGGACGTCGCGGGCGGGCGACCACTGCGCCATCCCGGCCTTCCACACCAGCGTCTCGGGGGTGAGGCCGGAGAGCGCTTCCTGGTCGTAGGGGCCCTTGCGCTCGCCGCCGACGCCGACGTACCACTGCGCGGACGGCAGGGGCGGCGGTGTGGCGGCCGGTGGTGCGGCGGGCGGGGGTGCGGCGGGCGGTGCGAAGGCCGAGGCGGCGGCCTGGCCCGCCACCATGCCGACTCCGAGTCCCATGGCGCCGTTGGGGTTCTCCGCGGCGACCTCCACCGCGTTGGCCGCCTGGAACTGGGAGTAACGTCCCAGGTCGCCGACGATGCCCATCTGGGTGCGCTTGTCCAGCGCCTGCTCGACCTCGGGCGGCAGCGAGATGTTCTCGATGCTGAAGTTCGGGATCGAGATGCCCACCCCCGCCAGGTCGGCGCTGAGCACCTCGGCCAGGCGGCGGCCCATCTCGTGCTGCTTGGCGGCCAGGTCGAGCACGGGCATCCCGGCCGTGGCCAGCGCGGGCGCGAGCCGGCTGACGATCATCTGGCGGAGGTAGCCCTCGACCTCTTCGGTCCTGAACTGCTGGTCGGTCCCGGCCAGCTCGGTCAGCAGCTTCCTGGCGTCGATGACGCGGGCGGAGTAGGCGCCGAAGGCGCGCAGCCGGATGGGGCCGAACTCGGCGTCCCTGATCATGACGGGGTTCTGGGTGCCCCACTTGAAGTCGCTGAACTGGCGGGTGCCGACGAAGTACACCTCGGCCTTGAAGGGGGAGTGGAAGCCGTGCTTCCAGCCCTTGAGCGTGGACAGGATCGGCAGGTTCTGGGTTTCCAGCGTGTACGTGCCGGGCGGGAAGATGTCGGCGATCTGGCCCTCGTTGACGAAGACCGCGACCTGCGACTCGCGCACGACCAGGCGCGCGCCCATCTTGATCTCGTTCTCGTAGCGGGGGAAACGCCAGACGATGGTGTCGCGGCTGTCGTCGAGCCATTCGACGATGTCGACGAACTCGCCCCGGATCTTGTCGAACACGCCCACATTTCCCCCAACGGTCGGAAATAACTGGCGGGCACGCTACCAAAGGGCGTTTGACAACTGGTTAACGCGCGAGCCCGGTACCCTTGGGCAGCATGGCCGGGACTGAGCCCGGCGCACGGAGCGGAGTGAACGAGCGCCCGCGCGGCGGTGGAGGAACGGCTAGCGACCCATGAGCAGGCAACAGCAGCTCGAATACTCCGAGTTCCAGGCGGCGATGCTCGACGAGGGCAAGCGCCGCCGCAAGGCCGCGAAGATCATCGCGGTGCTGGAGCACTTCCACGGGCCGCTGGCGGGGCTCACCGTGGGCGACGTGGGCTGTTCGGCCGGATTCATCGCCGACGAACTGGCCGACGCCGGCGCCAAGCACACGCTGGGCATCGACATCGACGTGCCCGGCCTGCGCAAGGCCGCCGACCGCTTCGGCGAGCGGGTGGCGTTCGTCTGCGGTGACGGCACGGCGCTGCCGTTCCCCGACCGCTCGGTTGACGTGCTGGTCTTCAACCACATCTACGAGCACGTGGTCGACCCCGACGCGGTCGTCGCCGAGATGCACCGGGTCCTGGCCGACGACGGCGTCCTCTACCTCGGCCTCGGCAACCGGCTCGGCATCATGGAACCGCACTACAAGCTGCCGTTCCTGTCCTACCTGCCGCCGTCGCTGGCCGACCGCTACGTGCGCGCCTTCGGCCGCGCCGACCACTACTACGAGCGCTTCCGCACCCGGCGCGGGCTCAAGCGCATGCTGCGCGCCTTCCACGTCTGGGACTACACCTTTCCCGTGCTGGCCACGCCGACCCGCTTCGCCGGTGGGGAACTGTTCCCCGGTGTGCTGGGCAAGGTGGTGCGGGCCGTACTGGCGAAAACCCCCCGTGAGGTGCTCAAGCTGCTCCTCCCGGTCGTGCCGACCTACCTGTGGGTGGCCACCAAGACGCCGCGCCGTCCGCGCGGCGCCGCACTCCCGCAGCCGCCGGAAAGAGTGCATTGAGTACGGCGGAGCCGCGCACGGCACGCCGCTCCGTGGTGAAGAAGGTGGTCAGGTTCGGCTTCCTGGCCATCGCCCTGGGCTTCGGCACCTGGGCGGTCGCCTCCCAGTGGGACGCCGTGACCGCCGGGTTCGCGAAGCTGTCGTGGCCCATGGTCGCCGCCTCGCTGGTCGCGGTCGTCGCGGCGCTGCTGGGCGCGATGCTCACGTGGCGCACGCTCCTCGCCGACCTGGGCTCGCCGCTGCCTTTCAGGTCCGCGGCCAAGGTCTTCTTCGTGGGCCAGCTCGGCAAGTACATTCCCGGCGCGGTCTGGCCGGTGATCGCACAGATGGAGATGGGCCGCGACCTCGGTGTGCCCCGGTCGCGCAGCGCCGCGGCGTTCTTCCTGATGATGCCGATCCAGCTGGCCACCGGCCTGCTCGTCACGCTCGGCACCCTCGGCTGGGACCGCTACGGCTGGCTGCTGCTGGTCCTCCCGGTGATCCTCGTGCTGCTGGAGCCCAAGGTCATCAACGCGGTGATCGGGTTCGGGCTGCGCAGGCTCAAACGCGAACCCCTCGAACGCCCGCTCACCCGGCGCGGCATGCTGACCGCGCTCGGCTGGGCGCTGGCCGGGTGGGCCGCCTACGGGGTGCACCTGTACTTCGTCGCGCCGCAGACCGGGCTGCTCTTCGCGATCGGCGCGTTCGCGCTGTCGTGGTGCCTGGGCATCCTGACGTTCGTCGTGCCAGCGGGGGCGGGGGTGCGCGAGGTGGCCATGGTGGCGGTGCTGTCACCGGTCATGGATCGGGGCTCGGCGATCGCCGTGGCCCTTGTGTCGCGGATTGTCATCATCGTCGGTGATCTGATCTGCGCGGGTATCGCCGGATTCGTTGCGCGTCGCGACCGTGTGTGATTTGGACCACGTTTTTGGGGACGCTGGTCTTAGGCTGAACAAGAGAGGGGGACAACCGGTCCCACGTTGATCTTGAGGGGAGAAGATCTTCGTATGCCTCGTGTGCTTGTCGACGCCGCCGCGGTCCCCGCTGACCGCGGTGCGTTGATCCGATATGTAGACGGCCTCATCGGCGCCCTTCACCGGGCCGGGGCCGACCTCGCGGTGGTCTGCCAGCGTTCCGACGCGGAGCGTTACGCCAGGCTGGCGCCCTCGGCGCGGATCCTGCCCGGACCCGTCGCCATCACCAACCGGGCCACCAGGCTCGCCTGGGAGCAGACCGGGGTACCCCTGCTCGCCCGGCAGGCCGGTGCCGATGTGATCCACGCGCCCTACTACTCCATCCCGCTGCGCTCCGGTCTGCCGACGGTGGTGACCGTCCACGACGTCACCTGGTTCACCGAGCCCGACCAGCACGGCACGGTCAAAGCGTCCTTCTTCCGCTCGGCCACCCGCACCGCCGTGCGACACGCCCGGCGGGTCATCGTGCCCTCCAAGGCCACCCGCGACGAACTCGTCCGTGTCCTGGCCGCCGACCCCACTCGCATCGACGTCGCCTACCACGGCGTCGACCAGGAGATCTTCCACCCGCCGACCGAAGAGGAGACCCGGCGCGCGGCCGAGCGGTGCGGACTGCACGACCAGCGCTACGTGGCCTTCCTCGGCGCGCTGGAACCGCGTAAGAACGTTCCCAACCTCATCCGCGGCTTCGCCATGGCCGTCAAGAGCCTGCCCGACCCGCCCGCTCTGGTGATCGGCGGCGGCGTGCACGAGGACGACGTCGACGCCGCCTGCCGCGAGGTCGAGGCCACGGTCAGGGTCATCCGCCCCGGCTACCTGCGCAGCCCCGACCTGCGCGGGTTCCTCGGCGGCGCGCTGGTGGTGGCCTTCCCGTCGAAGGGCGAGGGCTTCGGGCTCCCGGTGCTGGAGGCGATGGCCTGCGGTACGCCCGTGCTGACCACCCACCGCACCTCGCTGCCCGAAGTGGGCGGGGACGCGGTGGCGTACAGCGAGCCGGACGCCGACAGCATCGCCACGGCGCTCGGCCAGCTCCTGGCCTCCTCCGAACGACGGGCGCAGCTCCACCGGGCCGGGCTGGCGCGGGCCCGCGAGTTCACCTGGGACGCCTCGGCCGAGGCGCATCTCAGCTCCTATCAACGGGCGGTCGAATAGTTGGATAACCTCGCGGAGTGATGGAGAGCTCTTTGCCAGGCCTCGAGGCGATCCTCCTGGTCGGGGGCCAGGGCACGCGCCTGCGCCCGCTGACACTGGGCACGCCCAAGCCGCTGCTGCCGACCGCCGGTGTGCCGTTCCTGGCGCACCAGCTCGCGCGCGCCCGCTCGTTCGGGGTGCGTCGCATCGTGTTCGCCACCTCCTACAAGGCGTCGATGTTCGAGCCGGTCTTCGGCGACGGCGCCGACTTCGGGCTCAAGCTGGAGTACATGACCGAGGAGACGCCCCTCGGTACCGGCGGCGCCATCCGCAACGCCGCCCAAGCCCTGACCGTCTCCTCCGACGCGCCCGTCCTCGTGCTCAACGGCGACATCCTGTCCGGCCACGACATCGGCGACCAGATACGCGCTCACGTGGACCGGCAGGCCGCCGTCACCCTCCATCTCACCGAGGTCGACGACCCGACCCGGTTCGGCTGCGTGCCCACCGACTCCACCAGCCGGGTCACCGCCTTCCTGGAGAAGACCCCCAACCCGGTCACCAACCGCATCAACGCGGGCTGCTACGTCTTCACCCGGTCGGTGATCGACTCGATTCCCGCCGGGGAGGTCGTGTCCGTCGAACGGCAGACCTTCCCCGGGCTCATCGAGTCGGGCGAACTCGTGCTCGGTTACGCCGACCGTACGTACTGGCTGGACGTCGGCACACCGGCGGCGCTCGTCCAGGGCTCGCGCGACCTCGTACTCGGCAAGCTCGCCTCACCCGCGCTACCCGGCCCGACCGGCGAGCACCTGGCGTTGCCCGGCGCCCTCCTGTCCCCGGAGGCCAAGGCGGTGGGCGGCACCGTCGTGGGCGCCGGGGCCCGGGTCGAGGCGGGTGCCACGGTGACCGGCAGCATCCTGCTGGACGACTGCGTGGTCGGCGCCGGCGCCACGGTGACCGACTCGGTGGTGGGCGCGGGAGCCCGGATCGCCGCCGGCGCGGTGGTACGCGACGCGCTGATCGGCGACCGGGCGGTGGTGGGAGCGGGCAACGAACTGCAGGCGGGCATCCGGGTATGGCCCGACATCCAGCTCCCGGACTGCGCCGTCCGCTACTCCAGCGACGTCTAACCCCACCCAAACACGCGCCCCCGGGCACGTTGGCGCCCCGGGCACGGGCTGTCTGTGTGCTTGGGTGCCCCAAGCTTGGGGTGGCCTCCGCTCCGGGGTTCCGCGGGCTGTCCGGGGATGCCCGAGGGGCGCTGCTGTGGCCCCCCGGCAGGGAACTGCCGGAAGGTGGTGCGGGGGCTTGGCGTGTGGTGATGCGGGTTCTGGCGTGAGGAGCCTGGGCGAGGTGAGGCTAGAAGGTGCGGTAGTCGCGGATGGGCATGCGGGGGCCTCGGGGTGGGGGGCGGAGGCCGGTTAGGCCGATCAGGACGGTGGCGCGGTGGCGGTGGCCGGTGTAGGGCTCCAGGAGGCGCATCATGCCGGGGTCGTCCGTCTTTTCGCCGGTCAGTGCGTAGCCGACGATTTTGGCCAGGTGGAAGTCGCCGACGCTGACGGCGTCCGGGTCGCCGAAGGCGCGCTGGCGGACTTCGGCGGAGGTCCACACGCCGATGCCGGGGAGGGTGCGCAGGAGGCGGTCGGCTTCGGCGCTGGTCTTCGCGGATTCGAGTTTTGTCGCGTGCCAGGCCGCCGTCGCGATGGTTTTCGCGCGTACGGCTTCCGCCCCCGACCGGTGCCACGCCCAGGCGGGGATCTCGCGCCAGACGGCGGGTTCCGGCACGACGCGCATGCCTTCTGGGGCCGGGCCGGGGGCCGGTTCGCCGTAGCGGTTGAGTAGCCAGCGCCAGGCCCGCCACGCCTCGCGGCCGACGACCTTCTGCTCCAGGACGGCGGGCACGAGGGCTTCCATGACGCGGCCGGTACGCCCGATCCGCAATCCCCGGTGTTTGCGGAAAACGTCCTCCAACACCGCATGTTTCACGGTAAATCCGGAAATGTCGTCGTCAGCCCCTACCAACCCGGGCAACGATTCCAGCAGCCAGTCCGCTCCGGGGCCCCAGGCGTGGCCGTACACGGTGGCGGATTTGAGGGAGACGCGCAGGGTGCCGGGGCCGGCGGGCGTGCGGGACGTGCGCCAGATCGCGCCGTCGCGCCCCTGCCGCCAGGTGGGGTCGCCGCCGCCGTGCCGGTGCGGGCCCACGACGAGGCCCACGTCAACGGGCTCGTCCGGCGTCCACGCTCGCTCTTTCACGTCTCCAGTGTGCCCGTACCCGCGCGGCCTGGACGACCGCGCGGGTCAAGGGGACGGCGTCAGCCGTACCGGATCAGGAAGGGAAACCCCATCCGGGGGTGCCGGGCTTCGGCGGCGTGAACTCCCGCAGAGACCTGACCTCGGACGGCGGCACCGCGGGACAGCGGGCGCCGGGCGCGGGCAGGCGCTGGGAGAGCAGGTACGCGTCGATCGTCCCGGTCGCGCAGGCGCCGCGGCCGTAGACGATGTGGCCCCAGCCTTCGTAGGTGAGCAGCCGGCCCGAGCGGCCGAGCTGCCGCGCGGTGCCGAGCGCCCACGGGTAGACCGTGGCCGGGTCGTGCAGGGAGTTGGCCACCAGCAGCGGGGTCTTGGTGCGGACCTTCAGGTCGTGCTGCGGGTTGGGGATCGGGGCGGGCTGGCCGAGGCAGGAGACGACCGGGAAGATCGCCAGGCTGCTGTAGCGCATGTCGGGCGCGATCTTGCTCTGGCGGCGGACGTGGGAGTTCCACTCGCGGTAGTCGCGCACGGGCAGGCGGAAGTCCAGGCAGAAGATCTGGAACGGGTTCGGCTGGACCTCCTGTGTACGGTCGACGGCCGGGGTCAGGGCGCCTTCCCTCAGCGTCCCGGTGCTGAGCAACTCGTCGATGCCCTGGGAGAGCCGCGGCCAGCCGCGCGGGTCGTAGAAGTTGCCGACCGCGAAGGAGATGATCTCGAAGGCGGTGACCTTCACGTCGGGTTGTCCCGGCGGGTGGATCTCGCCGCGGTCGGCGCGGGCCAGGAGGTCCTTCCAGATCGCCCGCAGGTCCTTGCCGTGCTGCAGGCAGGAGGTCTCACGCTCGCACCAGGCGGCGAACTCGTCGAACGCGTCCTGCGCGCCCCACGTCTCGGTGTCCATGAAGCCGCGGGTGCCGAGGCTGTGGTCCATGGTGCTGTCGAGCGTCAGCGCGCGTACACGCTGGGGGAAGTTCTCGGCGTAGAGCTGGCCGAGCAGGGTGCCGTAGGAACCGCCCCAGTAGGTGATCTGACGCTCGCCGAGCGCGGCGCGGAAGGCGTCGAGGTCCTTGGCGGTGCTGAGCGAGTCGACGTGGTCGAAGACCGGGCCGGTGCGGGCCCGGCAGTCGGCGCGCAGCCGCTCGTTGTAGGCCAGCCGCTTATCGAAGTCGGCCTGGTTCCGCATCAGCGGGTGGGGCGACTCGGCCAGCACCGAGGTGGAGCACACCACCGGGTTGCTGCGGTTGGTGCCGCGCGGGTCGAGGCCGACGACGTCGAAGCGGCGCAGGAGCTCGGGGCTGAGGTACTGCGGGGCGAAAAGCACCTCTTCCACCCCGGATCCGCCGGGCCCGCCGGCGCCCAG
Source organism: Nonomuraea sp. NPDC059023 (assembly GCF_042740095.1). NCBI lineage: Bacteria > Bacillati > Actinomycetota > Actinomycetes > Streptosporangiales > Streptosporangiaceae > Nonomuraea > Nonomuraea sp. NPDC059023. The sequence goes on along the minus strand of NZ_JBHYIO010000006.1, from coordinate 170,038 downwards.
CACGAACGCGCCGATCCTGGCGGCCGGGTCGGTGGCCTTGCGCCGCGCCACGCCGACGTTGAAGGTGCCGCTCGCCGGGTTGTTCCAATCCACGGGTACGGCCAGCGTCCCGCACTCCACGGCCGGATCCTCCGGGCACGGAGCCCAGGCGATGGACGGCTTGGCCGGCGTCGCGGCCGAGGCCGTGGGCGCCAGAAGGGACAGGGGAACCAACAGCCCTGTTAAAAGGGCGGCGAATCTTCGCATGACTTGATCATCAGTTGCGGAACCCGGTCAGGGAAAGGGACTTGAGGAGGGTTGGAGGAGTAGGCCCTAGGGAGGAGTGGGCGTCATACCGAGGGCTGGGTGCGCTCCAGAGACTCAGAGGGTCGTATCGTGCCGCTATGACTGTGGTCAGTGATTCCGCTCTGCGCCGGGCGCTCGCCCGCGCCCGCGATGGCAAGGCACTCGACGTCACCGAGGCGACCGTTCTGCTGCACGCCCGCGACGGGCACCTCGACACTTTGCTCGAACACGCCGGACGGGTGCGTGACGCCGGGCTGCGCAACGCCGGGCGGGACGGGGTGATCACGTACAGCAAGAACGTGTTCATCCCGCTGAGCCGGTTGTGCCGCGACCGCTGCGGCTATTGCACGTTCGCGACGGCCCCGCACAAGCTGCCCGCGCCGTTCCTCAGCCCCGACGAGGTGCTGGAGATCGCCCGGCAGGGCGCCGCCTTGGGATGCAAGGAGGCGTTGTTCACGCTCGGCGACCGTCCCGAGGACCGCTGGCACCAGGCGCGCGAGTGGCTGGACGCGCACGGCTACGACGACACGATCTCCTACGTCCGCGCGATGGCGATCCGGGTGCTGGAGGAGACCGGCCTGCTGCCGCACCTGAACCCGGGCGCGCTCACCTGGCGCGACTTCCAGCGGCTGAAGCCGGTCGCCGGGTCGATGGGGATGATGCTGGAGACCACCTCCACGCGGTTGTTCACCGAGAAGGGCGAGGCCCACTACGGCTCGCCGGACAAGGACCCCGCGGTGCGGCTGCGGGTGCTGGAGGACGCCGGCCGGTCGAACGTGCCGTTCACGACCGGCGTGCTGATCGGCATCGGCGAGACCGTCCAGGATCGCGCCGAGTCGATCTTCGCGATCAGGAAGGTCGCCCGCGAGTACGGCGGCGTCCAGGAGGTCATCGTCCAGAACTTCCGCGCCAAGCCGGACACGGCGATGCGCGGCATGCCCGACGCCGACCTGCGCGAACTGGCGGCGACCATCGCCGTCGCGCGGCTGGTGCTCGGCCCGAGGATGCGTATCCAGGCGCCCCCGAACCTCATCGGCGGCGAGTTCGAGCTGATGGTCAGGGCCGGCATCGACGACTGGGGCGGCGTCTCGCCGGTGACCCCCGACCACGTCAGCCCCGAGCAGCCGTGGCCGCAGATCGACGACCTGGCCGAGCGCACCGCCGCCGCCGGGTACGGCATGCGCGAGCGCCTGACCCTCTACCCCGAGTACGTGCTGGCCGGCGAGCCCTGGATCGACCCCCGCGTGATGGCGCACATCAGCGCGCTGGCCGACCCGGAGACCGGCCTGGCCAAGGAGGACGCGGTCCTGAAGGGCATCCCCTGGCAGGAGCCCGACGGCGGCTTCTCCGCCTCCGGCCGGGTGGACCTGCACACCGCCGTGGACACCGAGGGCCGGACGAACGACCGCCGCGACGACTTCGACAACGTCTACGGCGACTGGGACGCGCTGCGCGAGCGGCTGCCCGCCGCCGCGCCCGTGGCGATCCTGGGCGACCTGAGCCAGGCGCTGCGCCGCGCCGAGTCCGACCCGGCCGGGCTGAGCGACGCCGAGGCGGTGGCGCTGCTCGGCGCCGACGGCCCGGCCCTCGACGAGCTGGCCCGCATCGCCGACGACCTGCGCCGCGAGGCCGCCGGGGACGACGTGACCTTCGTGGTCAACCGGAACATCAACTTCACCAACGTCTGCTACACCGGCTGCCGCTTCTGCGCCTTCGCCCAGCGGCGTACCGACGCCGACGCCTACACGCTCAGCCTCGACCAGGTCGCCGACCGGGCCGCCGAGGCGTGGCAGGCGGGCGCGACCGAGGTGTGCATGCAGGGCGGCATCCACCCCGACCTGCCGGGCACCGCCTACTTCGACATCGCCAAGGCGGTCAAGGCGCGTACCCCGGACATGCACGTGCACGCGTTCTCGCCGATGGAGGTGGTCAACGGGGCCAGCCGTACCAACCTGTCGATCGAGGACTGGCTGCACGCGGCCAAGGAGGCCGGGGTCGACTCGCTGCCCGGCACCGCCGCGGAGATCCTGGACGACGACGTGCGCTGGGTCCTGACCAAGGGCAAGCTGCCGACCAGGGAGTGGGTCGAGGTGATCACCACCGCGCACAAGGTCGGCCTGCCGACGACCTCCACGATGATGTACGGCCACGTCGACAACCACCTGCACTGGGTCAAGCACATCAAGCTGATCAGGAGCCTGCAGCAGGAGACCGGCGGCTTCTCGGAGTTCGTGCTGCTGCCGTTCGTGCACCACAGCGCCCCGATCTACCTGGCCGGCATCGCCCGGCCCGGCCCGACCGCGCAGGAGAACCGCGCCGTGCACGCGCTGGCCAGAATCCTCCTGCACGGCTCGATCAAGAACATCCAGTGCTCGTGGGTGAAGCTCCAGGACGACCTGTGCCGGCAGGTGCTCCAGGGCGGCGTCAACGACCTGGGCGGCACGCTGATGGAGGAGACGATCAGCCGCATGGCCGGTTCCGAGAACGGCTCCTACAAGACGATCACGGAGATCGGCGAGATGGTCGCGCCGACCGGCCGTCCGCTCCACCAGCGCACCACCGGGTACGGCCGGCCGGACGCGGAAAGGCTGGCGGCTTCGGCCAAGAGCGACGGCGTCTGCCGTAGCGTCCTGCGGATCGTTTAGTTATAACAAGTTCTACCTGACCTTGCGCCGCCCCCGGGCGGCGCTGGGAGAATCGTCACTCCCGAATGGAGAGGTAGCACCGTGCGGTTGGCTCGACACCGCGCCGCTCCGGCGCCTGAGCAGCGGCGGAGGCAGGCGCTCGGCCGGGGCGTGCTGGCGGGGCTGGCGGCCGTGGCCGTTCTGGTCGCCGGTTTCGTGGTCGTCTTCGGCGGTGGCGGACCCCTGTGCTCGACACGAGAGCCTGTTCTGGTCAGTGTGGCTGCCGCGGTGGATGTGGCGCCTGTGGCGATGCTGGCGGCCGAGCGCTTCAACGAGACGAAGACGGCCACGGGCGGGCGCTGCGTCCTCGTCCAGGTGACCGAGCAGCCGCCCGCGACCGTGCTGCGCACGCTGATCGGCGACCGCGCGGGCGTGCTGCGCCAGCGGCCCGACGGCTGGATCGCCGACTCCTCCGCCTGGATCCGGCTGGCCCGCAAGCAGGGCGCCAGCGCTCTGCCTGCCGGGCAGAGCACGGTGGCGACCTCGCCGCTGGTCTTCGCCACCCGCCAGTCGCTGGCCGAACGCTTCGCGGTGGGCAGGACCGAGATGAACTGGCGCATGGTCTTCCCCTCGACCGTACGCGGGCGGCTGCGCCCCAACGAGAACGAGCCCGACGTGGTACGCGTGCCCGACCCCTCGCTGGCCGGAGCGGGCATCGCCACCGTCGCCGCGGCCAGGGACGTCGTCGGCACCGGCGCCTCCGCCGACCGGGCGCTGACCGCGTTCGTCCGCTGGGCGCAGGCCGGCTCGGCCCCCGACTACCGCTCGATGCTCGCGGCGGTGGACGACCGGGCGTTCTGGCAGCGGCCGGTGGTGATCGTCCCCGAGCAGTCGGTGCGCGAGCACAACCGGCGGCCCTCCGCCGATCCGGTGGTCGCCTTACATCCGCGTGAGGGCACGATCAGCCTCGACTACCCCTACGTCGTCACCGCCACCGACCCCGAGGTGGCCGAGGCCTCCACGGTCTTCGCCGACTGGCTGCGCGGCGACGAGGCGCAGGAACTCGTGCGCCGGGCCGGGTTCCGCTCCGGTGACGGCACGCTCGGGCCGATCTCGCCCGGCCCGCAGATCCCCGCCGAGACGCCGCGCACCCGGCCGTCCATCTCGCCGACGGAGATCGACGCGGCGCTGCAGGCCTGGAGCAGGCTGGCGCCGCCGACCAACATCCTGGTGCTGGCCGACACCTCCAAGCACATGACCGACCGGCTCGGCACCGCGCTGGCAGCGGCGAAGATCGGGCTGCAGCTCTTCCCCGACTCGACGCACATGGGGATGTGGGAGTTCGCGGACACGCTGGGCCGTACCAAGGGATATCGCGAGCGCGTGGGCCTCGGCCCGATCAACGAGCCGGAGTCAGGCCAGGTCGTACGGCGCGGCCGGCTCGACGAGCTGACCTCGGCCATCACCGTCCACCCCGGCCTGGACAGTTCGCTGCACGACGCGATCCTGAGCGGCTTTCGCGAGGTCGGCGGCGAGTTCCGCGAGGAGATGAACAACACGCTCCTCGTCATCACCGCGGGCAGGGACGACGGCAAGGGTCTGACCCGCCGTCAGCTGCTCGACCGCCTGCGCGCTGAGTGGGACCCCGACAAGCCTGTGCAGATCGTCGTCATCGCCTTCGGTTCGGGCGTGGACCGCGCGGGTCTGTCGGAGATCACCACCGCCACCAACGGCTCGCTGCACGTCGCGCAGGAGCCGGGGGAGATCATCGAGGTGTTCCTGGCCGCGCTGGCGCGCCGCCTGTGCCACCCCACCTGCAAGGCCACCTGAGGGGCCGCGGGCACCCGCCACCCGCCGCACGGAGCGGGTGCCCGTCCACAAAGACCGCTAGGGGCCTTGGGGAACTTTCATGCGGCGGCGGAGGTGTGCCACCACCGTGTCCAGCGACCACGAGCCGCTCCCGATGAGCACGAGAATCAGGAACGACCAGCAGAAGAGGGCGGCGAGCTCACCGCCGTTGATGAGGGGAAACAGCCCCTTGGGTTGGTGGACGGTGAAATAGGCGTAAGCCATCTCACCGGCGGCGAGGAACGCCGCCGCCCGGGTGGCCAGTCCCAGCAGGACCAGGCCACCCGCGACGAGTTCGATCACCGCAGCCCACCAGGACGGCCATTCGAGAAAGGCCGGTGGAGTGCCGCCACGAGGTCCGCCGAGCACGCCGAAGAGCTTGGCGGCACCGTGACAGGCGAACAGCAGCCCGACCACGATGCGGAACAGTGACACACCCGCGTCACGAACTTGCTGCTGCATGGATTCAGACCCGCTGCCAAAGAGCCGGGACATTGGGCGGTTCCCATCCCGCTATCGCGGTGTGCGACTGGAGGCAACGGTAGGACTGTCCGGCGTAGGTGACGGTGTTGCCCGGTGCGTAGGCGGTGCCTGCCGCCCAGGTGCCACCGGGGTTGGTGGCGGTGGGAGTCGGTGTGGGAGTGGTGGGGGTCGGTGTCGGAGTGGGGGTGGGAGTGGGGGTGGGCTGGCCGGGGCCGCCGCCGATGTTGACGTCGACGCAGGCGTAGAACGCCATGGCGGTGTCGGCGATGTTCCAGATGGCCAGGACCTTCTGGCGGCCGCTGAAGCCGGACAGGTTCACGTTGTGCGTGACCGTGGCTCCCGGTTGCTGGCCGTTTCCTGCGACGTAGCCGACGCGGGTGCTACCGATGTAGTACTCGTACGACAGCGTCGCGTGGCGGGCGGTGAACGTCCAGCTGAAGCTGGTGGACGAGCCTACGTTCGTCACCGGCCACGGCTTGCTCTCGTCGCTGAGCGGAGCCCAGCGGGAGTCGCCCGCGTGGCAGTTGCGCTGACCCTTGGCGCCTTCGACGCTCTGCGGCTCCCAGACGATGGGTCCGCAGTTCTGCACCTTGCCGAGCTTGCAGTTGTACTGCCGGCTCGGGGGTGAGTTGACGTAGCCGTGGGCGAGCGCCGGGGAAGCGACGAAGATCGTGGCGGATATCGCCACGAGCATCGCGCTGGCTAACGTGAGCACCCTTCTCATAAAAATGCTCCTCTACATGGGGGGATACCCCGAACATAAAGGAAAGTTTCCTAAGGGTAAATGCCTGCTTTACCCCTAAGTGCTGGGAAGAGTCAGATCAGCGCAGCACGATGCGGGCCGCAAAATCTTGGGGCTCCCGGTCCGCGGGGGTCTCGGCGGGATGGCCCACCGCCACCAGACCGATCGGCCGCCAGCCGTCGGGAAGATCCAGAATCTCCTCCGCGCCGCCCGGCGGCAGCCACGCCGAGCCGAGGCCCTCCATCGCGAGCTGGATCAACAGGTTCTGCACGGCCGCGCCCGCCCTGGCCGCCGCCTGTTCGCCCGGCACGGTCACACAGGGCACCACCAGGTACGGGGCCATCACCAGCTTCTCACGTACGGCCGGCGACTCCACCAGGGCGAACCGGGTGTGCTCGGCGCCCGGGGCGGTGAAGGCGGCTTCGACGGCCTGCCGTACCAGCGACGCGTCGACCGGGTCGCCGGTGAAGTCGCGGACGGTGCGGCGGGCGGGGACCACGTCGCGGGAGCCGTAGCGGAAGAGGTCCTCGTCGGCGGGGCGGATCAGCGGGCGCACGCCGGGACCGTCCTCCGCGGTCACCAGGTGCGCCAGGCCGCGCACCACCGCGACCGGGACGCCCGCCAGCTTGCCCTTGACCAGTTCCGCCGCCGCGGCGATCTCGTCGGCCAGGGCGGTGACGGTGGCGTTGAGCGGGTTGCCGTAGGCGTCCTCGCCGCCGCGGAAGTCCTCCAGGGGGAGCACGCCGGCGGCGCCGATAGCCACGTCGGTGAGGCCGTTGCGCCACGGGCGGCCGAACGTGTCGGAGATGATCACGCCCACGCCGTGGGGGAGGCCGGCGCGGATGCGGCGGGCGGAGGCGTCGCTGTCCTCGGGCAGGAGCAGGACCGTGCCGGGGGCGACGTTGGAGTTGTCGACGCCCGCGGCGGCCATGACGAAGCCGTGGCGGGTCTGGGCGATGACCATGTCACCGCGCCTGGCCACGACGCGCTCGGTCTCCTCCTCGATGGCGGCGGTACGGTCGGGGGCGTGCCGGAGGCGGTTCTCGGCCTTGCTGACGATCTTCGAGGTGATGACCACGATGTCACCGGGCCGCAGCTCCGCCCCGTTGAGCAACCCGGCCAGATCGTCACCGGGCCGCACATCGGGCAACCCCAGAACCGGCAACACCCGAACCTCTCCGGAAACACCCCCTTCCGGGGATGCCCCTTCCGGGGATGCCCCTTCCGGGGATGCCCCTTCCAGGGATGCCCCCTCCAGGGATGCCCCCTCCAGGGATGCGCCTCCGGGGACAGCTTCTTCGGGGGTGGGCCCCTCTGGGGAAACCCTTTCCCGGACGGCTCCTCCGGGGGCAGCTTGGTCGGGGGTAGGCCCTTCGGGGGTGGGCCCATCTGGGTGTGCTGGTCGGGTTTCTGGGATGGTCATCGGTTGAGGTCCAGGGCGAGGTCGAGGGCGGCGCGGGCGATGTCGGCGGCCGCGTCGGCGTCGTGCATGATCAGGGGGCGGGACTCGACCCGGATGCCGTCCACGGCCACCCCGTCGTCCTCCGGCGCGACCAGCCAGCCGTCGATCAGCTCCGGGCCGTAGAGCTCCAGCACCGCCTGGGCGCTGGTCTCCACCCCGATCGCGGTCAGGCACGCGTCGGCCATGCCGCGCACGGGCGCGCCGCCGATGATCGGGGAGACGCCCACCACGGTCTTGGCCAGCAGTGCGTCCCTGATGCCGGGTACCTGGAGAATCGTGCCGATGCTCACGACCGGGTTCGACGGCGGGAGGATCACCACGTCGGCCTCCTCGATCGCCTCCAGCACGCCGGGCGCGGGCCGCGCGGTGTCGGCGCCGATCAGGGCGATCGACTCGGCCGGGATCGAGGCGCGCAGCTTGACCCACCACTCCTGGAAGTGGATCGCCCGCCGCCCCTGCTCGTCGGTGATCACGACGTGGGTCTCGCAGCGGTCGTCGCTCATGGGCAGCAGCCGTACCCCGGGGCGCCAGCGCGCGCACAGCGCCTCGGTGATCTGTGAGAGCGGGTAGCCCGCCTCCATCATCTGCGAGCGCACGATGTGGGTGGCGAAGTCACGGTCGCCGAGCCCGAACCACTGCGGCTCCACGCCGTACGCGGCCAGCTCCTCCTTGACCGTGTGCGTCTCCTTCTCCCGGCCCCAGCCCTGCTCCTCGTTGATGCCGCCGCCCAGCGTGTACATCACGGTGTCCAGGTCGGGGCAGACCCGCAGGCCGAAGAGGGTGATGTCGTCGCCGGTGTTGCCGATGACGGTGATCTGGGCGTCGGGGGCGGTGGCGCGCAGGCCGCGCAGGAAACGGGCGCCGCCGATGCCGCCGGCGAGGGACACGATGTGCATGTCACCCAGTCTTCCATCTGTCCCAGAGGTCAGTCTTACCCCTCCCCATGCCAGAAAAATCCTCGCAATGAGGGACATGTGAGGAATGAGCCTCCTGGGTTCCCCGCCGCGTAAGTCGGTCATGTGGCAAACTCACTGCGGGCCAAAGGGCTCGATGGGGGTAGTTGTGAGCAAACTTGACGTCGCCCGGCTGAAAGAGCCGGCTGCCTGGATCATGCTGGCTGCCGGCGTCACGTCCACGCTGGTGGCCGTGGGCCGGTTTCTGATCGGCGGAGACGGTGCCTACGGATCGAGCATCGGTCTCACCGAGCGCGGCGCCATCTACTTCTCAAGCCTGACCAGCCCGGTCACGATCGCGCTGCTGGTCGGCGCGGTGCTGCTGCTGACCAAGGTCGGCCCGCCGGCCAAGTCCGCGGGGCCGGTCACGATGGCCGCGGCGATCACGCTGTCGGGCATGGCGCTGTTCGGGGTCCTGGCGCTGTTCGTCGCCCTTTTCGCGGGCAACGGCTTCCGCTCCATCGTCGAACTCCTCCTGACCGGCCTGCCCACCCTCGCCCTGACCGTCCTGGCGGCCCTCTACCTCATGCCGCAGGCCCTGCCCGCGCGCCGTCCGGTGACGACGTTCTCGCCGCAGCCCGGCTTCGGTCAGCCTCAGGGGTACGGCCAGCAGAGCTTCGCCCAGCAGCCCGGCTACACTCCGCAGCCCGGTTTCGGCCAGCCCGAATACGGTCAGCAGCCCGAGTACGCCCAGCAGCCCGCCTCCGGCCAGGCCTTCGCCCAGCCCGCCCCGGGCCAGACGTTCGGCCAGCAGCCCCCGTCGGGCCAGCAGCCCGCGTACGCCCAGCCCGGATACGGCCAGAGCCAGCCCGGCACCGGCCAGCAGGGCACCGGTCAGCAGGGCTTCGGCCAGCCGGGCTTCGCCGGCGCCGACCCCGGCCAGCAGCCCGGCTACGCCCAGCCCGACCCCGGCCAGCAATACGGCCAGCCGCCCTTCGCCCAGCCCGAGCCCGGTCAGCCCGGTCAGCCCTTCGGCCAGCACGGATTCGGGGCCGAACAGGAGGCGTACCAGGGCTTCCAGCAGCCCGCAGCCCCCGAGCCGCCCGCGCCGCAGCCCAGGGCCGCGCTCCCCGCCGCCCCCGAGCCCCAGCAGTACGCGCAGCCCGAGCCCGAGCAGTACAGCCAAGACCCCCAGCCCTACAGCCAGGAGTCACAGCAGTACGGCCAGGAGCCCCAATACGCCCAGCCCGCCCAGAGCGGCGCGTACACCACGCCCGGCTACTCCTCGCAGGACACCCCCAACGTCTACGCGCCGGAGCCGCCCCCCGCCCAGAGCGGCTACAGCACGGTCGACACCGCGCCCCCCGCCGCCGGCTACGCCCCCGCCGACACGGTGCCCCCGTCGGGCGGCTACACGCCGTCGGAGACGATGCCCGACTCCGGCTACACCCCGGCCCCCTACGTCCCGGCCGACAGCCAGCCGGACGTCTACCGCCAGCAGCCCCAGTCCGGCGCGTACACGGCTCCCGACCCCAACCCGTACGCCCCGCCGCAGAACCACGACGCCTATGCCACCCCGGGCTCCTTCGCCCCAGCGGCCGACGCGCCCAACCCGTACGCGCCGCCCCAGGACGGTCAGGCGGGCACGCCGTACTACGAGCGCCCGCCCGCCTTCGAGCAGCAGGGCCAGCCGTTCACCGGCGTGTCGGGCCAGGAGTACGCCCAGCCGCAGCACTACCAGGAGCCGGACCCGCCCGTCGACCCGCGCTCCCAGCAGTTGCTCGACGCCTACCAGCAGGCCGAGCACTACCAGCACTCCACCGCCGGCACCGCACCCGACCTGCGCGTGCCGGACTACACGGGACAGGCGGGCCCCTACGACGACCCGTTCGGGCACCCCCAGCAGCAACCCCCGGCACCCCAGCAGCCGCAGCAGGCCTACCAGCCCGGCTGGAACGGCGGCGAGTCGCCGGCCGAGTCGACCGTCCGGCTTGACCAGTCGATGTTCCGCGGCGGCGACGCGCTGAACGACCCGCCCAGGCAGGGGGACGACCCGATCGACCCCACCGCCATATACACCCCCAACGAGCCTCGCAGGTAATGAACTGACTAAGCACGGCTAGAGAGAAGGTGGGCCACGGGCGGGGGTCAATCCCGCCCTGGTACGGTTTCGACCGCTGAGAGCGCGGAACACGCCAGGTCAAGGCCATGGTTCATGGAAACCGCCGGGCGCGAACATCACATGCCAAACACACCGGGGCGAGATCTGGTCTTTCCCCGGATACCGGCATGCCGCTTGACGTCACGTACGGCACGCGCGTGTAATTACAACCATGTTGTTACGCCTTCCTGTGGGTGGGTAATAAGGAAGGCGTTCATGGGGGGCTCCATTGCGGGCGGGCGGCAGGGAGGTGCGCAGTGACCGATCTGGTCATCGCACAGGACCAGCTTGATGCGGAAGAACTCGGCTGGCAGGAGCGCGCACTGTGTGCGCAGACGGATCCGGAGGCGTTCTTCCCGGAGAAGGGCGGCTCCACACGCGAGGCCAAAAAGGTCTGCCGGACGTGTGAGGTCCGAGCCGAGTGCCTGGAATACGCGCTGGAACACGACGAGCGGTTCGGCATCTGGGGAGGGTTGTCCGAGCGGGAACGTCGGCGGATCAAGCGCCAGGCCGTATAGGCAGATATCCGGTTCAGGGGTCACGCGGCATCGCCCGCGTGGCCCCTCGCCGGTTTTCGGTCAGCTCAGCCGTGGGTGTCGAAGCCCGGATCGACCTCGTCCGGCGAGCGGCCGAGCAGGAACGCCACCTGCTCCACCACCGTGTCGTGCACCAGCGCGCCCAGCGTCTCCCGGTCGCGCGAGCGGGCCTCCAGCGGGCGGCGGTAGACCACCACGGAGGCGGGCTGGGCGCCACGGGCCGGCTCGGCGCGGCCGAACGGGATCGGGCCTGAGCGGCCGGGGCCGTCGCCGAGCTCGCTCAGCGGCGGCACCTCCTCCACGGCGAACTCCACCGCCGCCAGCTGCGCCCCCCAGCGCGGCTTGAGGCGCTCGACGGCGTCCAGGACGAAGTCGTCGAAGCGCTCGCCCCTGGACTTCGCGATGGGCACGTGGGAGGGAGCCAGCGGGCCTCGGAGGCCGCGACCGTGGCGGTCACGGCGTCGTGGAGTCATCCGCACAGTTTACGAGGAGCGGCCGCCGTACTGCAGCATTGGTACAGGTGGGTGTAAAGCCTGCGACAGGTGTCCGAATTGTGGCGACACGCTCGTTAAGAGCGCTCAGATAGTGGCGCCTCGGACTCTTACCAGATACGGTCCCTCCGTGAGCCCCGTCCGCCGCTGTTCCCGCACCGCTTGCAGCCAGCCTGCCGTCTTCACGCTCACGTACGTATACGCCGACTCGACCGCTGTTCTCGGCCCTCTGGCGACGTACGCCGAGCCGCACTGCTATGACCTGTGCGCCGAGCACGCCGAGCGGCTCACCGCCCCCCGCGGCTGGGAGGTGGTGCGGTTGCCCACGGACGGCGCCTCACCCAGCTCGGACGATCTCGAAGCGCTCGCCAACGCCGTCAGGGAAGCGGCCAGGCCGAGCCCCTCCGGCACCGAACCCGTCGGCCAGGGAGTCGAGGTCGGCCGCAGGGGCCACCTGCGCGTGCTCCGCTCCGCCCAGCAGCAACGCGGCGACCGGTAGGCTCGTCTCAACGACGACCTAGGAGCAGGAGTGGGCGATCTCGCCAAGATCTTCAAGGCCTACGACGTACGCGGCGTGGTGCCTGACGAGCTGGACGAGCCGATCGCCGAAGCCGTGGGGGCGGCCTTCGTCGACGTGACCGGCGCGACGTCGCTGGTCGTGGCGCGGGACATGCGCACCTCGGGAGTCGCGCTGGCCGGAGCCTTCATCCGGGGCGCCACCGGGCGCGGAGCCGACGTGATCGACGCCGGGCTCGGCTCCACCGACCTGCTCTACTATGCCAGCGGCAGCCTCGACCTGCCCGGCGTGATGTTCACCGCCAGTCACAACCCGGCCCGCTACAACGGTCTGAAGATGTGCCACGCGGGCGCCGTCCCGGTCGGCTCCGACACCGGGCTCACCGCGGTGCGCGATCGCGCCGCCGGCCTGCTCGCCGCCGAACTGCTCGCCCCCGGCTTGGAGCCGGGCGCGACCCGCGGCTCGGTCACCGAGAAGGACCTGCTCCACGGCTACGCCGCGCACCTGCGCGGGCTGGTCGACCTGCGCGCGATCCGGCCCCTGCGGGTCGTGGTCGACGCCGGCAACGCGATGGGCGGCCACACGGTGCCCGCGGTCTTTGATGGCCTGCCGATCGAGGTGACGCCGCTCTTCTTCGAGCTCGACGGCACCTTCCCCAACCACGAGGCCAACCCGCTCGAACCGGCCAACCTGGTCGACCTGCAGCGCGCGGTCATCGAGACCGGCGCCGACCTCGGCCTGGCCTTCGACGGCGACGCCGACCGCTGCTGGGTGATCGACGAGCGGGGCCGCTCGGTCTCGCCGTCGGCGGTCACCGCGCTGGTCGCCGCCCGCGAGCTGGCCAAGCACCCGGGCGCCAAGATCATTCACAACCTGATCACCTCGCAGGGCGTACCGGAGATCGTCCGCGAGCACGGCGGCGTGCCGGTACGCACCCGCGTGGGCCACTCCTTCATCAAGGCCGAGATGGCCGCCACCGGCGCCGTCTTCGGCGGGGAGCACTCGGCCCACTACTACTTCCGCGACTTCTGGTTCGCCGACTCGGGGATGCTGGCCGCCATGCACGTGCTGGCCGCCCTCGGGGAGCAGGCGAGCCCGCTGTCTGAGGTCGTGGCCGCCTACTCGCGCTACCACGCCTCCGGTGAGATCAACAGCACCGTCGCCGACCAGGCCGGTGCGCTGGCCAGGGTCCGCGAGACGTTCGGCGGCCGGGGCTCCTTCGACGAGCTCGACGGGCTGACGGTGAGCGGCTCCGGCTGGTGGTTCAATCTGCGTGCGTCCAACACCGAGCCGCTGCTCAGGCTCAACACAGAAGCGGCCGACGAAGGCAAGATGACGGCGATCAGGGACGAGGTCCTCGCCGTCGTAAGGAGTTGAAAGTGAAGATCGACGACTGGCTGCTCGAAATCCTGGCCTGCCCGGCGTGCAAGTCCGCGCTGCGTGCCGAGGCGGAAGCCGACGAGCTGGCCTGCACCGGATGCGGTCGCGTCTATCCGGTACGCGACGACATCCCCGTCCTGCTGGTCGACGAGGCCAGGACTCCGTGAATTGGGAGTCCGACCGGCTCGATGACCAGCGATTCCTTACCGACAACGATCCCGGCGGCATGCTGCTGGCGGTCGCCGCCTCCGCCGCGCAGGTCAGGATGGGGCAGCGCGCCGCGGCCGAAGCCGGCCTCGCGGAGCTGCGGGGTCGTCCGAGAGCCGTCGTGGTCGTGGGCATGGGCGGCTCGGCGATCGTGGGGGACATCCTGGCGGCCGTCGCCGGCCACGGCGCGCCGCTGCCGATTCTGACCGTCCGCTCCTACCAGCTCCCCGGCTGGGTGGGCGCGACCGACCTGGTGATCGCGGTGTCGGCCTCCGGGCGTACCGAGGAGACGTTGTCGGCGGCGACCGAGGCGGTCAGGCGCGGCTGCACGCTCGTGGCCGTCGCCTCGCCCGACTCGCCGGTGGAGTCGGTGGCCAGGCAGGCCGGCGGCATCTTCGTGCCGGTTCAGGCGACCGGGCAGCCGCGGGCCAACGTGTGGCTGCTGGCCGTACCCCTGATCGTGGCCGCGGCCGGGCTGGGGCTGGCGCGGGTGGACGAGGCGCTGATCGAGGGCGTGGCGAAGTCGCTGGAGGACATCGCGCACCGCTGCCGTCCCTCCAGTGAGTCGTTCATCAACCCGGGTAAGCAGCTGGCGATGGAACTGGCCGAGAGCGTGCCCATGATCTGGGGTTCGTCGCAGGTGAGCGGGGTGGCGGCGTACCGGCTGGCCTGCCAGCTCAACGAGAACGCCAAGTATCCCGCGGTCTTCGGCGAGCTGCCCGAGGCCAACCACAACCAGGTGGTCGCCTTCGACGGCCCGCTGGCCAAGCGCGACATCTTCGCCGACGAGGCCGGGCGGTCGCTGCGGCTGGTGATGATGCGGGACGCCGACGAGCACCCGCAGGTCACGCGGCGGCGCGAGGCGTCGGTGCGGATGGCGCGGGACCGCGACGTCGCGGTCACCGAACTGACGGCCGAGGGCGCTCATCCGCTCGAACGGCTGGCCTCCCTCATCGCCCTCGGCGACTTCGCCAGCACCTACCTGGCGCTCGGCTACGGCATCGATCCGACGCCAGTGACAGCGATCACAGAACTTAAGGCGAGGATTTCCCAATAAGATCCGGGATTGATCTGATCGACCCTATGAGTGGAGATTCGCAGTGAGCGCGAGTGGCGGTACCAAAGCGATCGTCGCGGCTCTGGTCGCGAACCTGGCCATCGCCGTGGCCAAGTTCGTGGCCTTCGTTTTCACCGGCTCGTCCTCGATGCTGGCGGAGTCCATCCACTCGGTCGCGGACTCGGGCAACCAGGCCCTGCTGCTGATCGGTGGCAAACGGGCCCAGCGGGAGCGGACCAAGGAGCACCCGTTCGGCTACGGCCGAGAGCGATACTTCTACGCGTTCGTCGTGGCCGTGGTGCTGTTCACCATCGGTTCGGCGTTCTCGATCTACGAAGGCATCCACAAGCTGAGCTCTGACGAGGAGCTGGGGAACCTCAACTGGGCCATCGGCGTGCTGATCTTCGCGATCATCGCCGAGAGCTTCTCCTTCCGCACCGCGATCAAGGAGTCGAACGCGGTACGCGGCAAGCAGGGCTGGGTGGAGTTCATCCGCCGCTCGAAGTCGCCCGAGCTGCCGGTCATCGTGCTGGAGGACCTCGGCGCGCTGCTGGGCCTCATCTTCGCGCTGTTCGGCGTCTCGATGGCGGCCATCACCGGCGACCCGGTCTGGGACGCCATCGGCACGCTGATGATCGGTGTGCTGCTCGGCATCATCGCGATCATCCTGGCCATCGAGACCAAGTCGCTGCTGCTGGGCGAGGGCGCCTCGCCCGACGTCGAGCAGCAGATCAGGGCCGCTCTGGAGAACGCCCCCGAGGTCACCCGCGTGATCCACATGCGCACGCTGCACCTCGGGCCGGAAGAGCTGCTGGTCGCCGCCAAGATCGCGGTCGAGCACGACGACACCGCGGCCGAGGTGGCGCGCGGCATCGACGAGGCGGAACAGGCGATCCGCGCGGCGGTGCCGATCGCCCGCGTCATCTATCTGGAGCCGGACCTGGACCGCGCTCCGTCCGCCTGACGCATGGGCCCCCGTTACTCGGGGGCCCAGACCGCGGTGAAGAACGGGTGGTCGGCGGTGCCCGAGACCTGCAGGGCTGCCGGGTAGTAGCCCTTCGGGGCGATCTGGCGGAGCTTGGTGCGGTAGGCGTCCGGGGTGAGGTCGCCGTAGTGGAAGTAGGCGCTGCTCTCCTTGCGCCACACCGCGCTGTACCGGCGATCCGGGGTGGCCGCCACCATCGTCGGGCGGTAGCCCCGCGCGTGCAGGCGGTCGTAGGCGCGCTTGTGCTGGGCCCAGCCCAGGTCCACGGTGGCCCGCCAGTCGGCCGTGTCCACGTTGGGCTCCCAGACGGCGGCATAACGGCGGTTGCCCGCGGGGCCGTAGGCCGAGACCCAGCGCAGGGTCATGCGGCCGCGGTCCTGGTAGTGGCGGAGCTTGTCCTGGAACTGGGCCTTGGTCATCCGCCAGAAGCTGTGGTTGACGGCGGCGCCGTCCTGCTTGACCATCACGCCGGCGTACGTGGCGTTCTCCCACGCGCCCAGCCCCGCGATCAGCTTGAGCCGGTAGCCGGCGGCCATCGAGCGGGTCAGGAAGCGCTTGGCGGCGTCCGGGTTCAGGCCGTGGAACAGTCGCGGCGCCGGCCCCCGGCGCTTCACCCACACCGCCGTGTACCGCTCGCCCGGCGCCAGGCTCAGCGACGTCGGCTGGAATCCGGCCGCGACCAGTTTGGCGGCGCGGGCGGCGTGCGCGGCCCGGGGGAGGTTGTAGTAGATCCGCACGTTCCCGGTGGTCTGCTCTTTCGGGTACGGCGAGGCCGGCGCGGCCGTCGGGGGCCGGGTGGTGCCCGGTTCCGCGGACTTGCCCGGTTCGCGGGCCGGGGCGGCGGAGGGGGTCTCGGTGGCCTGCCCGGCGGATTTGCCCGGTGGCGGCTCCGTGCCGGGCTGCCGGGCGGCGGCGGTGACTCCGGGGCCGGGGGTGCCGGCCGTACCGGAGTCGAAGGCTCTGACGGCGAGGACGCCGCCGACGGCGGCGGCGACACCCACCAGCGCCCCCACGACCCGCACGGCCCTCCCACGGGCTCTCACGCGGCCGCTGGGCGTCTCCGCGCGGTCCTGGGCGCCCGTCTCCTGGCGGGGTGCCGCTTTCGCGGGGGCCGGTTCCGCCCTGCCGATGGGCGGGGGCGGGAGGTGGCCGACGGTGGTGAGTTCGAGGAGGAGGCCGGCGGCGGTGGGGCGGGCGGCGGGGTCCTTGGCCAGGGCGGCGGCCACCGGGGCGCGCAGGGGTTCCGGCAGCGGCGACAGGTCGGGGGAGTCGTTGAGAATGCGGTGCATGACGGCGGGGATCTCCGCCGCCTGGAAGGCGTGGCGGCCAGTGGCGGCGAAGTACACGACGGCGCCCCAGGCGAACACGTCGGAGGGCGACTCGGCGCGGTGGCCGAGGAACGACTCGGGGGCCAGGTAGAGAGGCGTGCCGACGACGTTGCCCGAGGTGGTGGCGGTCATGTCGGAGGTACGGGCCACGCCGAAGTCGATCAGGCGCGGCCCGTCGGGCCCGAGCAGCACGTTGGCCGGCTTGAAGTCGCGGTGGACGATCCCGGCCCGGTGGATGGCGGCCAGCGCCATCATGAGCCCGGAGGCCAGCCGCATCAGGGGTTCGGACGCGAACGGGCCGGTGGTGGAGACGGCGCGGGCGAGGCTGGGGCCCTCCACGTACTCGCTGGCGATGTACGGCCGGGGGCCGTCGAGTGAGGCGTCGACGATGCGGGCGATCCAGGCGGGGGAGACCCGCTGGGCGGCGGCCAGTTCCTTGGCGAAGCGGTCGCGGAGTTGCGCGTCGCCCCTGGTGTGCAGCACCTTCAGGGCGAGTTGCCGCCCGTCGGCGGCCTCGGCGAGGTAGACCACGCCTTGACCGCCGTCGCCCAGCCGGCCGCGCAGGCGGTAGCCGGCGATCGTCTGCGGATCATCAGACGTCAGGGGCTGCATTCACGGGATATTAGAGGAATCGGGCTACTCGTGCCCGGTCAGGCAGGATGTCCCGGCGTCGGTCTGGTCGAACAGACACCGGCCTTCCTTGTCCAGCGTCACGACCTTCTTCACGGCCCTGAACTGCAGCAACGTCTTGCCGATCGTGTGCAGGACGCGGGCGTCGCCGCCCACGCCGAGGCCGTAGACGGTCCGGCAGAATCGCAGCGTCGCCGTACCTGAGGCGATCTTCAGCTGGAAGTCGGCGCCGCAGTCGGAGCGGCCGCGGATCTGCGCGCCCAGCTCGGAATGGAGGCCCCGGCGCTTTTCCGCCTTGGTGGGGCCGTTGATCAGCTGTTCGACGGAGAAGCGGGCGACGCCCCGGTCGGGCGCCTTGCGGGTCACGGCCACGGTCTTGCCGGGGATGCCGAAACCCTTCGAGAAGTAGACCTTGACGGTCTGAGCGGTGCCCGCGTGCGCGGGTGAGATGGCGAGGACCACTGCCATCAGCAGCTCTTTCATGCTTGTTATGACGCAAGCAGCGGACGCTTGGTTGGCACCGTCACCCGCCCGCGCGAGGCGGTCCCCGGCGCGGTGAGATCGGCGCCGAGCAGACCGGCCACCGTGTACAGATGCCAGACGAGCGCGGGCTTGACCAGCCTGCCGCCGTCGAACAGCGCGGGCACCTTGTCCAGGCGCACGATCTCGCCCAGCCGGGCGCACGAGACGATCGTCTCCCGCAGTTCCGCGGCGAGCTCGCGGCCGGGTTCTGTCCGCCAGTTCCAGGGCTTGGGCTTCGGCGCGGTGATGTGGCGGGCCGCCTTGTGCCGCCAGCGCGCGAGCACGCTCTCGGTGCGGAATCGCCACGGCCGGCCCTCCAGCGGCACGTCGGCGAGCGCGGGCGCGAACGTCCTGACGAGCCGGTGGACCAGCCGCTCCGACCGGCGTAGCCCCGGGTCCATGCCGAGCGCCGCGCTGACCACCCGGTTGTCCAGGAACGGCTGCACCGGCGTGCCCCGGCGCAGCATGGCGGCCCGCGCGGCGGCGTGCCAGCGGCCCACGCGGAAGCGCACGTACAGGTGGTCGGGCACGTGGAGGGAGTCCGAGCTCCAGGCCAGTTCCTCGGCGTGGGCGTTGGCCGTCTCCGTGAACAGGCCGCGGTTGGACAGGAACAGCGTCTCGGTGCGCCGGCGGACCGCCTCGGGCGTGGTCTCCTCCATGCCGGACAGGTAGCCGCCGCGCAGGATCTCCCCGTTGTGCCCGCCCAGCCGGGGGACGTCGCTGTAGGGGGCGTCGGCGGTGATGTTCTCGTAGGCCGACAGCATGCCCTCGCAGGCGCGCAGGATGTGGTGGACCCGGTCGGCCGGGTGCACGACGGACAGTTCGTTCGCGGTGGTGAGGGCCGGTGCCGTCACCTCGTGCTCCACGCCGAGCGCCGCGGCCACCTGGCGGGCCACCACCACGTCGGGGTGGTCGTCGAAACCCGAGGTGGAGGCGCGGAACGGGATGCCCGCCCCGTGCAGCAGCGCGGCGATCAGGCGGCTGTCGCGGCCACCGGTCAGCGTGACGCGCACCTGGTCCTGGCCGCCGGCCAGGGGGCGCACCGCCTGCACCATTCGCTCGGCCACCTGCGCTGCGCCGGTACGGCCGCGCCCCACGGGCAGCGGCTCGGTGGTCACCGTCAGCCGGTCGCCGATCTCCAGGGTCGAGGCCGGGGGCAGGGCGCTCACCCCTGCGTACGGGGTCTCCTCGGACAGGAAGTAGCCCTGCCTGGCCACGGACTGCAGGGCGGTCAGGTCGTAGCGGACGCCGTCGTGGGCGGCCAGCCGTACCAGGAGGGCGCGGTTTCCCACGACGAACAGGTCGGGCGTCTCGGCGTAGTAGACGGGGTCGGCGGGCGCGATCGAGGTCGAGGCGGTGATCCCGTGCTCGCCGGCGCGCAGGAGGGCGAAGCAGCCGGGCTGTCCGGCGGCGGGCCCACGGCCGGGTTCGCCCGGGTGGTGCCCGGCGACGACGGTGATGCCGCCGGGGCCGGACCATGGTTCCCAGGTGGGCTCGTTGGTCCAGGTCAGCACGTGCACGCCGCCGTTCTCCGCGCTCCACTCGTGCGCCCTGACGCGCTCCGGGGCGACGGGGAAGGTCACCGCGATCGACTCGCGGGCGCGCTGGACCGCTTGGCCCAGGGCCTCCTGGCGGTGTGGACGTGCCGAAACTGCCAGGAAAACCCTCATGACGCCCCCCGACGCGCTAGCGATCACCTTTCCTGGGGTTGGATGCGGGAGAGTGTCCGGAGGTTCGCAGAAGGCGGAGCGCCTTCTCCTTCTCGAAGTCGAGCGCGCGGCGCGGGGCCTGCAGCCGGCCGATGCGGATGCCCAGCTCACGTACGGCCTGGGCGACCGCCGGCTCGCTCAGCACGCGCAGCGCGAAGGCCAGTTCGGCGGGGGAGACGTCGAAGCGTCGTTCCAGGTCCACGCCTTGGGCGACGGCCTGGAGTTCTTCGTCGCCGAAGCGCCGGTGGGCGCCCTGCTCGCGTACCGGGGGCAGAAGGCCCAGCGCTTCGCGGTATCTGAGCATTCTGGGCGACATTCCTAGCCGCTTCGCAGCCTCCGTAATCCGCATTCTTACATTCTTACGTCAGATTCGGGGTCTGTGAGTCGCGACTGGCTTCATCTGGTGCCTAAACTCGCAGGCGACAACTTCGTGACACGAGGGGAACCCAGATGGACTTCAAGGTCGCCGACCTTTCGCTGGCCGAGTTCGGGCGCAAGGAGATCCGGCTCGCCGAGCACGAGATGCCCGGCCTCATGGCGGTTCGCAAGGAGTACGCGGCCTCCCAGCCCCTGCGCGGTGCGAAGATCATGGGCTCGCTGCACATGACAATCCAGACCGCCGTCCTCATCGAGACGCTGGTCGCGCTGGGCGCCGAGGTCCGCTGGGTGAGCTGCAACATCTTCTCCACCCAGGACCACGCCGCCGCCGCGGTCGTCGTCGGCCCCAACGGCACCGTCGAGAACCCGCAGGGTGTGCCGGTCTTCGCCTGGAAGGGCGAGACGCTGGAGGAGTACTGGTGGTGCACCGACCAGGCGCTCGCCTGGCCGGGTGGTGACGGCCCCAACATGATCCTGGACGACGGCGGCGACGCCACGCTGCTGGTCCACCGGGGCGCCGAGTACGAGAAGTCCGGCGCCGTACCCTCCGCCACCGAGAACGACCCGGAGGAGTGGCACGTCATCATCGACCTGCTCAAGCGCACGGTCGGTGACGAGAAGCGCTGGACCAAGACCGCCGAGCGCATCAAGGGCGTCACCGAGGAGACCACGACCGGCGTCCACCGCCTGTACGAGATGTTCAAGAACGGCACGCTGCTGTTCCCGGCCATCAACGTCAACGACTCGGTCACCAAGTCGAAGTTCGACAACAAGTACGGCTGCCGCCACTCCGTCATCGACGGCCTCAACCGCGCCACCGACGTGCTCATCGGCGGCAAGGTGGCCGTGATCTGCGGCTACGGCGACGTCGGCAAGGGCTGCGCCGACGCGCTGAAGGGCCAGGGCGCCCGCGTCATCGTCACCGAGATCGACCCGATCTGCGCCCTGCAGGCGGCCATGGACGGCTTCCAGGTCACCACGCTGGACGAGGTCGTCGGCATCGCCGACATCTTCGTGACCACGACCGGCAACTTCGACATCATCCGCGCCGACCACATGGCGAAGATGAAGCACCAGGCGATCGTCTCCAACATCGGCCACTTCGACAACGAGATCGACATGGCCGGCCTCATGAAGACCGAGGGCATCGTCCGCAACAACATCAAGCCCCAGGTCGACGAGTGGATCTTCCCTGACGGTCACAGCATCATCGTGCTGGCCGAGGGCCGCCTGATGAACCTCGGCTGCGCCACCGGCCACCCGAGCTTCGTCATGTCGAACTCCTTCACCAACCAGGTGATCGCGCAGATCGAGCTCTTCGCCAAGACGGAGGAGTACCCGATCGGCGTCTACGTCCTGCCCAAGCACCTGGACGAGAAGGTCGCCCGCCTGCACCTCGACGCCCTGGGCGTCAAGCTCACGACCCTCACCAAGGAGCAGGCCGAGTACATCGGCGTCGACGTCGAGGGCCCGTACAAGCCCGACCACTACCGTTACTAAACCTTTTCTCTAAGTTACGGCAAGCCGCCCCCACGCCACCCGCCGCACCTGGCGGGCGCCGATCGTGGGGGTCGCTTCTCACGTCGGACGTGGTGCTCGCCGTTACGGCGCCCCCTTGACCGCCTGGGTGGTCTTGGGGGCGCCGCCGTACATGGCCATATCTAGGAGATGTCGATGGAGCTGGGGGAGCGGCGGATCAGTTGGGCGGCTCGGGCCATGCCTGTGCTGACCGCCATCGGGGCGCGCTTTGATGATGAGAAGCCGCTTTCCGGGTTGACCATCGCGGCTTGCCTGCATGTGACTGCCGAGACCGCTGTGCTCATGGGGGCTTTGCGGGCCGGGGGCGCTCGGATCGCTTTGGCGGCTTCCAATCCGTTGTCCACTCAGGATGATGTGGCGGAGGCGCTGGCTGGGTATGACATTTCGGTTTATGCGCGGGCTGGGGTGGATCGGGGGACCTACTACCGGCATATTCATCAAGCGTTGGATATTTCGCCTGATCTGGTGCTTGATGATGGCTGTGACCTGGTCAACATTCTGCACACCGAGCGGACCGATCTTCTCGGGCAGGTTTCCGGGGGGTGTGAGGAGACCACGACCGGGGTCATTCGGTTGCGGCAGATGTCTGCCGAGGGGGCGCTGCGGTTTCCGGTCGTCGCCGTCAACGACACGCGGACCAAGCGGATGTTCGACAACCGCTACGGGACCGGGCAGTCGACGCTCGACGGGATCATGCGCGCCACCAACACCATGCTGGCCGGCAAGACCGTGGTCGTGGCCGGGTTCGGTTACTGCGGGCGGGGTGTGGCCGAGCGGGCCAAGGGGCTCGGGGCCCGGGTGGTCGTCACCGAGGTGGACCCGGTCAAGGCGCTGGACGCCACGCTCCAGGGCTACGAGGTCATGGGGATGGGGCGGGCGGCCGAGGACGGCGACGTGTTCATCACCGTCACCGGCAACCGCGACGTGATCAGGAGCGAGCATCTCGCGGTGATGAAGGACGGGGCGATTCTGGCCAACGCCGGGCACTTCGACGTGGAGATCGACGTGCGGGCGCTCGACGGGCTCGGCGTGGAGGTGCACCGCGGGGTGCGGCCCAACACCGACGAGTACGTGCTGGCCGACGGGCGCCGCCTGCTGTTGCTGGCCGAGGGGCGGCTGGTCAACCTGACGGCGGCCGAGGGGCATCCGGCGGCGGTCATGGACCTGTCGTTCTCCGCCCAGGCTTTGGCCGTGACCTGGCTGGCCAAGGAGCGTTTCGGGCTGGCTCCGGGCGTCTACGACGTACCCGGGGAGATCGACGTGGAGGTCGCGCGGCTCAAGCTGGCCGCGACCGGAGTGGAGATCGACACGCTCACCGCCGAGCAGGAGGAGTACCTGCACTCGTGGCGTTACGGCTCCTGAGTGTGTGACAGAAACCGGACAAACACGGGTTCGATCATTAGATAGGCGGATAATTCGGGGCACTTCCATCCGTAGGAGGCCTCCGGTGAGAATCGCCGTCTTATCCTCCCGCCTGGCTGCCATAGCAGCTCTGGCTCTGGCCACCGTCATGGCCGGGACGCCCGCGAACGCCGCGGACGACGTCGTCAAGAGCGACAACATCCGTCTGGAAGCGCACCTCGACCTGCCGGCCGGTGCGGCCGTCAACAGCGACCTCGCCTTCCAGGGGGACTACGCCTACGTCGGCAACTTCAACGGGTTCTCCATCTACAACATCAAGAACCCGAAGTCGCCCCAGCTCGTCAGCTCGGTGAGCTGTCCGGGCGGTCAGATGGACGTGACGATCCTGGGTGACGTCCTGGTCACCTCGGTCGACTCCTCCCGCAACAACGACTCCTGCCAGAGCACGCCGCAGAGCGCGACGGTCAAGGAGTCCTGGGAGGGCGTGCGGATCTTCGACGTCAGCGACAAGCGCAACCCCAGGTACGTCAAGTCCGTCGAGACGAACTGCGGCTCCCACACGCACACCCTGGTGCCCGCCAGAGGGCGCGACGCCAGGAAGTTCTTCTACGTCTACGTCTCCTCCTACCTGCCCGCGGCCAACTTCCCCGACTGCCAGCCGCCGCACGACAAGATCTCGGTCGTGAAGGTGCCGTTCGCCAACCCGGCGGCGGCCTCGCTGGTGGGCACCCCGGTCGTCTTCCCCGACGGCGGCAACGAGACCCAGCCCGGCCTGCTGCTGCCCACCAGCGGCTGCCACGACATCACCGTCTACGCCGAGAAGGACCTCGCCGCCGGCGCCTGCATGGGAGATGGCGTGATCTTCGACATCCGTGACCGGGAACGGCCGCGGATCAAGGCCAGGACGACCGACCCGAACTTCGCGTTCTGGCACTCGGCCACGTTCAACAACGACGGAAACAAGGTCGTCTTCACCGACGAGCTCGGCGGCGGCGTCGAGGCCATGTGCACCACCGCGCAGGCCCCGAACCGCGGCGCCGACGCGATCTACGAGCTGCGCGGCCACCGGCTGATCTTCAAGAGCTACTACAAGATCTCCCGCCCGCAGACCGACCAGGAGAACTGCGTCGCCCACAACGGCTCGCTGCTGCCGGTCAAGGGCCGCGACATCATGGTCCAGGCCTGGTACCAGGGCGGCCTGTCGGTGTGGGACTTCACCGACTCCTCGCGGCCCAAGGAGATCGCCTTCTACGACCAGGGACCGGTCGACCCGACGCAGCTCGTGCTGGGCGGCTACTGGTCCACGTACTACTACAACGGCTACATCTACGGCAGCGAGATCGCCCGCGGGTTCGACGTGCTCAAGGTCGACGACCGGCGGACGAACTCGGCCAACCGCGTGAAGCTGTCCCTGCTCAACGCGCAGACCCAGTCCCGCTATCCCGAGCGCGGCTGGTAAGAGCCCTTCTCCGGGGTACGGCTCGCGGCCCGGCGGGCCGTACCCACTGAGGAGCTTCTAGAGCTCCGACTGGATCTGCTGCATGCGGCGGATCTCGGCCGCCTGGGTGACGCCGACGTCGTTGGCCAGCTCCTCGACCCTGATGTGCGAGCCGCCCTTGAGCACCTGCTCGGTCATCGTGAGCGCGCCCAGGTGGTGCTTGATCATCAGGTCCAGGAAGAGCTTGTCGAACGCCTTGCCGGTGGCGGCCTTGAGCGCCGCCATCTGCTCCGGCGTGGCCATGCCCGGCATGCCCTGGTGCTGCGCGTGGTGCTCGGGCACCTTCTGGCTCTGTTCCTGGAGCCAGGTGGTCATGTACTGGATCTCGGGGCCCTGGGCGTCCTTGATCCGCGACGCGAGGCCCTTGACCCTGGCCGCCTCGGCCCGGTTCGGGGCGAGAACCGACATGTCCAGCGCTTGGCGGTGATGGATGATCATGTCCTGCATGTACTTGATGTCCGAGGCGTTGGCCGTCGGCGACGGTACGGCCGTGGCGGCCTCGGAGGGCGACAGCGTCTTGGCGCTCTCCCCGGGACGGCCCGGCGCGATGACGGGAGCCGTGGAGTCGGCACGAGGGGGTGCCTGCTTCTCGCCGGTGCACCCGGCGAGGGCGACAACCGCGCCCATGACGACGATGAGCGCGACGCGCAACTGGCCTCCCTGACTACCCCATGTCGTAAAAGCGCACTCTAGACGACGATCGCGCAGGTTGGAAGACGGCAAATTGCTACAAACTTTGACAGCTTGCGTGCTGGCCAAATGACCGTTTTCGTACGAAAATTTCTTCATTTATGCCCCCTTTATAGGAGGACTAAGTGTTATCCCCCCGCAGGGCCCTCATCGTGCTCGGTGCCGCCATCGCCCTGGTCGGAGGTGTGCTGCCCGCTCAGGCGGCCGACATCCCCGCCCCCGGCGAGGTGGTCATGAGCGACAACATGCGGCAGGTCACGAACGTTCCGAAGCCCGCCGCGCTCGCCGACATCAACACCGACATGGCCTTCCAGGGCAACTACGCCTACGTCGGCAACTACTACGGCTTCTCGATCTACGACATCCGGCGTCCTTCGCGGACGTCGCTGGTCAGCTCCGTGATCTGCCCGGGCGGCCAGATGGACGTCTCCGTCTACGGTGACCTGCTCTTCGCCGCCGTCGACTCCTCCCGCAACAACGACTCCTGTAGCAGCACCGGCCAGAGCGCCACGATCAAGGAGTCCTGGGAAGGCGTCCGGATCTTCGACATCAGCGACAAGACCAACCCCAAGTACATCAAGTCGGTCGAGACGAACTGCGGCTCGCACACCCTGAGCCTCGTGCCCGGCAAGGGCCACGACCGCCGGCGCAACCTCTACGTGTACGTCTCCTCCTACAGCCCCCGGGCCGACTTCCCGGACTGCGGCGTACCGCACGACAAGATCTCGATCATCAAGGTGCCCCTGCGCAACCCGACGGCCGCCGCCGTCGCCGCCACGCCGGTGCTCTTCCCCGACGGCGGCAACCCCGGGGTTCCGCTGCCCTACCCGGACGGCAAGTCGGCCACCAGTGGCTGCCACGACATCACCGTCTACGCCGAGAAGGACATCGCGGCCGGCGCCTGCATGGGCGAAGGCATCCTGATGGACATCTCCGACCGCCTCAACCCCAGGGTCACCGCCACCGTCCGTGACGACGTCAACTTCGCGTTCTGGCACTCGGCGACCTTCAACAACAACGGCAACAAGGTCGTCTTCACCGACGAACTCGGTGGCGGCGGCGCGGCCACCTGCAACACCGTCATCGGCCCGAACCGCGGCGCCAACGCCTACTACGACATCCGCAGGGGCCAGCTCAAGTTCAAGAGCTACTTCAAGATCCCGCGCCCGCAGGCGGACACGGAGAACTGCGTCGCCCACAACGGCTCGCTGATCCCGGTCAAGGGCAAGGACATCATGGTCCAGGCCTGGTACCAGGGCGGCATCTCGATCGTCGACTTCACCGACTCGGCCCGCCCGAAGGAGATCGGCTGGTACGAGCGCGGCCCCGACAACACCGCCCCGGCCCTGTCCGGCGGCTTCTGGTCGGCCTACTACTACAACGGCCACATCTACGGCTCCGACTTCAACCTCGGGCTCGACGTGCTGTCGATCGACGACCGGCGTACCGACCAGGCCAAGCGTGTCCGCCTGGACAGCCTCAACCCCCAGACCCAGACCTCTTACCCCGACCGTGGTCACGGTCACGACCACGACTGACCAGGAGGACTCTCCCTTGCTGCTGTCCAAGTCACGGCGCTTCCTCGTCGCGGCCGGTGCCGCCGTCGCCTTAGCGGCGACGGCGGTTCCCGCGGCCGCCAACGACATCCCACCGGTCGACACGGTGGTGACCAGCCCGAACGTCTCGCACGTGCTCAACGTGCCCAAGCCGGCCCCGATCGCCGCCACCATCAACACCGACATCGCCTTCCAGGGCAACTACGCCTACGTCGGTAACTACGGCGGTTTCTCCATCTACGACATCAGCAACCCGAAGCGGACCAAGGTCGTCAGCTCGGTCGTCTGCCCCGGTTCCCAGATGGACGTCTCCGTCTACGGCGACCTGCTCTTCGCCGCCGTAGACTCCTCCCGCAACAACGACTCCTGTAGCAGCACCGGCCAGAGCGCCACGATCAAGGAGTCCTGGGAAGGCGTCCGGATCTTCGACGTCAGCGACAAGGCCAACCCCAAGTACATCAAGTCGGTCGAGACGAACTGCGGTTCGCACACGCTGACCCTGGTGCCGGGCAAGGGCCACGACCGCCGGCGCAACCTCTACGTGTACGTCTCGTCGTACCTGCCCGCGGCGAACTTCCCCGACTGCGCGCCGCCGCACGACAAGATCTCCATCATCAAGGTCCCGCTGCGCGACCCGACGGCCGCCGCGGTCGCCGCCACGCCGGTCGTCTTCCCCGACGGCGGCAACGAGACCCAGCCCGGCCTGCTGGTGCCCACCAGCGGCTGCCACGACATCACCGCCTACGCCGAGAAGGACATCGCGGCCGGCGCCTGCATGGGTGACGGCGTGCTGTTCGACATCCGCGACCGGCTCAACCCGAAGGTGACCGCCAGGACCACCGACCCGAACTTCGCGTTCTGGCACTCGGCGACGTTCACCAACGACGCCAGGAAGGTCGTCTTCACCGACGAGCTCGGCGGCGGCGGCGCGGCCACCTGCAACGAGGCGACCGGCCCGACCCGCGGCGCCAACGCCTACTACGACATCCGCAGGGGCCAGCTCAAGTTCCGCAGCTACTTCAAGATCCCCCGCCACCAGGCGGACAGCGAGAACTGCGTGGCCCACAACGGCTCGCTCATCCCGGTCAAGGGCAAGGACATCATGGTCCAGGCCTGGTACCAGGGCGGCGTCTCGTTCGTGGACTTCACGGACATCTCGCGGCCGCGTGAGTTCGGGTACTTCGAGCGGGGGCCGGCCAGCCAGGGTGGCGGCGGCATCTGGTCGGCGTACTACTACAACGGCTACATCTACGCGGCCGACTTCCACAACGGCCTCGACGTGCTCAAGGTCAACGACCCCCTGGTCCGCGGCGCCGACCGCGTCCGCACCGACCGCCTCAACGTCCAGACCCAGGAGTCTTACCGGGATTGGGGCTGGCACCACTAGCCCGCTCTGGGCTCCCCGCTTCAGTCTCGCCCGCTTCAAGGCTCGCCCGTTGCAGGGCTCGCCCGCTTCAAAGCTCGCCCCCACACCTTCCGTGGGGGCGAGCCCCTTTTCTCCGGCCCGCCGTCACCCCTGCGCCCCACTGCCTTTCGCCTCTTCGCCGGGTCGCCTCCGTCCGCTCGATCCGGTCGTTGCCGCGCTTCTCCGCGGGTCTCCTCCCCGTGCACACTGTGCGGCTTCTCGTCTGGCGTGGGTTTCCGTCACGGCCCTCCATCCCCTACGGCAAGCCGCCCCACCGCCACCCGCCGTCGTGTGCGGGCGCCGATCGTGGGGGTCGCTTCTCACGTCGGACGGGGTCGGGCGCCGTTACGGTCAAGATTGCTGACATAGTGGGACATCAGGTGATCAGGGGAGGTCTGTGTGGTGTCCAGAGTCGGCAGGGTCCTGATGTCCGCGGTGGCCGGACTGGCGCTCCTGGGAGCCGTGCCCGCCCACGCGACCGAGAAGCCCGAGAAGCCCGAGACCAGCGCCAACGTCAAGCACGTGGCCAATGTGCCGAAACAGGGGCCCTTCGCCGCCGAGGACGCCTACAACACCGACCTGGCCTTCCAGGGGCGGTACGCGTACCAGGGCAACTACAACGGCTTCACCGTGTACGACATCGGCGATCCGGCCAAGCCGCGGGTCGTCAGCCGCGTTTCTTGTCCGGGGGCGCAGAACGACGTTTCCGTTGTCGGGAAGCTGCTGTTCCTGTCGGTGGACGAGTCGCGTACCGGTGACTCGTGCTCCAGCGAGTACGGTTCGCCGACGGACAAGGGCGCCTGGGAAGGCATCCGGATCTTCGACATCAGTGACAAGGCGCGGCCCAAGTACATCAAGGCCGTGAAGACCGCCTGCGGCTCCCATACGCACACGCTGGTGCCGGACAAGAAGGGCAAGGCGGTCTACCTCTACGTCTCCTCGTACGGGCCGGGGGACATTCTCGCCGGGTGCAAGCCGCCGCACGACAAGATCTCCATCGTCAAGGTGCCGCTGAAGAAGCCCACCGCGGCCAAGGTCGTCGCCACGCCCGTGCTCTTCCCCGAGCAGTCCGGCGGGCCGACCACCTCCGGCTGCCACGACATCACCGTGTACCCGGCCAAGGACCTCGCCGCCGGCGCCTGCATGGGCGACGGAGTGCTGCTCGACATCGCCGACCGCGAGAAGCCGAAGGTCACCGCCCGCGTCACCGACGAGAACTTCGCCTTCTGGCACTCGGCCACGTTCAACAACGCGGGCACCAAGGTGTTCTTCACCGACGAGCTCGGCGGCGGCGCCGCGGGCGTCTGCGACAAGGCCACCGGGCCCGAGCGGGGCGCCGACGCCGTGTACGACATCTCCGGCGTGGAGCTGGCCAAGCGGGCGTACTTCAAGATTCCCCGCACCCAGGACAAGCGCCAGAACTGCGTCGCCCACAACGGCTCGCTCATCCCCGTCAAGGGCAAGGACATCATGGTCCAGGCCTGGTACCAGGGCGGCGTGTCGTTCGTCGACTTCACCGACCCTGCCCGGCCGCAGGAGATCGGCTACTTCGAGCGCCCGCCGTTCAAGGGCAGCGACATCGCCGGCTCCTGGTCGGCGTACTACTACAACGGGTACGTCTACAGCAGCGACATCCAGAAGGGCCTGGACGTGCTGCGCATCGACGACCCGCGCACCGACCCGGCCAAGAACGTGAAGTTCAAGATCCTCAACACCCAGACCCAGTACGGCTACTGACGTCCTAGGCAGGCGGCGCGAACCCGCCCGGCGTGACACCGGGCGGCTCCTCCGGCCTGCGGTAGTCGGGCAACGCCGTGGGCCGCCGGTCCACCCCGGGCCCCGCCTGGACGGGACCTGGCTGGGCGGGGTGCGGCATCGGGTGCTGCGGGCTCACGTGGCCGGGCTGCCATCCCGTCTCGGGCTGAACGGGCGCCTGCGGTCCCTGGGGCGACGGAAGCGTGGGGCCCGGGTGCCATCCCGTCGCGGGCTGGGGCTGGGCCGCCTGCTGGGCGGGCGCCGACTGTCCGGGCAATGCCCAAGGGTTCGGCGAAACGGTCCCCGGCGGCGAAGGCTGCGGCACCGAGGGCTGCGGCACCGGCGACGCCGACTGCGGCACCTGCCAAGGCTGGGACCACGGTGCGGCCGGTTCCTGCTGAGCCCATCGACCCGGCGGCACCGGAGCGGGCTGGGCGCCGACGGGCTGCGGGTGCGGGGCGCCGGGAGGCTGAGCCCAGGGGGTTGGGGGCGCGGGGATGGGCTGCTGGGTGTGCGCGGGGCCGGCGGGCTGGACGGGTTGGGGGCCTGGGGGTTGAGACCAGGGGGCTGGGAGGCGGGTGTGGCGGGCGAGCCGTACCTCCTCGCGGCGGCGGCGCTCGGCCAGGACGGCGCTCAGGTACGCGTGCGGCGGCGCGCCACCGGGGGCGGCGGGCGAGACGTAGGAGGCGACCTGGTTGGCGATGCGCACACCCATCTCGTGCTGTACGGCGGGCGCGAGGTCATACCAGCGCGCCAGGTACTGCCGGGCCGCCGAGGCCACGTCGTCGGGCAACTGGGACAGCTCCAGCCGCGCGGCCCAGGCGGCCAGCTGAGGCGGCATCACGATCGCCTGGGTGGTGTCGCGCGGCGCCCGTTCCGAGATCACGATCGTCCCGGCGAACACGTCACCGAGCCGCTTGCCGCGCTGCGAGACCAGGGACGAGATCAGGGCCGGGGCGCCGGAGAACATCCAGAACTCCATCACCCCCGCCAGCCCCCGCATCAACGCCTGCCGGAACCGCTCCGGACTGCCGTCGTCACCCACCACCCGCAGGCCGAGCGCCAGTTTGCCCAGGCTGCGTCCGCGCGTGGCCGTCTCGAAGATGACGGGGTAGCCGACGATCACCAGCACGACCATGACGATGTTGGCCGCGGCGAACAACGCGGAGTCGCTGATGCCCGCGAAATTGAGCAGCAGGACGGCGAACCCGATCATCAGAACGCCCTGGACCAGCATGTCGATCACGACCGCGACGGCCCGCGAGGGCATCTGCGCCACGCGTACTTCGACGACGACGGCGTCTCCCGTCACAACCTCGGACATACCGGGAGCCTAGTCGGTGACAATGGTCGGGTGGATATCGACGCGTTCATCGCCGCACACCGTCCCACCTGGGATCGGCTGGATCATCTGGTCAAGCACCGCGGCAGGCTGACCGGGGCGGAGGTGGACGAGCTCGTCGAGCTGTACCAGCGGGTGTCGACGCACCTGTCCATCGTCCGCTCGGCCTCGACCGACGCGATGCTGACCGGCCGCCTGTCCGCCCTGGTGGCGCGGGCGCGTTCGGCGGTGACGGGGGCGCACGTGCCGGCCTGGCGGGAATTCGCGCGCTTCTTCACGGTGTCGTTCCCCGTGGTGGCCTACCGGGCGCGGTGGTGGTGGCTGGCGGCGACGGTGGCGTTCGTCGTCGTGTCGTGGGTGATGGGCGCGTGGGTCGCGGGCAACCCCGAGGTACAGCGGGCGATCGCCACCCCGGAGGAGATCACCCAGCTGGTCGAGCACGACTTCGCCGACTACTACTCGGAGAATCCGGCGGCGTCCTTCGCCAGCCGGGTGTGGATCAACAACGCCTGGGTGGCCGCGCTGATGCTCATCGGCGCCATCTTCATGGGCCTGCCCATCCCCTACTTCCTGTTCCAGAACGCCGCCAACGTGGCCGTTTCCGGCGGGCTCATGGCCTCCCGCGGCAAGCTCGACATCTTCTTCGGCCTGATCACCCCGCACGGCCTGCTGGAGCTGACGGCGGTCTTCCTGGCCGCGGCGGTGGGCCTGCGACTTGGCTGGACGGTCATCGACCCAGGTCCCAGGAGGCGCGCCGAGGCGCTGGCCGAGCAGGGCAGGGCGGTGATGAGCGTGGCCATGGGCCTGGTCGTGGTGCTGTTCGTGTCGGGCCTGATCGAAGCGTTCGTCACCCCGTCCGGCCTGCCGACCTGGGCCCGCATCGCCATCGGCGTCCTGGCGGAGGCGGCCTTCCTGGCGTACGTGGTCTTCTACGGCCGCCGGGCCATGCGTGCCCAGGAGACCGGCGACGTGGAACGCGCCCCCGACCTCGCCCCCACGGCCTGACCTCGGGCACAGACACGGCTCAGAGGCGGCTCAGACACGGCTCAGAGGCGGCCGGCGGCCTTCAGGGCGAGGTAGGCGTCGGCCAGGGCGGGGGCGATGTCCTCAGGGGCGGCGTCCACGACCTCCACCCCGTGGCGGCGCAACCTCGCGGTGATCCGGCGGCGTTCGATGCGGGTGTATTCGGCGGCCGCGGCGTCGTACACCTCCTCCGCCGTCGCCTTGCGGCCCGCCATGTCGGCCACCGCCGGGTCGGACACGCCGGCGACCAGGACCAGATGGCGCGAGGACAGCTGGGGCAGGACCGGCATCAGGCCCTCGTCCAGCGCCGACGCGTTCAGGTCGGTCAGCAGGACCACGAGGCAGCGGCGCTTTGCGCGGGACAGGATGCCGGCCACCATGCCGGGGGAGTCGGCTTCGACGAGTTCCGCCTCGATGGGGGCCATCGAGTTGACGAGCGCGGTGAGCAACTCGGTTCGGGAGGCGCCGGAGACCCAGGCGCGCACCGCGCGGTCGTAGGCGAGGAAGTCGACGCGGTCGCCGGCGCGGGCGGCCAGGGCGGCCAGCAGCAGCGCGGCGTCCATGGACCAGTCCAGGCGGGGCCAGCCGGGGACGGGGCGGGCCTGGTCAGGCGAGGTGAGGGACTCCAGGGGCGCCCTGCCGGTGTCGCCGGTCAGCGGGACGGGGGCGGTGCCCACGCGGCCGGCGGACGTGCGGCCGGTGTCCAGGACGATGAGGACCCTGCGGTCGCGTTCGGGACGCCACGTGCGGACGACCACGTCGTGGCGGCGGGCGCTGGCCCGCCAGTCGATGGAACGCACGTCGTCGCCGACCACGTACTCGCGCAGCGAGTCGAACTCGGTGCCCTGGCCGCGTACCAGCGCGGGGTGCTGGCCTTCGAGCTCACGCAGCTTGGCCAGGCGCGAGGGCAGGTGCTTGCGGGACAGGAACGGCGGCAGCACGCGTACCGACCAGGGCGCGCTGTGGGCGCCCTGCCTGGCGGCCAGGCCGAGCGGGCCCACGGAGCGGACCGTCACCGAGGCGGAGGCGCGGTCGCCGCGCCTGGTCGGGGTCAGCGTCACGACCAGGCGGCGGCGTTCGCCCGCCGGGACGTCCAGCTTCAGCTCGCGGGGTGTGGCTCCGGCCGAGGGCGGCCAGGCGTCTCTGAGCACGCCCTGGACCCTGCGGGGGCCGGGGTTCTCCACGGTCAGCTCGATGGTGCCGGTCTGGCCGAGCCGTACCAGATTGTCGCCTGAGCGGTGGAAGCGCAGCGGGCGCACGGAGCCCGCGAGCACGAGGTCGACGGTGATCGCGGCGGCCAGCACGAACAGCCAGCCGAGCAGCGCGAACCCGGGCTCGGGCGCGATCAGCACCACCACGATCCCCACCGCCGCGACCAGCGCGGCCCGCCCCGTGAGAGCCATCAGCGCGGGACCGGGACCGAGGCCAGGATGCCGTCGAGCAGGCCGTCGGCGGTCGCGCCCTCCAGCTCGGCCTCCGGCCGCAGCTGGATGCGGTGGCGCAGCGCCGGACGGGCCAGCGCCTTGACGTCGTCCGGAGTGACGTACGGCCGGCCGGACAGCCACGCCCACGCCCGCGCGGCGGCCAGCAGCGCGGTGGCGCCACGCGGCGAGACGCCGAGCTGCAGCGACGGCGAGGTGCGCGTGGCCCGGCCGACGTCGACGATGTAGCTGAGCACCTCGGGCGCCACGTGCACCTTCGCGACGGCCTCGCGGCCCGCGGCGAGGTCCTCGGCGGTGGCCACGGGCTTGATCTCCGACAGGTCGCGCGGGTCGAAGCCGTTCGCGTGGCGCTGGAGCACCGCGATCTCCTGCTCGCGCGGCGGCAGCGGCACGGTCAGCTTCAGCAGGAACCGGTCGAGCTGGGCCTCGGGGAGCTGGTAGGTGCCCTCGTACTCGACGGGGTTCTGGGTCGCGCACACCACGAACGGATCGGGCAGCATGCGCGCGGTGCCCTCGACGCTGACCTGCCGCTCCTCCATGGCCTCCAGCAGCGCGGCCTGCGTCTTCGGCGGCGTGCGGTTGATCTCGTCGGCGAGCATGAGGTTGGTGAAGACCGGTCCCTCGCGGAACTCGAACTCGGCGGTCTTGGCGTCGTAGATCAGCGAGCCGGTCACGTCGCCGGGCATCAGGTCGGGGGTGAACTGCACCCGCTTGAAGTCCAGGGACAGTGCCGACGACAGCGTACGCACCATCAGGGTCTTGGCGACGCCGGGTACGCCTTCGAGCAGCACGTGCCCGCGGCACAGCAGTGCGATGACCAGGCCCGTCACCACCGCGTCCTGGCCGACCACGGCCTTGGACACCTCGGCACGCAGCGCGCCCAGCGCTTCCCTGGCCGAGTCGCCCCGGGCGGTGGCCGCGACGCGCGTCGTCTCCTCAGTGTTCACGCACGATCCTTTCGATGAATTCCAAGTATCGGGCCAGAGCGACGAGCCCGGCGTCGTCGGCGGGCGGCGGGCCGTACAGCGCGCCGCCGACCTGATGCGCGTCCTGTCCCGTCCGTACGGCCACCGCCGTCACGACCTCATGCTGACCGGCGCCGGGCGCGAGCCCGACCCGGGGCGTCAGCCGGTCGACGGTCCCGGCCCTGAGCACGGCGGCGGCCCGTTCCCTGGCCCGCCTGGCCCGGTAGAGGCGCCCGCGGCCCTCGACGGTCTCGGCGGCGCGCACCACGACGGGCAGCTTCTCGGCGACGACGGGCCCGAGCCTGCGCCCGCGCCAGTAGGCGGTGACGAGCACGGCCAGGCAGGCGGCGAGCACCGCCCACGGCACGCTGTCCGGCACCAGTTCGCCCAGCGACTTGCCGCCCGCCCCGGCCAGGCTGCCGGTCGGCGGCTGTTCGGGACGTACCAGCCAGGTGACGGCCGGCTTGGTTCCGAGCAGGTTGAGCGCGAGCGCGGCGTTGCCGTCCTCGGCCAGGTACTGGTTGGTCATGAACGTGCCGTCGCCGAGCACGGTGACCGTGCCGCCCTCGCCGGGCGCCTGGACCAGCGCGGAGCCCTTCTCGCCCGGGTAACAGCCGTTGGCGCCCCTGAACAGGTCGCCGCCCAGATAGGCGCTGCCCGCGGCTCTGGCGGCCGGCAGGTCGCACTCGGGCTCTCGCGAGCGCACCCGGGCCGACTCGGACTGCGGCCTGATGCTGGGAGCCAGCAGGCCGAGCCCCTCCAGGTCGCCGACGATCACCCGGTCGCCCCGAAGGTGGGCGAGCTGCTCGAGTTGCTGCCAGTCGAAGTAGGCGGTGTGGGTGACGAGCAGGAGCCTGCCCTCGCCCTTGGCGAGCGCGGCGTCGATCGAGTCGACCCTGTCGACGGTGACGCCGCGCTTGCGCAGCAGCTCGGCCAGCGCCTTCGAGCCTTCCAGCGAGGTGTCGGCGGGGTCGAGGCGGCGTGCCTCGCGGGCGCCGGGCGCGAGGACCACGCCGATGATCGCGGTCAGCGCGACGAGGGCGCCGAGCGCGATCCAGAACCGGCCGGCCCGCCACAGCGAACCCGTGGTGGGTGAGGTGCTCACACTCATGCCAGCACCGGCTTCGCCGCCTGGAGCCGCTGGTCCAGGGAGGTCATCGCGTCGTAGGCGGCGGGGGTGCCGGGCACGTCGCCGTAGGTGACGTCGTCGAAGGAGCGCGCCGCGGCGGCCAGTTCGCCGGCGAACGCGGGCAGCGCGGCCCCCGCCTCCGCGGCCAGTTCGTCGGCGGTGCGGCCGGGCATGCCGTTCACGAGCGCGCGCTCCTCCAGGTCACGGGCGATGGCGCGCAGGCGTTCCTGGAGCGCCTCGCTCCAGTGCTGCTCGGCGGCCAGCCGCTCGGCGATGGCGCGGTGCTCTGCGGCGGTCAGCGTGCGATCGTCGAAGACGAGGCCGGTGGCGGGGGCGTTGCGCCGGGACGTCTTGCGCAGCCGCCAGACGACCAGCGCCGCGACGCCGAGGATGATCAGCCCGATGAGGATCGCCGCGATGACGCCGCCCGCGGCGCCGCCGCCCGTCGCGGCGTCCAGCAGGTCGCCGATGAACTGCTGGACCACGCGGGTGATGCGGGCGAGCAGCCCTTCCTTCTCGTACTCGGGCCTGAGCAGCTCCTCCGCGGCGCGTCGCTGCGCCTCGTCCCGGCCTATCGGGGTCACGACCGGGCGGCGTTCGACGGGTGCCAGAGCTCGTCAGCGGAGGAGTGCACCCACCCCTGTCGCTGCTGTTCGATCGCCGCGGTCTGGAGGACCAGGTCGAAGGCCTCGCTGCGCATCCTGCGGTCGGCGTAGAGCAGACCGGCGACCGCCGCCTGGAACGGGTAGACGATCATCGAGGCCAGCGTGGCGCCGATCGCGATCAGGACGGCGCTGATCGCGACCACGCCGACGCCGTCGGCGCCCGTCACGCCCAATAGCTGCGCGGCGAAGGAGAAGGGGATGCTCAGAACGCTGCTGACCAGGTACGCCAGAATCCCGGTCAGGAGCAGGATGCCGAGCACGCGCCAGAAGTCGCCGGTGACCAGCCGCCACGAGCGCTTCATGGCCTCGACCGGCCCGCGGCCCTCCAGCACCACGATGGGCGCGGAGAAGGCGAACCTGGTGGTGAAGAACAACGCGTACACGGCGTACAGCAGCAGCATCAGGAGGCCCAGCCCGATCAGGCCGAACGCGCCCTCCGCCGAGCTGGTGTTCAGGCCGAGGACGACGAAGAGCGCCACCAGCGGTACGACAGGTGCCAGCATCACCAGCCCGACCAGCACCACGACGCCGAACAGCGCCCCGATCCTGCCCTTGACCAGGTTCCACGCCTCGCCGGGCGTGATCTTTCCACCGAAGACCGAACGGCCGAGGATGCGGGTCAGGATGCCCGTGAGCACGGTGGTCACGACGAAGCCGACGACCGCCGAGACGAGGATGCCGCTGTAGCCGGCGACGATGGTGCCGAACATCCCGCCGCTGGTGACGCTCTCCGGGTCGCGGCTGAGCGTGTTCAGCTGGCCGTTCATCACCGCGGTGGCGATCGCCACGGGCACCGAGGCGAGTGCGGCGGCCAGCGCCGACATGCCGAGGATGGCCTTCGGGTTGGAGCGGATGAACTTGATGGAGCCGTCGAGGATGTCGCCGAGCCCCAGCGGGCGCAGCGGGATGATGCCGGGCCGCAGGTGCTGCGGCGGCGGCATGTGGCCGTATCCGGGCGGAGGCGGCAACTGCTGGTACGGCTGCGCTCCGGGAGGGGGCGGCGGGGGAGGAGGGGGCTGTTGCCGCGCGCCGTAGGGCGGGGGCGGAGGCGGCTGCTCACCGTACGGCTGACCGTAGGAGGCCGGCTGCGGCCCGGATCCGGGCGCGGTCCATGGGGAAGCCGGCGGCGCGCCGTAGGGTGGGGGCTGCTCGGCCGACCATCCTGGTGGCCGCTCGGGCGAAGGACCGTCTGACATATCCCAATCCTGGCATGGTGGGCGACTCATTGGGGTCACGCGGTCGTTTCGCCCGGCTGAACTACCCCTGCATTCCAGGGTGTTTCCGGCCCGGGCAGAACTTCGGGGATAGCCGAAAGTCGGCCGGTTACCGCAGACTGAGAAGGTGGACGCCGCTGCAAGTCTAAAATTCGGCTTTTGATGTGCTGGAGTCACACCCATGAGCTGGGCAAGGGTAACCTACAGCAATCATGCGGGTATGTCCCACAATGCGTAGAACGAATGAGGGGCCATGAAAGGTCGCGTGCTGGTCGTCGACGACGACGCCGCTCTCGCCGAGATGCTTGGCATCGTGTTGCGCGGAGAAGGCTTCGAACCATCCTTTGTCTCCGACGGCGACAAGGCCCTCGACGCGTTCCGGGATACACGCCCGGACCTGGTTCTGCTCGACCTGATGCTGCCGGGGGCGGATGGCATCGACGTCGCGCGCAGGATCAGGGCGGAGTCGGGGGTTCCGATCGTGATGCTCACCGCCAAGAGCGACACGATCGACGTCGTACTCGGACTCGAGTCCGGGGCCGACGATTACATCGTCAAGCCGTTCAAGCCGAAGGAGCTCGTGGCTCGGGTACGGGCGCGGCTGCGCCGTACCGACGAGCCGACACCTGAGATCCTGCAGATCGGCGACATCACCATCGACGTGGCGGGCCACTCCGTCAAGCGCGGCGAGGAGACCATCAACCTCACGCCGCTGGAGTTCGACCTGCTCGTCGCGCTGGCGCGCAAGCCGCGCCAGGTCTTCACCCGCGAGGTCCTGCTCGAGCAGGTCTGGGGCTACCGGCACGCGGCCGACACCCGTCTGGTCAACGTGCACGTCCAGCGGCTCCGGGCCAAGATCGAGAAGGACCCCGAGCACCCGGAGATCGTGGTGACGGTCCGCGGCGTGGGATACAAGGCAGGCCCGGCCTAGCGCCGGACCACCCCGAGCCATGCCCCCGACGACGAAAAAGGCCGGCCGCCGCCGTACGCTCCGCCAGATCCTCGGCGGCGTCCGGCGGCGGACCAGGCGTGCGGTGGGCACGGTCAGGCGCGTCTGGCGCCGCTCGCTCCAGCTCCAGGTGGTCACCAGCACGCTGGTGATCTCCATGACCGTGGTGGCGGTGCTGGGCGCCTTCCTGTTCCAGGAGATCAACGAAAGCGTCGTCAACGGACGCGCCCGCGCGGCGATGAACGAGGCGCTCAGCGACCGCACCCAGATCCTCGCCGCCCTGGCCCAGAAGCAGCCCGAGGACTCCAAAGCGGGAGAAGCGGGCAAGAAGCAGCCGCCCGACCCGCTCGA
Organism: Nonomuraea sp. NPDC059023; assembly: GCF_042740095.1. Lineage (NCBI taxonomy): Bacteria > Bacillati > Actinomycetota > Actinomycetes > Streptosporangiales > Streptosporangiaceae > Nonomuraea > Nonomuraea sp. NPDC059023. The sequence goes on along the minus strand of NZ_JBHYIO010000006.1, from coordinate 130,915 downwards.
CCAGGTGCTCAACGCCATCGCCGGCGTCAGCGAGAACGCCCCGCGCCTGCGCTACGACCTGCTCGTCCTCAACCCCCACGAGCCCGGCAGATCCCGCGCCATCGGCAACGTCAACCCCGCCGACATCCCGCTCCAGCTGAGCGAGTACCTCGAACGCGACGTCAAGCGCCAGAAGTTCGACCACCCCTACTCCTGGCTGACCACCATCCCGGTCAAGGGCGAGCCCCGTCCCACCCTGGCCACCGGCGTCGTGATCAGCGTCCCCGGCGAGACCGGCGTCCAGAATTACGAGCTCTACCACTTCTTCCCGCTCACGCAGGAAGTCGAGATGCTCACCTCGGTGCGCCAGCTGCTGGTCGTCGTGGGCGTGGGCCTCGTGCTCCTGCTCGCCGCCATCGCCTACCTGGTCGCGCGTCAGGTCGTCACTCCGGTACGGCTGGCCCGCCAGGCCGCCGAGCGCCTGGCCTCGGGAAAGCTCGACGAACGATTGAAGGTACGCGGCGAGGACGACCTCGCCCGCCTGGCCACCTCCTTCAACGAGATGGCCGCCAACCTGGCGTTGAAGATCCACCAGCTGGAGGAGCTCTCGCAGGTCCAGCGGCAGTTCGTCTCCGACGTCTCGCACGAGCTGCGCACCCCGCTGACCACCGTGCGCATGGCCGCCGACCTGCTCTACGACGCCCGCGAGGACTTCGACCCGATGGCCTCGCGCTCGGCCGAGCTCATGCAGGCCCAGCTCGAACGCTTCGAGTCGATGCTGGCCGACCTGCTGGAGATCAGCCGCTACGACGCCGGCGCGGCCACGCTCGACCTCGACTCCACCGACGTGCGCGACGTGGTCCTGCGCGCGATCGCCGACTCCGAGGCGCTGGCCGAGCGGCACTCCACCCGCTTCGAGCTGCGGCTGCCCAGCGAGCCCTGCATGGCCGAGATCGACAGCCGCCGGGTCGAGCGGATCCTGCGCAACCTGCTGTTCAACGCCATCGAGCACGGCGAGGGCAAGGAGATCGTGGTGTCGGTGGGGGCCGACCGGGACTCGGTGGCGGTAGCCGTACGGGATCATGGGGTTGGTCTGAAGCCCGGCGAGGACAACATGGTCTTCGACCGCTTCTGGCGGGCCGACCCCTCGCGGGCCAGGACCATCGGCGGCACCGGGCTCGGCCTCGCGATCTCGCGTGAGGACGCCACGCTGCACGGCGGCTGGCTGCAGGCGTGGGGGCAGCCGGGGGACGGCTCGCAGTTCCGCCTGACGCTGCCCAGGGCGGCGGGGCTCGATCTCAAGGGCTCGCCGCTGTCGCTGGTGCCGCCCGAGGTGGAGATGCGCCGCACCTGGCGCGGCCACATGACGCCGGTGCTCACCCCGGCCACGGGGGATCTCCATGACGAGTAGCAGGCGGGCCCTGGCCGCGGTGCTCACGCTCGCGTTCGTGCTGTCGTGCGGCTGCGCGGTCATCCCGGTGGGCAGCCCGACCGCGCCGGAGGAGGCGGTGGGCGGCGACCTGACCAAGCCGTTCGTGCGCCTGATCGTCTCCCCGCCCAGGAACGACTGGACGCCGCGGAAGGTCGTCGAGGGGATGCTCGCCGCCATGGCCGCCTACCCCGACGACCCCACGACGCTCCTGCAGTACATGACGCAGAGGGCGCGCAACGCCTGGCGTCCCGTGGGGCCGATCACCGTGATCGACCCGCCCACGTTCAAGGAGGACAACGGGACGGTACAGCTCACCGCCAACAAGATCGCGCGCATCGAGGACGACGACCGGTACGTGTCCGACACGGAGAAGCGGACGCTGACCTTCAGACTCAAGAAGGAGGCGGGCGGCTGGCGCGTCGACGGCGGGCTGGAGAACGGCCTGATGATGCGGGCCGACGATGTCGACCGGGCCTACCGCCCCACGCTGCTCTACTACCTCAACGGCGCGCAGAAGCCGGACGGGCTGCTGGTCTCCGACGCGGTCCATTTGCGGCTCAAGCCGGGCGAGAACCTCGCGGAGACGATCATCGAGCGGCTGCTCAAGGGGCCGAGCAGCGCGCTGCGTGGCGCCGTCGGCACCGCGCTGACCGGCAACGTCGGCGTGGACTCCGTCACCGCCACCGACGACAAGGTCGTCATCAGCCTCAGCGGCGCGCCCGCCCTGGCCGACACCGACGCCTTCAAGGCCCAGCTCCGCGCCAGCCTGGAGAAGGTCACCGCGGCGCAGCCCATCGACGTGATGCACAACGGCGAGCCGTACATCCTGGGCATCCAGCCCAACGACGCCCAGACCTGGTATCCGTCCACGAAGAGCCCCTCCTACTACACCACCGGCGGCGCGGTGCACTTCACCAGCACCGAGGGCGCGGGCAACGCGGTCAACGGCCAGGCGGGAAAGCCGAACGGCTACACCGGCCAGGCCCTCTCCAAGGACGGTGACAAGGTCGCGGCGGTGGGCGCCGACGGCATCTACGTCGCGCCGGTCAATCCGAACGGCAAGTGGGAGCGGGTCATGGAGGGCCGCCTCACCTCGCCCTCCTGGCATCGCGACGGATCGTTGTGGGCGTTCGAGAAGGGCTCGGGCGCCGTCCTGCGCCGCGACCCGGGCGGCGCGCCGACGCGGGTGGCGGCCCCGGAACTCGACGGCAAGGACGTCACCGACCTCCGGATCTCGCGTGACGGGGTACGCGTGGCCGCCGGGGTCGGCGACAGGGAAGTGCGTGTCGGGGCCATCACCGGCGGCAGCCTTGGGCTGATGCTCGGCAACTTCCAGCAACTGCTGACCGTCCGCCAGGGCGAGACGGTCAAGGACATCGCCTGGCGCGACGGCGAGCACCTGCTGGTCCTGGTCTCGGGCAAGGCCGGGCAGACGCTCATGGAGATCGACGTCGGCGACGGGGCGACGGCCACGCTGACCTCGGACAAGCGCCTCGACTCGATCGCCGCGCTGGGGCCGCAGATCATGGCCGGGACCCTCGACGAGGCGACCGGCGGCCCCGCCGAGATCCTGGAGTTCAAGGACCAGCAGGGGTGGGTCACCAAGGTCAAGGAAACCTCGCAGGAGCCGATCTTCCCGCTGGGATGAGACCGTCCGGGATCGGAACTGTCGGTGACGCCCGGCAGGCTGTGCGTCATGTTCACCGCTTTGCTGGACGTGCTGGCGCCGCAGGCCTGCCTGGGATGCGGTCTGGCCCATATGGGGCGGGTGTGCGACGGCTGCCTGGCCGGGTGGGTCGGCTCGGTGGCGCCGCGGATGCCGGTTCCGGTGCCCGCCGGGCTGCCCCGGTGCTGGTCGGCGGGTGACTACTCGGGGTCGCTCCGGGAGGCGATCCTGGCCTACAAGGAGCGTGGGCAGACCGGGCTGGCGGCGCCGCTGGGGGAGGCGCTGGCGTACACGGCCCTCACGGCGCTGGCGGGTTCGGGCGGGCCGCGCGGGGGTGTCGTGGTGGTGCCGGTGCCGAGTGCGCGGCGGGCCGTACGGGGGCGTGGGCACGATCCGGTGCGCCGGCTCGGCGCCCTGGCGGCTTCGCGGATGCGGGCGGCGGGCGTGCGGGCCGTCCTGGTTCCGGCGCTGGCGCAGGCGCGGCGGGTGGCCGACCAGGCGGGCCTGAGCGCCACTGAGCGGGCCGCCAATCTTCGGTCGTCTCTCAGGGTCACCGGTCGGCTGCGAGGCGCTCCAGGGGCCTCTGCGGTCCTTGTGGACGACATCGTGACCACCGGCGCCACGCTGGCCGAGGCCACGCGGGCGTTGCGGTCGGCGGGGGCGGAGGTGGTGGCGGCCGTGACGATCGCCGCGACACGCCGAAGATCTTGAAACGCTTTACCATCACACTGGGTGAGAACGGGTGTCAGTGGCCTGTCTCACCTTGGGGCCACATCTACGTTGCCTGGTCGGGGCGCTGTGGCAGCTCACCCCTCTAGAGAGGCGCGTCCATAAGGGATACGGCCCCACCAAAAGGGGCATCTCACGCCTCATGGAAGACGAGAGAAAATCACGGAAAGTGATCCTTTGACCGATCCTCCGGCTGACATTCCTTCCCGATGCGGATAGCGTTCTGACATGGCACCCGTTCGGGTCCGTGGTTGCGCAGAGCCGGGGCTCCCGGCTCTGCTAGCCGATGCCAGCCGCAGGCAAAACGGTCCACGTAAGGCGACTCTTTGTCGACTGATCACGGTGCGGCTTAGGGGTAAGTCCTGCCTTCCCGAGGGTCCAGATGTCCCTCGTCAGGAGAGAAGGGCAGTAGTGGCAGCAGAGCTGCGAAACCCTCAGCAGGCGAATGTGGGGTCGAAGACCAGGTCGGCCGGGCGGGTGCCATACACCGAGTTCCCGGTAACGAATCGTCGGAAGAGGGTAACGGTGCGAGAAAGGCAGACAGAAGACCCCGCCCGGCAGGCACGTCGTCGGGTGCTCTTTCTCAGTCGTTAGACGAAGGGGGGCTGTTGCATGGACATCATCGTCAAGGGCCGGCACACAGGAGTGAGCGACCGGTTCCGCGACTTGGTGACGACCAAGCTGGCCAGGATCGAGCGTCTGGACAACAAGCTCATTCGAGTCGATGTGGAGGTGTCGAAGGAGCGCAATCCGCGCATCACCGACCAGCGTGAGCGCGTCGAGCTGACCATTCACTCCCGAGGCCCGGCCATCCGCGCCGAGGCGTCGGCCGACGACCGATTCGCCGCCCTCGACATCGCACTCGACAAACTGGAAGGCCGCCTCAGGAGGCTGGCCGACCGCCGTAAGGTCCACCACGGCAACCACGCCATCCCCTCGGTGGCAGAGCTGACCGCGACCCTCGGCGACGTCGCCGAATCGGCGCCGCGGAAGGCCAAGGTGGTCCCCGAACAGGCAGAACCCGAAGTGGACGACCTGCCTGACGACAAGCAGTACGACGACATCGTCCCCATCGAAATGGACGGCGACGGTCCGCTCATCGTCCGGGAGAAGAATCACAAAGCGGAACCCATGACCATCGACCAGGCCCTCCTCGAGATGGAACTGGTCGGCCACGACTTCTATCTGTTCCGTGACAAGGAGAGCGGTCAGCCGAGCGTCGTGTACAACCGGCGCGGCTACAACTACGGCGTGTTGAGGCTCGTCGAGCCCTGATCGCCGGATCAGAAGATCTTCTCGACCACCCTAGGACCGCGGCACCCGTGCCATCATTGGCGGTTCAACGGCTCTGGCCCCCCACGAGGAGGAGACGTGAGCGAGCGAAGCGTTCGCGGTTGCGAACTCCAAGCCCTCCGGCGAGGAGTTCCCATCGGCGAGCCCACGCGAAGCGACGACAACACCGTCGCGCGGCCGATCAGGGAGGCCGTGTGATCGAGCGGATCATCGACAGCGGCGCCGTGCGTGACATCCCGCGCGGCGCCCGTCACGGACAGATCAGGCCGCACGCGGCGGTCGCGGAGCCGAAGGAGGCTCCGTGACCATGCGGGGCAGGCGAGGGTACTCGGCCGACGACCGGCTGAGGAGGCTCCGTGGCTGACAGCGGCGAGACCCCCACGCCGGAGAGAGACGAGCCGATCCGCGTGCTGATCGTGGACGATCACGAGCTGATCAGGCGCAGTCTCGCGCTGGCACTGGCCGCTGAGGCCGACATCGAGGTGGTCGGAGAGGCGAGCGACGGTCAGGAGGCGGTCGAGATGGCCGACCGCCTCATGCCCGACGTGGCGCTCATGGACGTGCGGATGCCGCGCCAGGACGGCATCGAGGCCACGAAGGGCATCAAGGCCTCGGTCCCCAGCACGCGCATCATCATGCTGACCGTGAGCGACGAGGAAGAAGACCTCTTCGAGGCCATCAAGGCGGGAGCCACCGGCTACCTGCTGAAAGACGTCCAGATCAACGACGTCCCCGACGCCGTGCGCGGGGTGCACGAAGGCCAGTCCCTCATCAACCCCGCCATGGCCGCCAAACTCATCACCGAGTTCGCCAACATGAGCCGCAAGGAGGCCGAACGGCCACCCCAGCTCCCCGTCCCCCGGCTGACCGAGCGCGAGATGGAAGTGCTGCGCCTGGTGGCCAAGGGCATGAACAACCGGGAGATCGCCAAGCAGCTCTTCATCTCGGAGAACACGGTGAAGAACCACGTCCGCAACATCCTGGACAAGCTGCAACTGCACTCGCGGATGGAGGCCGTGGTTTACGCGGTGCGCGAGCGCATGCTGGAAATAACCTGACGACATAGCCGCCTACCAGGGGGATCGCTCCCACCTCGGGACGCGATCCCCACTCACCTTTCCCTCCACCGGCCAGCCGCCCACACTCCCGGCCTCCTGGCGGACGCTTGTCGGGCAGGGCGGGAAGCCATGCGCCCTCGCCTGAGCCGACGGCCGCCCGCGTGCCCCCTGGTTGCACTCCCGGTCTCCTGAGACGTCGCATGCGCTGCCAGGGCGCGCCTCTCCGTGAAGCCCGCTCACCAGGGCGGGGCTCGGGTTTCCGTCTGCGGACAGGGTCGTTGGCTTGTCGAGCCATCAGGCGTGCGTGTCCCGCACCCGGGATCTCCGGCCGGCTCGGCGACGATCCGGGTTCCCTGTCTGTGGACCGGATGGCAGGGTCCCGGTCTGCCGACGCCCGCGTCGCCGTCCGTGCGTGCCTGTACCCGGCCCGGCCTGGCGGCAATCTCGTTGCCCGTGTGTGAGGTCGGGTGCCTGGTTCTGCCGCTTCTCTCTCGCCGGTAACCCGCGGGCATTTCCGGGAGGGTGTGCCGTTGGTGGCTGGGGGCGTCAGGTGGGGGTGGCTTGGAGGTGGGTGGTCAGGGAGGGGTCGGCGCGCTCTACCCGGACCGTGTCGCAGCCGACCCACGAGGCCGCCTCCCACAGCGCCTCGCGGACCGAGTCGCCCCACTTGGACACCGACAGGCCGGGTTCGAGGCTGATCTGGCGGGCCACGAACGTGGTGCCCTCGCGGCCCGGGTCCACGCGGCCGATGAGTCTGCCTCCGGCCAGGATCGGCATGGTGAAGTAGCCGTGGACGCGCTTGTGCTTGGGGACGTAGAGCTCAAGCGTGTAGTCGAAGCCGAACACGCGTGAGGTGCGCCCCCGGTGCCAGATGAGCGAGTCGAACGGGGAGATCGGCGTGGCGCGGTGGCGGCCGCGCGGGGCGGACTCCAGGGCCACCGGGTCGGCCCAGGCCTTGGCGGGCTTGTCCTTCTGTCCCCAGCCTGCCACCTCTACCGGGACCAGGCCGGCGGCCCCGTTGGCCAGGGACTCCTCCAGGATCGAGCGGTGGTGGTTGCGCACGCGCAGGAAGTCGACGAGGTCGGTGGTGGTGGCCACGCCCAGGGAACGGCCGGCCACGCCCGCCAGCCGTACGATGCACTCCTCGTCGGTGAGGTCCTGGCCGAGCAGGTCGGCGGGGACGGAGCGTTCGGCCAGGTCGTAGACGCGGCGCCAGCCCACGCGGCGGGTGCAGACGAGTTCGCCGATGTCGAGCAGCCATTCCAGGCCGATCTTGGAATCGGACCAGTCCCACCAGGTGCCGCCGTTCTTGGCGCCGCCGACGTCGGAGGTGGTGATGGGGCCGCTGCGCCGTACCTGATCGAGGAGCTTTTCCACGCCGTCGGGGACCTCGTGCCAGCGGAAGCGGCGCTCGCGGTACGCCCGGCGGCGGAAGGAGTAGAGGGGCCAGTGCTCGATGGGCAGGATGCAGGCGGCGTGGCACCAGTACTCGAAGCTCTGGGCCGGGGCGTGCCAGTAGGCGCGCTCGACCTTCTGCCTGCCGACCGCGCCCAGGCGGGCGTAGGCCACGAGTTCGTGGGAGCGGGCCAGCACCGAGACGGTGTCGAGCTGCACGGCGCCGAGTCTGCGGAGCACGGCGTGGGGGCCGCCCTTGCGGCCGTCGGAGCCCAGCAGGCCCTGGGCGCGCAGGATGATCCGGCGGGCGTCGTCGGCGGTCAGAAGCATGCCGGGAATGCTAACGGGGGGCACCGACAAAACGGCGGGCACCGGCATGATCGCCGAGCGCCCGCCGTCGTGGAGGTCCTAGCGGTGGTGCTCCGCTCGCATGCCGACCCGCGGCGCGTCGATGACGACGTCGGACATGATGTCGAACACGAGAGCGAGGATGGCGCCCACGACGACGAGGCCGATGCCGATCCAGATCATCAGCCAGCTCTCGACGGGCATGCCGACTCCGGCGACGACGAAGCCCGCGAGGGCCACCGTCACCGCGAGCCACGACGACGCGCGGCCGGCGTGATTGCCTAGGTTTTGTCCGCCTGACATGGCCTTGTCCTTCCTATGTTCTCCCGCCAGCCAGTCATTGGTGCGAGATCGGTCTACTTCGGCATACGCTCTGCCGAAACACCATTCTCCCAGAAGGGGGATGCGGGTGGCCCGTCGCATTGGCTGTGTCTGGTAGCGAGACCGCCTACGATGGCAACGGGGAAGTTTGTCTCGGCCTCTCCTCCTGGCGGCGCCGCCGGGGTAGACCTGCGAGGAGCTTTACATAAAGTGGCAGCCATTCTCGACAAGATCCTACGTGCCGGCGAAGGCAAGACCCTCCGCAAGCTGAAGCGCATCGCCGATCAGGTCAACTCCATCGAGGACGACTTCAGGAGTATGGCCGACGCGGAGCTACGCGCGCTCACGGACGAGTATCGACAGCGCTACGCCGACGGCGAGTCCCTTGAAGATCTGCTTCCCGAAGCGTTCGCGACCGTGCGCGAGGCCGCCAGGCGCGTGCTCGGCCAGCGTCACTTCGACGTGCAGATCATGGGTGGGGCCGCGCTCCACATGGGCAACATCGCGGAGATGAAGACCGGTGAGGGCAAGACCCTGACCTGTACGCTCCCGGCGTACCTCAACGCGATCAGCGGCAAGGGCGTTCACGTCATCACCGTGAACGACTACCTGGTGCGTGTCGGCGCCGAGAACATGGGCCGCATCTACCGCTTCCTCGGCCTCGACGTCGGCATGATCCTCGCGGGCCAGCAGCCCGACGAGCGGCGCAAGCAGTACGAGGCGGACATCACCTACGGCACCAACAACGAGTTCGGCTTCGACTACCTGCGCGACAACATGGCGTGGTCGCTGGACGAGTGCGTGCAGCGCGGCCACAACTTCGCCATCGTCGACGAGGTCGACTCCATCCTCATCGACGAGGCCCGTACGCCGCTGATCATCTCCGGCCCCGGCGAGCAGTCCGGCAAGTGGTACGCCGAGTTCGCCAAGATCGTTCCCAGGCTCCGCCGCGGCGTCGAGGCCAAGAACCAGGGCGAGGAGAGCACCGGCGACTACATCGTCGACGAGAAGAAGCGCACCGTCGGCATCCTCGAGGACGGCGTCGCCAAGGTCGAGGACTGGCTCGGCATCGACAACCTGTACAAGCCCGAGCACACCCACCTGGTCGGCTTCCTGAACAACGCCCTGAAGGCCAAGGAACTGTTCAAGAAGGACAAGGACTACATCGTCGCCGACGGCGAGGTGCTCATCGTCGACGAGTTCACCGGCCGCATCCTGCACGGCAGGCGCTACAACGAGGGCATGCACCAGGCCATCGAGGCCAAGGAGAGCGTGAAGGTCAAGGACGAGAACCAGACGCTCGCCACCGTCACCCTCCAGAACTACTTCCGCCTCTACGAGAAGCTGTCCGGCATGACCGGCACGGCGGTCACCGAGGCCAACGAGTTCCACCAGACGTACAAGCTCGGCGTGGTCCCGATCCCGACCAACCGTCCGATGATCCGCAAGGACCAGGCGGACGTGGTCTACAAGACCGAGGACGCCAAGTTCGCCGCCGTGGTCGAGGACATCGTCGAGCGCAACAACGCCGGCCAGCCGGTGCTCATCGGCACCACCTCGGTGGAGAAGTCCGAGCGGCTGTCGAAGGCGCTCAAGCGCCGCGGCGTCCAGCACGAGGTGCTCAACGCGAAGAACCACGCGCGTGAGGCCGCGATCATCGCCGAGGCGGGACGCAAGGGCGCCGTCACCGTCGCCACCAACATGGCCGGCCGAGGCACCGACATCATGCTCGGCGGCAACTCCGAGTTCCGCGCCGACCTGGAGCTCCGTGCCAAGGGCCTCGACCCGGTCGAGACCGCGGAGGAGTACGAGAAGGCCTGGCCCGAGGTCCTGGACAAGACCAAGACCGCGGTGAAGGAGGAGCACGACGAGGTCACCGAGCTGGGCGGCCTGTACGTGCTCGGCACCGAGCGCCACGAGTCGCGCCGCATCGACAACCAGCTGCGCGGTCGCGCCGGCCGCCAGGGCGACCCCGGCGAGTCCCGCTTCTACCTCTCGCTCGGCGACGACCTGATGCGCCTGTTCAACTCGGCCAGGGTCGAGATGATCATGACCAGGCTCAACATCCCCGACGACCAGCCGATCGAGTCGGGCATCGTCTCCAAGGCCATCGCCTCCGCCCAGCACCAGGTCGAGCAGCAGAACTTCGAGATCCGCAAGGAAGTTCTGAAGTACGACGAGGTCATGAACCGCCAGCGCAAGGTCATCTACGCCGAGCGCCACCGCGTCCTCGAAGGCGCCGACCTGCACGAGCAGGTGCGCGGCTTCATCGAGGAGGTCGTCGACGGCTACGTGGCCGGCGCCACCGCGGAGGGCTTCGCGGAGGAGTGGGACCTCGACAAGCTGTGGAAGGCCTTCGGCGAGCTCTACCCCGTCTCGCTCAAGCTGGAGGACTTCATCGAGGAGGCCGGCGGCCGCGAGGAGGTCACCGCCGAGCTGATCAGCACGAAGGTCAAGGAGGACGCGCTCAACGCCTACGTCCGGCGCGAGGAGGAACTCGGCGCCGAGGCGACCCGCGAGTTCGAGCGCCGCGTCATCCTGTCGGTCCTCGACCGCAAGTGGCGCGAGCACCTCTACGAGATGGACTACCTGCGCGAGGGCATCGGCATGCGGGCCTACGCGCAGAAGGACCCGCAGATCGAGTACCAGCGCGAGGGCTTCGAGATGTTCTCCGGGATGCTTGAGGGCATCAAGGAGGACTCGGTCGGCTTCCTCTTCAACATCGAGGTCGAGGTTCAGGAGAACCCGATCGTCGAGGAGGAGGACGAGATGATGGCGGAGACCCGCTCGATCATCGCGCGCGGCCTGCGTGGTCCCGAGCGTCCCGCCGAGCTGGAGTACTCCGCGCCCGGTGAGCAGGGCGAGGTCGAGCACACCAGGGTCCGCACGACCGCCGCCGAGCGCGCCGCCTACGGCAACGTCGAGCGCAACGCGCCGTGCCCGTGCGGCTCGGGCAAGAAGTTCAAGCGCTGCCACGGCGACCCCAAGAACGCCGCCTAGCGCACCGCGAAAGGCCCCCGCCCCCCACCTCGGGCGCGGGGGCCTTTCCGTTCCCGTCCGCCGGTAAGGCACTCTCCGGTACGGCGCCGCGTCAGGCATGTTCTTCGGTACGGCGCCGCGTCAGGCGGTTTCGAAGTCGGTGCACACCCACTGAACTCCCCGGCGCTCCAGGCGCACGGCCAGCACGCGGCTGCGGTCGCCGCCGTGCACCAGCAGGCACATCTCGATCGCCCCGTCCCGCGGCTCGTTGACGTGCGGCACTCCGACGAACGGCGGCCGCTCGGTGTCGATCATGCGCCCGGCCTGGAGCAACTCGTTGTAGGCCCGTTCGGTGAACCGGTCGGCGAGGTTCTCGGCCGGTCGCCGTCCGGCCAGCACCTCGGCCAGCGCCTGCCCGAACAGCCGCAGCCGGCGCTCGTCCGGCAGCGCCCCGGCCGGGCCCCAGATGAACGGCTTGAGTGCCAGCGCTCCGTCGACGCGGGGCCGGTCGCCGTCGTAGGGCGGCTCGGGCAGCGGGAGGATTCCGATTTCTGGGGACACGGCGCTCCTTCAGGGGGGTTGGATCGGCGTCGTAAGAAGGAGTTTTCGGCCACGCCGCCAGATACCTGGGCCGCCGACTTTCTCGCCGGGACCGCCGATATGCGGAGAATGGCGAAGAAGATCATCTGGGGTTGGAGCCCCAGGATGGGCGGGCATGATCGCGTTAAGGACCGGCCGCGCGGGCTTGCGACCGGCGCGAAATCCTTTCGGACGCCGTGAAACCGGCGGTCAGGGTGTGGCGGAATCCGCCGGACTGGCACTGCTGGGCGTGTCTTCCGGCTCGCGTCCGGGTGTGGGGATGTTCAGGCGCCGGATCAGGAACGAGAACAACACGTAATACAGCGCGAAATACGCCAGTCCGATCAGGATGATCAGTCCGAGGCCCCACGTGTTGGACTTGCTGGCGTTCAGGAGCATGTCGAAAAGTCCGGCGGAGAAGTTGAAGCCGAGGCGCGTCTCCAGCGCCGCCATGAGCGCCATCGCCGCACCGGTGAGCAGGGCGTGCGCGACGAACAGCAGCGGCGCCACGAAGATGAACGCGAACTCGACCGGCTCGGTGATCCCCGTCACGAACGCGGTCAGCGCGCCGCCGACCATGATGCTGCCCACCGCGGCCCGCCTGTGCTTGGGCGCCGCGCGCCAGATGGCCAGCGCCGCGCCGGGGATGCCGAACATCAGCACCGGAAAGAAGCCGGTCATGAAGATGCCCGCGCCCTGCTGGCCGATGGCGTAGCACTTGAGGTCGCCGGCCGCGTGGACGCCGTTGACCGTGCACTCCGGGATGACGGTCCAGACGATCGAGTTGACGAAATGGTGCAGGCCGAGGGGGATGAGGAAGCGGTTGGCCACGCCGTACACGCCGGCTCCGAGGGCGGAGTTCGTGGCCAGCCAGTCGCCGAAGCTGGTGAGGGCCTGGCCGATGGGCGGCCAGATGAGGCCGATGAGGACGCCGAGCAGCAGCGCGGCCACCGCGGTGACAATGGGGACGAACCGCCGACCGCCGAAGAAGGCCAGCCAGGTAGGGAGCTTGATGCGGTAATAGCGCTGCCAGAGGACGGCGGCCACGAGCCCGATGAGGATGCCGCCGAGCACGCCGGTGGGCTGCGCGGAGGCCGCCTGGTTGATGACCCTCGTCCCGTCCACCAGCGTCTGCGTCACTTTGTCGTGTACGGCCGGCGCACTCGACTCGAAGAACATCCTCCGCGTCACCTGGTCGAACACCAGATACCCCACCAAAGCGGCCAGAGCCGTAGACCCATCCGCCTTCTTCGCGAACCCGATCGCCACCCCCAGCGCGAACAACAGCGGCAGATTGTCGAACAACGCCCCGCCCGCGGCCGCGAAGATTGCCGCGACCCGGTCGAGAAAGGCGTTGTCGGTACGGCCCAGCAGATCGTCCTGGCCGAACCTGAGCAGCAGTCCGGCGGCGGGCAGGACGGCGATGGGCAGCATGAGGGAACGACCGATGCGCTGCAGGACGGCGAAGGCCGACGACCAGAAGGACGTGCCGGCTTCGGCGCTCGTGGTGCTCATGGTTCCCCCCGGAAGATCAGCCGGGGGATGCAGGATTCCTACCACGCGCGCGCACGGCAAAAACAACCACCCCACGCCCCGGCCACCGCCTCACCCACAACCCACACCCACGCCCCAACCCGCGCCACGGACGGCCCACGACGCCGCACACCGTGTCTGCAACAGCCAGGCCACGCCATGCCCGCGTGGACCCTACCGGGGCGCGCCGCCATCTCGGGGCGCGTCATGCCCGCGTTGGGCCGCTCCGCGTGGCCCGCTCCGGGTGGGCCGCGGCCGTGTGGACCCCTCCGAGGCGCGGCCCCATCTCGGGGCGCGTCATGCCCGCGTGGCCCGCTCTGCGTGGCCCGCGGCCGTGTGGGCCCTTCCGGGGCGCGCTGCCGCTCTCGGGGGCGCCATGTCCGCGTTGGGGCGCTATGCCCGCGTGGGCCATTCCGGGTGGTCCACGGCCGTGTGAGAGCGCTCCGAGGGTTGCCCTTTGGGTGGTGCTGCTCCGGGTGGGGCGGATCTCGCGGGAGGTGGGCTCGCGCGAGGCCGCCTCCTCCCAAGGCATCGAGGGCGTGCTTGTCAGGGGACGGAGGCTCGGAAGCTTTAGGGGTCTCGGCTTTGGGTGGGGGTGGCTCCGGTTTCGCCGGAGTCGAGGTCGAGTTCCGGTTCGCGGCCCGGTGTCATGAAGTTGAAGCGCCGGATCAGGAACGTGAACACGACGTAGTACACGACCCCGTACACCACACCCAGCGCAAGGATGCCGACGATGTTCTGGGTGTTGGACTTGCCGATGTTGAGCAGCATGTCCAGCAGCCCGGCAGAGAAGCCGAACCCCAGCTGCCCCCCGATCAACGCCGTCAGTGCCATCGCGAGGCCGGTCAGCAGCGCGTGCACGACCAGCAGGACAGGCGCCACGAAGATGAAGGCGAACTCGATCGGCTCGGTGACGCCGGTGACGAATGAGGCGAGCGCGGCCGAGAGCATGATGCCGCCGACCGTGGCGCGCCGGTGTTTGGGGGCCGCGCGCCACATGGCGAGGGCGGCGGCGGGCAGCGCGAACATCATCACCGGGAAGAACCCGGCCATGAACTCTCCGGCGTTGGGGTCGCCGCCGAAGTAGCAGTTCCAGTCGCCGCTGAGGACCCGGCCGCCGACCTCGCATTGCGGCACGACGTACCAGACGATGGAGTTGACGAAGTGGTGCAGGCCGAGCGGGATGAGCAGCCGGTTGATCAGGCCGTAGATGCCCGCGCCGAGCGGGCCGAGGTTGGCCAGGCCCTCTCCGGCGTGTGAGATCCATTCGCCGAGCAACGGCCACGCCCAGCCGACGATGACGCCGAGCAGGAGGGCGACGATGGAGGTGATGATCGGTACGAACCGGCGCCCGCCGAAGAAGGCCAGCCAGGAGGGCAGTTTGATGCGGTAGAAGCGTTGCCAGAGCAGGGCCGCGACCAGGCCCATCATGATGCCGCCGAGCACCTTGGTGGGGTTCTGCAGGCCGTAGTCGATGATCTCTTTGACGCCCTCGGGTGTGGACTCCCTGATGAGCACGGTGTCGCGGATGCCCGAGCCGAAGAACATGACCTTGGTGACGCGGTCGAAGACCAGGTAGCCGACGACGGCGGCGAGCGCGGTGGTGCCGTCGGCCTTGCGGGCGAAGCCGATGGCGACGCCGACGGCGAAGATCAGGGGAAGGTTCTCGAACAGGGCGGATCCGGCGGCGTCGATGACCGCGGCGACGCTGCTCATCCAGGCGAACCCCGCGACGTCGGCCAGGCCGCCGGGCTTGGGGCCGTTGGAGCCGAGCATGTCGGGCTGGCCGAAACGCATTAACAGCCCGGCCGCTGGCAGCGCGGCGATGGGCAGCATGAGGGAGCGGCCTAACCGCTGCAGCACGTTCATGACGCGGGAGAGCGGCGACGGGGCGGCCGCTGTGGTCTCGTTCACTGCGGGAGTCCTCAGCGTCGAGCGGGCATTTCCAGGATGGTGCGCAGCTGGTAGCGATCGGCCCGGTAGGTGGACACGCCCAGCTCGGCGCAGACGCCGCCGGAGAAGGACCGGCGCTGGAGCAGGAGTACGGCTCCGCCGCGCGGCAGCTTCAGCAGGTCGGCGTCGCTGGGGTCGGCGATGCCGCCGTCTATGGTGAGCTCGCCGGCGTCCATGACGAGGCCGTAGCGGCTCTCCAGCAGCTCATACAGGGATCTGTCGGAAAGGTCGTGGTCGGCAAGGTTGGGGGCCAGCTTCACCGGGATGTGCGCGCGCTCGATGGACAGGGGCTCCCCGTCCGCGGTACGCAGCCGCTCGATGAAGTGGACCTCTTCGCCGGGCTGGATGCCCAGCTCCTTGGCCAGGTGCGCGCTGGCGCGCACCACGCGGCGGTCCAGGTCGCGCGAGCCGGGCTCCATGCCGCGGGCGCGCATGTCGTCGGTGAACGAGGTGAGCTGGAGCGCCAGCTCGATCTTCGGGCGGGCGACGAAGGTGCCTTTTCCCGGCACCCGGTGCAGCCGTCCCTCGGACACCAGGTGATCGACGGCCTGCCGTACCGTCATCCTGGACAGGCCGAAACGCTGGCAGAGCTCGCGCTCGGACGGGATCGCCGCGCCGATGCTGAGCTCGTTGCTGTCGATGAGGTCCAGCAGGATCTCGCGCAGCTGGAAGTACTTGGGCACCGGGCTGTCCGGATCGATGTGCGCCACGGATCCTCCCCTCGATCTGACCTGGTCGATGAGCTATGGTTCGTACTGGTCTAGTCCGGACTAGACCACATGCCGGAATTATCAGTCAAGCCGATGAGGACAAGATGACCACGAAGATGCGCAGCGAGATCGCCGAGCAGCCCGCGGCGCTGCGGGCCACCCTGGACTCCTTGCTCCCCAGAGTCGATGAGGTCAGGGCGCTGGGCGAGCAGACCCGTCAGCTGCTCTTCATCGCGCGCGGCACCTCGGACAATGCCGCAGTCTACGGGCGCTACCTGGTGGAATCACATGCGGGTCGGCTCTCCGCGCTCGCCGCTCCGTCCATCGCGACCACCTACAAGCGCAAGCTCGACCTCGACGGCGTGCTGGCCGTGGCCATCTCGCAGTCGGGCCGCACCGAGGAGATCGTCGAGACCCTGGCCTGGGCCAAGGACTGCGGCGCGAAGACCGTGGGCGTCACCAACGGTGGTCCGGACAGCCCGCTCGCCCAGGTCGCCGACCTGGCGCTGGTCACGCTGGCCGGCGAGGAGAAGGCCGTGCCCGCCACCAAGACGTACACCACGCAGCTGGCCGCGCTGGCCGTTCTCGCGCTGGGCCTGGGCGCCGACGTGGACGCCGACGACCTGCAGAAGGTCCCGGACGCGGTGGAGAAGCTGATCACCGACCCGGGCGACCTCGACGCCGTGGTCGAGGGCCTGGCCGACAAGCCGGGCGTGGTCGTCTCCGGCCGCGGCCTGGCGTTCTCGACCGCGCTGGAGACCGCGCTCAAGCTCAAGGAGGCCTGCTACCTGCACGCCATGGGCCTGTCCTACGCCGACCTCCTGCACGGTCCCATCGCCGTGGTCGACGCCGACACCCCCGCGCTGCTGGTCGCCGCGGAGAACAGCCCCACGCTGTCCGGCACCGTCGCGCTCGCCGAGCGCGTCGTGGCGGCGGGCGCGTCCGCTTTCACCATCGGCGGGGGTACGGCTCTCGCCGGCGCCGGCACCGCCGCCCTGAACGGCCCGGACCTGCCCGAGTGGGTCGCCCCGATGGGCCTGATCGTGCCCGGTCAGTTGCTCACCGAGTCGCTGGCCCGCAGGCTCGGCATCGACCCCGACGCGCCGCGCGGACTCAACAAGGTGACCCAGACCGACTGATCACAGAGCGTCGTTTAGCCTGGTCGGAGAGTATTCAGGAGGAGGACCGGATGGCGACGGACGTAAACGCGATCATCGCGGGACTCGGCGGCGCCGAGAACATCATCGAGATCGAACCCTGCATCACACGCCTGCGCACCGAGGTGCACGACGCCTCCAAGGTGGATCAGGCCGCGCTCAAGGCGGCCGGAGCCCACGGGGTGATGGCGGCGGGGAACGTGGTCCAGGTAGTCGTGGGGCCGGAGGCCGACACGATCGCCAGCGACATCGAGGACATCATCGGCTAGAGGGCGAGACCATGACGACTGTTCTCGCCCCGGTCGAGGGGGCAGCAGTGGGGTTGGCGGCCGTGCCCGATCCGGTCTTCTCCGCGGGCATGGTGGGGCCGGGCACGGCCATCGACCCCTTGCGGGGACCGGGCAAGGCAGTTGCCCCGATACCCGGAAAAATCATGAAATTGCATCCGCATGCCTACGTCATCGTGGGGGACGACGGCAGAGGCGTGCTGGTGCATCTGGGCATCGACACCGTCCAGCTCAAGGGGGAGGGGTTCCAGCTACTGGCGGCCGAGGGGGACCGGGTCAGCGCCGGTCAGCCGGTCGTCGCCTGGGACCCCGCGGCCATCGAGGCGGGGGGCCGCTCGCCCGTCTGCCCGGTGGTCGCACTGGACGCGGCGGCCGAGTCGGTGACCGGCGTCGCGGAGGGGGAGGTACACGTGGGGGACGAGCTCTTCAGGTGGGAATAGATCCGGAGCGCAGGAGCTCGGACCGAGAGCGCGAGGGACGAGCCAACGAGGGCCGAAGCGGGCGCGACCATGAGTGCGCGCTTTTCGACCTTGACGGGACGCTGATCAATACCGAAGCCCGGAGCATGGCCATGTGGCAGTTGCTGCTCGACAAGCACGACGTCAAGCAGGACGTGCGTGTCTTCATGGGCCGCAGGGGCCGCGACGTGATCCCCGAGGTGTTCCCCGGCCACGACGTCGAGGAGCTGATCCGCGAGGTCTACGGCTACAACGACCACCCGGAACTGCCCGAGATCGTGCCGGTGCCCGGCGCGGCCGAGCTGGTCCGCAAGGTCGCCGCGTACGGCTCGCCCATCGGCCTGGTCACCTCGGCCGGCCGCGCCTGGGCCGAGCTGCGCCTGGAGCAGGTGGGCGTACGCGGGCTGATCAGGGAGATCGTCGCGGCCGAGGACGTGGCCGTGGGCAAGCCGGACCCGGCGGGCTTCCTGCTCGGGGCCGAGCGGCTGGGCGCCGATCCGGCCGACTGCGTGGTGTTCGAGGACTCGCTGGCCGGGATAGCCGCGGCCAAGGCGGCCGGGATGCGTTGCGTCGGCGTCGCCACCTCGCACGCCGGCGACGAACTGGCCCAGGCCGACCTCGTGGTGGCCGATCTCACAGCGGTCGACTGGCCGCCGTTCACCTAAGGTTCAAACTGGTCTGGACCGCCATCATCAAGGAGGAAAGTCTCATGGCAGAGCGCAAGGCCGTCATCGCCGCGGAAGTGGGCCTGCACGCCCGTCCGGCGGCGACGTTCGTGCAGACGGCCACCAGGGCCCCGATCGACGTCACGGTCGGCAAGGCCGGCGGTCCCCAGGTCAACGCCAAGAGCATCCTGTCGGTCATGGGGCTGGACGTCCGCCAGGGCGAGACCATCGTGATCACGGCCGATGGCGAGGGCGCTGAGGACGTGCTGGACGAGCTGGTCAAGATCGCTGAGACGCCGTGAAGGGCACGGGGGTCAGCCAGGGGATCGGTCACGGTCCCGCGTACGTCCTGACGGCCTCGGTGCCCGAACCCCCCGCGGGCCAGACCTTCACCGGCGAGGCCGTCCAGGAGAAGGAGCGCGCGCTGGCCGCGCTCAAGCAGGTCGCCGGGGCCCTGGAGGCCCGCGGCGACAAGGCCGGCGGCGAGGCCAGGGAGATCCTGCAGGCGCAGGCCCTGATGGCCGAGGACCCCGGCCTGATCGTGGGCGTCAAGTCGCTCATCGACGGCGGCCTGGCCGCGCCCAGGGCCGTGTACGAGTCGTTCGGCAGGTACCGCGACCTGCTGGCCAAGGCCGGCGGCTACCTCGGTGAGCGGGTCGCCGACCTCGACGACATCCGCGACCGGGTGATCGCCCAGCTGACCGGGCTGCCGCTGCCCGGCCTGCCGGTCGAGGCGGCGGAGCCGTACGTGCTGATCGCCCGTGACCTGGCGCCGGCCGACACCGCGCTGCTGTCCAGGGACGTGGTGGCCGCGTTCGTCACCGAGGAGGGCGGGCCGACCAGCCATACCGCGATCCTGGCCAAGGCGATGGGGGTGCCCGCCGTCGTGGCCTGCGCGGGCGCGACGACGATCAGGCCCGGCGCCCGGGTGCTGGTCGACGGGTCCACCGGTGAGGTACGGCTGGAGCCGTCCGACGACGACGTGGCCACCGCGGTGGGGGCGCAGGAGAGCAGGCAGGCCGCGATCGCCGCGGTCCGCGGCCCGGGGCGGACCAAGGACGGGCACCTGGTGCCGCTCCTGGCCAACATCGGCGGTCCGGGAGACCTCGACCCCGCGCTGGCCAACGGCGCCGAGGGCGTGGGCCTGTACCGGACCGAGTTCCTGTTCCTGGACCGCGCGCAGGCGCCCTCGATCGAGGAGCAGGAAGCCGCGTACCGGGCGGTACTGGAGGCCTTCCCCGGCGGCAAGGTCGTGGTGCGCACGCTGGACGCCGGGGCGGACAAGCCGCTGGCCTTCCTGAAGCCGTCCGCGCCTGAGCCGAACCCGGCGCTGGGGGAGCGTGGGCTGCGGATGTTCCGCCTCCATCCGGAGGTGATGGCCGTGCAGCTGGCCGCCCTGGCCGCCGCGGCGGCAGGCACCGACGCCGAGCTGCACGTCATGGCGCCGATGGTGGCCACGGCCGAAGAGGCCAGGTGGTTCGCCGGAGCGTGCCGGGCCGCCGGGCTGCCGAGCGCGGGCGTGATGATCGAGGTGCCGGCGGCGGCGCTGCGCGCGCACGGACTCGCCCAGGAGGTCGACTTCTTCTCGATCGGGACCAACGACCTGTCGCAGTACACCTTCGCCGCCGACCGGCAGGTGGGCGCGCTGGCCGGGCTGCAGGACCCGTGGCAGCCGGCGCTGCTCGACCTCGTCGCCGCCACGGCCACCGCCGCCTCGGACAACGGGCGGCAGTGCGGAGTGTGCGGGGAGTCGGCGGCCGATCCGGTGCTGGCCTGCGTGCTGGCCGGGCTCGGGGTGAGCACGTTGTCGATGAGCGCGACGGCGCTGCCGGCCGTACGGGCGGCGCTGGCGGTGAGCACGCTGGACGAGTGCGGGCGCGCGGCGCACGCGGCGCGCGGGCAGGCGACGGCGCGGCACGCGCGCGCGGCGGCCCGCTCCAATTTGCCCGGACTCGCGGAGCTCGGACTTTAGCCTCCTGCGGCTCTTGCACGGCCTTGCCCGGATAACGTGTTGGACATGGTTGGACGCATCGGCACCGCAGGCATGCTCGTCTTCGCTCTGGGCGCGTGCGCGGGCGGAGGGGGCGGTCCGGCGACGCCGAGCTCGGCCGCGGCCGCCGCACAGCCGAGCCCGGCCGCCTCCGCGCCGACGTCGCAGAAGCCCCGGGTGGACGAGGTCGAGCGGCTGGTGAAGGCGATGAGCCGGGAGGAGAAGGTCGGGCAGCTGTTCATGCCCGTCGTGTACGGCACCGCCGCCGACACCGTCTCCGGCGAGAACCAGGCCAGGTTCGGCGCCCAGACGCCCGCGAAGGTCGTCGCCAAGTACCACCTCGGCGGCGTGATCCTGTTCCCGGCCAATGTCAAGAGCACCGCGCAGGTCGTCAGGCTCGCCAACGGCCTGCAGGCGGCGGCGAAGCGGGTTCCGCTGCTCATCGGTACCGACCAGGAGAACGGCCTGGTCTCGCGGATGTCGGCGCTGATGACCGATCTGCCCAGCGCCGACCGGATCGGCGCCACCGGGGACACGGAGTTCTCGCGGGCGGTCGCCAGGGCCACCGGCGACGAGCTGAAAGCCCTCGGGGTCAACCTCGACTTCGCCCCGGTCGCCGACGTGAACCTCAACCCGCGCAACCCGGTGATCGGCCGGCGGGCCTTCGGCGACGATCCGGCCAAGGTGGCCAAGATGGTGAGCGCGGCGGTCAAGGGCTTCGGGGAGGCCGGGGTGGCCAGCACCGCCAAGCACTTCCCCGGTCACGGCGACACCGCGACCGACAGCCACACCGGGCTTCCGGTGATCAAGCACACCCGGGCGCAGTGGGAGAAGCTGGACGCGCCGCCGTTCAAGGCCGCGATCGACGCGGGCGTGGACGCGGTCATGAGCGCGCACATCGTGATGCCGAAGCTGGACGACTCCGGCGATCCGGCCACGCTGTCCAAGCCCATCCTGACCGGGCTGCTGCGCGACAAGCTCGGCTTCAAGGGCGTGATCTCCACCGACGCCCTGAACATGGGCGGGGTACGCAAGAAGTACGGCGACGGCGAGGTGGCGGTACGCGCCGTGCTGGCCGGGGCCGACCTGCTGCTCATGCCCGCCGACTTCCCGAAGGCGTACAACGCGGTGCTGGGGGCGGTGAAGTCGGGCCGGATCTCCGAGGCGCGGCTGGACGCCTCGGTGACCCGGCTGCTCACGCTGAGGAAGAACCGCGGCTTCCTGACCGAGGCGCCGAAGGCCTCGGCCGAGCAGGCCGCGAAGGTGCTGCGCTCGGCGAAACACAGGAAGCTCGCCGCCCGCGCCGCCGGTTAGTGCTCGGCGCGCAGGCCGCTGGCGATGTACATGGCCGAGAGCATGGTGAACAGGTACGCCTGCAGGAACATGATGAACAGCTCGAAGGCCGTCAGCAGGATCGTCATCGCCACGCCCAGCAGCCCGACCGGGGCGCCCAGCGGGGTGAGCTTCTCCACCAGGAACCAGAAGCCGACCGAGCTGAAGAAGGCCAGCAGCATGTGGCCGGCGAACATGTTGGCGAAGACCCGGATGGCGTGGGTGGCCCACGAGAACAGGAACTGGTGCGCCAGCTCCATGGGCACGTAGATCCCCAGCGCCCACCTGGGCAGGTCGGGCGGGACGGACATGTTCCTGAGGTAGCCGGCGAATCCTTGATGCTTGACGCCCAGGTAGACCTTGAGAACGAAGATCGCGACGGCCAGCACCGCGGGGAAGGCGATGTGCGAGGAGGCCGGGAACTGGACGAACGGGATGAGGCCCACCAGGTTCCAGGTCAGGACCAGTAAGAACAGGGTGAACAGCAGGCCCATGAAGCGGTCGGCGTCGGCCCCCAGGAACGGCTTGGCGACCTGCTCGCGGACGAAGAGGTAGACGTACTCCCCGGCGTTCTGGACGCCACGGGGGACGATCTTGGGCTTGGCGAAGGCGGCCCAGCAGAAGGCGATGACGAGCCCCGCGCAGGCGACCGCGAGGAGCACGGGTTTGGTGAACCAGAAGGGGCCGCCGTCGATGATCGGCGGGAAGACGAAGATGTCCGGACCAGGGGCGCGATAGTCGTCGATGGTCACCATGCGGTCACCCTAACCAGCGTTAGGTTGAGCCCGATTCAGTGGTTATGTCCCGCCCGCCGCCGGCCGCGTTCCCGGGGGAATTACCCTAGAACGATATTCCATCACCGGGAGGTCTCCGTGGTCGCAGGGGTGCTGATCGACTGGGGCGGCGTGCTCACGACGAGCCTGTCCACCGCGATCGCCAAGTGGATCGAGGCCGATCGCATCGACGGCGCCCACTACCGCACGGTCATGCGCGGCCTCGTGGACCACGCCTACAACGGCGACGGCGAGAGCGTCGTACACGCGCTGGAGCGCGGGGAGATGCCGGGAGCGGCGTTCGAGCGGGACCTGGCGGCGCGGCTGCGCACCGTGGACGGGGCGCCGCCGGTCGCGGAGGGGCTGCTGGAGAGGATGTTCGCGGCTTTCGACCGGGTGGACGTCATGTACGACATGCTGCGGCTGGCGCGGAACGCGGGGATCAGAACCTGCCTGCTGTCGAACTCGTGGTCCAACACCTACCCGCGCGACGACTGGGACGAGGTCTTCGACGCGGTGGTGATCTCCGGCGAGGTGGGCATGCGCAAGCCCGAGCCGCGCATCTTCCACCACGCGCTCGGCCTGGTGGGCCTGCCCGGCGGGAGCTGCGTCTTCGTCGACGACATCGAGGCGAACATCACCGCCGCCCGCGGCCTCGGCATCACCGGCATCCACCACCGCGACGCGGACACGACCATCGCCGAACTCGAGACGCTCCTCCGGCTGCCGCTGCGGCGGGCATGATAGAGCTCTTGATTTCTCGGAAAGGCACATCATGCGCGTCTATCTGCCGTGCACGCTCCCCGCGCTGGCCAAGGCCGTCGCCGCGGGAGAGCTCGGCCCGGCCCCGTTGATCGGCTACGCGGTCACCCCCGCGCTGACCGAGTGGTACGCCTCCGGCGACACCGAAGAGCTCGAATACGTGGCGCTCACCGAGGCGGCCCGCGCCTCGCTGCGCATGCTCGCCGCCGACCGCGCCGACGGCGTGGACGCCGCGCCACGGCGGGTGGTGGTCGCGGCCGAGGTCCCCGACGGGGGGCTCACGGTGGGCGTGGACCTGGCCGAGCGCGCCAGGGTACGGCTGGCGGAGTCGGTCCCCCTGTCCAAGGTGGCCGCGGCACACGTGGACGACCTGTACGCCATCCCCGACATCGAAGCGGCCATCGCCGCCCTCCCGGCCGCGGACGACGGCGACGACGACGCCCGCTTCACCGTGGACGGCGCCGAGGCGCACGAACTGATGTGGTACGCGACCCAGGAGATCCCCGATCTCCTCCGTTAGGGTCATCCCAATTCGGAGATTGTTCTTGACTCTTTCGTGAACATCCCTTGTAGGCTGCCGTGGGTTTACACATCGGATAACACGAAGGAGTCTGTCTCAGTGAGAATCCGAGCCGCAGTAGCCGGAGTGGCGGCCACGGGGGCGCTTCTGGCCATGATGTCTCCCGCCGCGCACGCCGCTCGGAGCTACGACAAGCAGGACCCGTACAAGTCCGGCTGTGCCGCGTCGGGGATCGTCTCGAAGCAGAGCACGCTGGTCCAGAAGGGTTCGAACAAGAAGTACGGCACGATCAAGCTGATGTGGTCGCGCAAGTGCAAGACCAACTGGACCGAGATCTGGGTGTCCCCGCTCGACACCGGCCTCATCCGCGTCATCCTGGCCAAGCCCAACGGCAACGGCAACAGGGTGGTCCACTTCAACTACGGCGAGGGCAACGGCGGCCACCACTGGGGCGACATGATCGAGGGCGCCAACATCTGCGCCTGGGGCTACGCCGTGGCCAAGCACACCAAGTCCTGGGCCAACGGCAAGACCGCGCAGGCCTGCGGCTGATCACCCTGGCTCGCGGCTGATCAGCACGCGGGGGAGCCGCGGCCTTCGGGTCGCGGCTCCGTCGTGTTCACCGGAATGTCGCGATCGGCCGATAAGATTGTTCTGACATGACGAAGCACATCATCTGGGACTGGAACGGTACCCTCTTTCACGACATCGACGCGGTCGTCGGGGCGACCAACGAGGTCTTCAAGCCCTACGAACTGCCCATCCTCGACGCCGACGGCTTCCGCGCCGTCTACACCCGCCCGATCTGGCTGGCCTATGAGCGCATGCTCGGCCGCGCGCTCGAGGACGGGGAGTGGGAGCGGCTCGACGACGGCTTCCACGAGCACTACTTCCGCCTGAGCGTCGCCTGCGGCCTGGCCGCCGACGCCCTGGCCGCGCTGCAGGGCTGGGACGGCACGCAGTCGCTCTGCTCGATGGCGCCGCACGCGCACCTGGTCCCGCTGGTCGAGTCGTTCGCGATCCATCAGCACTTCACCAGGATCGACGGGCTGCTCGGCACCACCGGCGGCGAGAAGGCGGCGCACATGAGCGCCCACCTGGCCGCCATCGGCGTCGAACCCGCCGACGTCCTGGTGATCGGCGACAGCGTCGACGACGGGCTGGCCGCCCGGCACGTCGGCGCCCAGGCCGTCCTGTACACCGGCGGCATGACCACCAGGGCCGACCTCCAGGCCACCGGCCTGCCCGTGGTCGACACCCTGGCCGACGCCCTCTCCTACGCCTGAGCGGTCGCGTCGTTGACCTGAGCGGCGGGGATGGGCATCGTGGGGTCGGTGGGCAAGGTGGAAGAGACGCGTGACGGGGTCGAGTTCAGCAATCTGGGCCAGCCGCTGTTCGACGGGGCGGAGGCCACCAAGCGGGACCTGGTCGACTACCTGGACGCCGTGAGCGATCAGATCGTCGCGGCGCTGGACGAGCGGGCCCTGTCGGTGATCAGGGTACGGCCGGGCCAGCCGCCGTTCATGCAGAAGAACCTGCCCAAGTACGCGCCGGAGTGGATCGACAGCGTCACCCAGTGGGCCGAGAGCTCCCACCGCGAGGTCCGCTACGCCGTGTGCGGCGACCGGCGGACGTTGCTGTGGTTCGCCAACCAGCGGGCCGTCGAGTACCACCCGTCGCTGTTTCGCGGAGACCGGCCCACGCATCTGATCCTCGACCTTGACCCTCCGGCCGAGGACGGGGCGTTCGGGCTGGCCGTACAGGCTGCTCTGCTGGTGCGAGAGGCGCTGCGGGCGGACGGGCTGGAAGGGGCGGTGAAGACCAGCGGCGCCAAAGGCGTGCACGTGTTCGTGCCGGTCGCGGCGGGCACGGGCGTCGAGGACCTCGCCGCGGCGACCCGCGCGGTCGCCGCGCGCGCCGAGCGGCTCGACCCGGCGCTGGCGACCACCGCGTTCATCCGCGAGGACCGCGGGGGCAAGGTCTTCCTGGACTCCACCCGCGCGGGCGGCGCGACCGTGGTCGCCGCCTACAGTCCGCGGGTACGGCCCGGCGCCCCCGTCTCCTTCCCCGTCCCATGGGCGGACCTGGAGCGGGTGAGCCCGTCCGACTTCACCATCCACACCGCGCCCGGCCTGCTGTCCGGCGCGGACCCGTGGGCCGAGGCCATGCCGGAGCCGCAGCGCCTGCCCGACGACCTGGTCGCCGAGGGCCACACCATCCCGATCGCCCGGGTCCAGGCCATGCACGAGGGCAAGCGCCGCGCCGCCCGCGCCCGCAAGACCTCCTGACCGCTCAGGAGTGCCGGAGCAGGGCGGGGATGGGCGCGAGGAACATGGCGCAGGTGTAGGCGGCCAAGGGCAGCAGCATGAGCGTCGAGGAGATCGCGAACACGCTGAGGCAGGGCAGGTCGGCGCCCGATCCCGCGAGCAGGACGAGCGTGCCGACGACCAGCCCGGCGCCCGCGGTCGCGGCGGTGGCGAACCCGATGAGCCGGTCGTAGACCATCATGCGGCGGATGCGCCGCCGTCCCTGGACGGCGACCTGGGCGCCGGCGGACTGGAGCAGGTAGGAACGCAGCCGGCCCAGGGTGGAGCAGCTCGCGGCGGCGCCCACGGTGGTGGCGGTCATGCCGAGCGTGGCCAGCGCGATGCTCAGGACGCCTGCGTCGGCGCTGCGGCGGGCGGCGATGTCCTGGCGGGTGTGGACGGTGTAGGCGGAGCCCAGCTCGCCGGCGACCTGGTCGCGTACCGGTCCGGCGAGCGAGGCCGAGTCGAGCGTCACCTGCAGGCCGCTGAGCCTGATCGGGCTGACGAGAGCGGCGGCGGTCTGCGGGTTCAGGCCGAGCGTACCTCTGGCGATCATGGTTTTGTCCATGTCGACCTGGAGGATGCCGCTCACGCGCAGGTGGACCGGCGCGCCGCGCGGGTCGGTGACGGTGACGGTGCTGCCGACGCGGAGCCCGTAGGAGACGGCGCTGGACTCGTCCACGACGGCCTCGCCGTCGACGGCGGGCGGCTCGCCGTGGACGATGGGAAGCATGGGCAGGCCGTTGGCCGGCAGCGCGACGACCTCCATCGCGGTGGCGTCGGCCCGCGGCCAGCTGGCCCGTACGGTGCCGCCGCGCACCTCGCGCACGGCGGTGACGCCGGGGAGGGCGCGCAGGGCGGCGATCGTCCGGCCGGGGATCTGCGGCGGGCCGCCCTCGCGCGGAAAGCCGGCGGGCAGCACCGCGAGGTCCATGCGCTCGGACGAGAAGCATTGGGTCAGCCGCCCGGATTCCGTGCCGTTGCCGATCCAGGCGCCCATGATGAGCGCCGACCCGGCGATGACGGCGGCCAGGCAGGCAGCCAGGCAAAGCATGTGACG
Organism: Nonomuraea sp. NPDC059023; assembly: GCF_042740095.1. Classification (NCBI taxonomy): domain Bacteria; kingdom Bacillati; phylum Actinomycetota; class Actinomycetes; order Streptosporangiales; family Streptosporangiaceae; genus Nonomuraea; species Nonomuraea sp. NPDC059023. The sequence goes on along the minus strand of NZ_JBHYIO010000006.1, from coordinate 103,630 downwards.
CCCTATAGCGCACTTCCACATAGCGTTAACCTCCGCAAATCACGCTATGTCGTGAAATGTCGCTTATCGTCATCCCCAGAGACGGTCGTGGCAACCATCTTCACGCTGGCGGCTCATCGAAACGCTGAGGCCGTACCAGATCATTCTCGTAGGCGAAGACGATGAGGCGGCTGCGGTGCGGCAGGTGCAGCTTGCCCAGCACGTTGTCCACGTGGGTGCGCACGGTGACCGGCGACAGCGACAGGCGCTCGGCGATCTGGGAGTTCGTCAGCCCGCGCGCCACCAGCGTGAACACCTCCTGCTCCCGTCGCGTCAGCTCGTCGAGTCTGCCCGCCGCCACCGGGGCCTCGTAGAGCTGCGGGCGGTACTCGTCGAGCAGGCGCTTGGCGAGCATGGGGGAGACGTAGGCGCCGCCGTCGGCGACGGTGTGGATGGCGCGCAGCAGTTCCTCCGGCGGCGCGTCCTTGAGCACGAACCCGTCAGCCCCCGCCGCCAGCCCCGCTCTGACCAGGCCGTCCTCGTCGAAGGCGGTCAGCAGCACGACGCACGTGCCCGGGAAGTCCGTGCGCATGCGGGCGGTGGCCTCGATCCCGTCCATGCCGTGCATGCGCACGTCCATGAGCACGACGTCGGCCGGCGTCTCGCGCAGCGCCGCCAGCGCCAGCGCGCCGTCCGACGCCTCGCCGACCACCAGGACGTCCGGCGCCGACCGCAGCACCATCCGCACGCCCGCGCGGATCAGCTCCTGGTCGTCCACGAGCAGGACCCGCAGGAGGTTCTCGCCGTCAGGCCGCATCGCCACTCTCCTTCGCGTACGGCAGGCGGCCCTCGGCCGCGCACGACAGTCGGACCGGGTACGGCAGGCGGGCCTCGACCACGAAGCCGCCCCCACGCCGCGTACCGGCGCTGAACTCGCCGCCGAGCCCGCGCACCCGCTCCCGCAGCCCGGCCAGTCCGTTGCCGCCGGCCGGCAGGGACACGGCCGCGAGCGGGCCGCCGCCGTCGTCCTCGACCTTCACGTAGGCCCCGGTCGCGGTGAAGGCGGCGAACACGGAGGCCGCGACGCCGCGCCCGGCGTGCTTGAGCACGTTCGTCAGCGCCTCGCCGACGACCTGCTGGGCGGCCAGGAGCACCTCGTCCGGCGCGGTGTCCGGCTCGCCCTCGACGCGTACCGCGATGCCGGGGACGCCGCTGCGCCGCATCCGCTGGACCAGGCCGTCGATCACCTCGCGCCACGGACGTGGGCAGGAGCCGGCGCGCAGGGCACTCACCAGTTCCCGCATGTCGTGCAGGGCGGCGCGGCCGCATTCGGCGATCTGCGCCAGGGCGGTCTTGGCGCCGGCCGGATCGGCGTCGAGCCCGAGCCGGGCGCCCTCGGCATGCGTGATCATCACGGTCACGTTGTGCGCCACGCTGTCGTGCAGGTCGCGGGCGATGCGCAGCCGTTCGCGGTCGACCGCCGCGCGTGCCTCGCCCTCCCTGGCCCGCTCGGCGAGCAGCAGCCGCTCCCTGATGCCCTGCATGACCATGCGCTTGGCCAGCACGTACCGTCCGGCGAACCACACCAGCACGATGAACAACAACTGGTTGGCCATCCACGGGAACGGCATCATCGACCTCGGGTAGGCCAGCGCCCAGATGACGTGGCCCGTGCAGGTGAGGATCAGCGCGGGCAGCGAGATCGCGAGGCCGCGGCTGACGGCCACGGTCGCCAGCGCGATGCAGACGCCCAGGTCGGCCAGCAGCGGCGGCCAGCCGTTGAGCATCTGGACCAGCGCGAGCGCGGACACCAGCGTGAACACGCCCACCGGATAGAGATGGCGCCACATCATCGGTGCCAGCAGGGCGATCGTCATCGCCAGGTCCGCCCAGGGCTGGTGGGGCGGCCACAGGTCGGCCAGCACCCAGCTCGCGACGGCCAGCGGGACGATCCAGATCAGATCACCCGCCAGGAATCGGGCCGTCGGCCGGAGGCGTGCTGTGGCACTCACGGGGTCAATATAAGTTTTCCCAGGTCAGAAGCTTGATCAATTCTTGCGTGTCGCCATGATGAGCGGGTTTCTTCTCACAAAGCATCACTACCGGCAATCATGCTTAAATGCCCTCGCGGGGCAGCTTCGCGGGGGCGGGAGCCGTACCCTGACATGAACCCCCTCAGGAGGCTGCCATCAACCGCCTTGTGCTCTGGAACATCGACCTCACGCTGGTCGACGTCGCGATCGTGACCCGCGACGCCTACGCGGAGGCCTTCCGGGTCGTGACCGGGCGGCCCCTGGTCAAACTCGTACCGGCACTGGGGCGGCCCGACTCCGAGATCGTCTTCGAGACGCTGGCCGTCAACGGGATCGTGGCCGAGGACGCCCACCTGCCCAAGTTCCTGTCGGCGCTGGCCATGGCCTTCGCCGACCGGCGTAAGCGGCTGGCCAAGGAGGGGCGGATGATGCCCGGGGCCAAGGACGCGCTCAAGGCCGTGGCCCGGCTCGACGGGGTGATCCAGACGGTGCTGACCGGCACCATCAAGAGCAACGCCGTGCACAAGCTCAAGGCGTTCGGGCTGGACAAGCACATCGACTTCGACCTCGGTGGCTATGGCGAGGAGGTCTACCCGAAGGCCACCTTGTTGCAGGTGGCGCAGGGGCGGGCCAAGCAGCGGGCCGGCACGCCGTTCACGGTGGCCAACACGGTGGTGATCGGCGACTCGACCCGCGACGTGCAGGCCGCCAAGATCGGTGGGGCGGCGATGATCGGGGTGGCTTCTGGGCGCTCCATGGCCTCGGAACTCCGTGAGGCGGGGGCCGACCTGGTCCTGCCCGACCTGACCAACGCCTCCGAGGTGGTCGCCGCCGTCGCCGGCCTCACCTCCCCTCTCGACCGCAAAGCCGTCTGACTTCCCGGCGGCACCCCCACCGAGCACAACTACCCGGCACCCCAGAGCGTGGACCGTGGGCAGCCGATGGGTTTCCTCCGCAGACGGGGCACAACTACCCGGCACCCAGAGGGCGGCGGAGCACCCAAAGCCCGTGATCCCGTGATCCGCGAGCCCGGCTCCACCGCCCGCGATCGGTGATCCCGGGGTTGTGGGCAGGGTGCTGTTGGGTGGTCCTTGCCGGGGGTGTGGGTGGTTAGGTCTGGGTGGGGAGGTTGTTGAGGAAGTAGGCGGCTATGGGGGCGGCTACCGCGGAGCCGGCGCCGCCTCCCTCCACGATGACGGAGAACGCCAGGTCCCCCTTGTAGCCGATGAACCACGAGTGGGCCGGTGGTTCCTTGCCTGAGCCGTACTCGGCGGTGCCGGTCTTGCCGGCCGTACCGGCGGGGAAGGGGGCTGCCTGGGCGGTGCCCTCGGAGACGACGGCGGGCATCAGGGTGCGCAATGCCTTCACGATGTCGTCCTCCAAAGGGCGGCGGGACTCGCCTTCGGTCGGGACCAGCTCGGCCGGTACGAGGCGGGGCGGGCGCCACGTGCCGGAGGCGATGGCGGCGGCCACGGCGGCCATGTTCAGGGGCGAGGCCAGGACGCGGCCCTGGCCGATGGAGGCGGAGGCGAGGTCGGTGTCGTCCTTGGCGGCGGGGAAGTCGGCCCGCACCGCGGGTACGCCGGGGTCGATGGGGACGCCGAAGCCGAAGTCCCCGGCCACCTTTGCCAGCCGGGAGGCGCCGAGCGAGCCCACGGTCATGGCGCCGAACGTGGTGTTGCACGAGTGGGCGAAGGCGTCACGGAACGGCAGGCTGCCGTAGTCCTTGTAGCCGGCGTTGTGGAAGGGGAAGCCGCCGATGTTCTGCTCGGCGGGGCACTTGACCGTCTGGGCGGCCGAGACGCCGTCGGCGACCAGCGCGGAGGCGGTGACGACCTTGAAGGTGGAGCCGGGCGGGTACTTGCCCATGAGCGCCCGGTCGAACCCGCCCCGGTTGTTGACGACGGCCAGGATCTCGCCGGTCGAGGGGCGCAGGGCGACCAGCGCGGCGGGCTTCTTGGTGAGCCGGAGCGCCTTCGCCCCGGCTGCGTGCACGCGCAGGTCGAGCGTGGTCTGGAACGGCTCCCGCTTCGCCGCGCTGACCTCTTCGAGGGTTTTGACCAGCTTGTCGCCGTCCTCGTACAGGTTGATCTTGGCGGTGTTGGGCACGCGTAGCCGGTCGACGTACTTCGTCTTCAGCCCGGCCACGATCTGCTGCACGGAACCGGGTACGTCCGCGGCGTCGATGCGCGTGCCGCCGGCGGCCAGGACGGGCACGGTCTCGTCCTTGCCGGTCACCAGCCGCAGCGACCGGCCGGGCTTGAGCTCGGGGTGGATGGTGGCGGGCGTCCAGGCGACCATCCAGCGCCGGTCCTTCTCGACCAGATGGAGTTTGCCCTCGTAGTCCAGGTCGGGCCCCCGCCCGGTGAGCCTGGCCCCGAAGCTCTCGTAGCCGAGGTCGGCGGCGCTCGCGGCGAACACCCCGCCGGTCCTGGTCGCGGTGAACGACTGCCGTTCCAGCTTGAGGTCGCGGCGTACCTTCTCGTGCCACTCGACGAAGTCCTTGGGCGGATCGGCCACCAGCGCCTTCATGGCGGCATAGTCGTTGCTCGACCAGGCCGACAGATAGGCGTCGGCGGTCTTCTCCGCCGAGCCCTCGGTACGCAGGGCCCAGACGACGCCGCCCGCCGCGACGGCGGGCACGAGCACCCCCGCGACCACCCACGGCCACCTGCGCCGCCGTCGCCGCGGTGGTCCCTCCTGCCGCAACTCGCCCAGCATCGGTCCCCCTGTCATAGCCATGACGCAGAGAACACCAGACACCACCAAACCATGTCCAATATGGATATAGGCCCAGAGTAGATATAAATCCGGATATCATCGCTGGCCATGGACCTTGTCCGGCACCTGCGCTACTTCACCGTGGTGGCGGAGGAACTTCACTTCGGCAACGCCGCCATCCGCCTCGGCATGGCCCAGCCGCCGCTCAGCCAGCGCATCAAGCGCCTGGAGGAGGAGCTTGGCGTGCGCCTGTTCGACCGTTCGGCGCGTCAGGTCCGCCTGACCGAGGCGGGCCGCCTCCTGCTCGGCGAGGCCCGCGAGATCGTCGCCCGCGTCGACCGCCTGCGCGAGCTGGCCAGGCACGGCGAGGGCGCGGTGCTCAAGGTGGGGGTCCCGCCCGACCTGGCCGCCGCGGTGATCGCCGCCCTGGTCGCGGGCTTCCGCGAAAGCCATCCCGAGGTACGGCTGGCGCCCGCCGAGATCTGGACCGCCGACCAGGTGGCCGCCCTGGCCGGCGGCACGATCGACGTCGGCGTCGTCCGCCACCCGGTGACCGCCCCCGGCCTGTACTTCGGCCAGACGCTCGTCCAGCCCCAGGGCGTGCTGCTGGCCGAGGGCGACGAGCTGAGCCAGCGCGCCGAGGTGCACCTGGCCGACCTGGCCGGGCGCGAGCTGCTCATGCCGCCGAAGGAGGGCGAGCCGGGCATGCACGCGGAGGCGCTGGCAGAATGCCGTCGCCGTGGGTACGTTCCCGCGCAGGTGCACGAAGGGTCGGGTCTCGGGCTGGTCATGGCAGGGGCCGCGGTCGCGTTCGGGCCACGGCAGGAGTCGCCGGGGCTGGTCTGGCGGCCGCTGATCGGCTCGCCGCTGTCCTACCGGATCTCCACCGCGTGGCGGGTGGCCTCCGACACGGTGGCCGGCTTCTCGGCGGCAGCCGTACGAACACTGAAGGAGAGCGCCGGGATGGCGGAACAGAGCTCGGCGCCCGTGCGGCGGGTCAGCCGCAGGCCGGGGGCGCTGGCATGAACGAGATCGAACTGGGCGAGGTGTTCGCCGCGGCCGGGGTCGAGGGGTGGCTGCACGCGGTCGACATCGACGGCGGGCGCGAGTGCGGCTACCAGCAGGACGAGGCCAGGCCGATCGCCTCGGTGTTCAAGGTGCCGCTGCTCGTGGAGCTGTGCAGGCAGGCCGACGCGGGCCGGGTCGATCTGGCGGAGCGGGTGCTGGTGCCGGCGGCGGGGCGTACGTCGGGGCCGACGGGGCTCTCGGCGATGCGGGACGAGGTGACGATCTCGCTGCGCGACCTGGCGTATCTGATGATCGCGGTCAGCGACAACGCCTCCGCCGACGTGCTGGTCGAGCGGGTGGGGCTGGACGCGGTCAACGCCATGCTGGCGGGGTTCGGGCTGGACGGCACCCGGGTGACCATGAACGGCGCGACGATGCTGGACAGCATGGCCGAGGACAGCGGGCATGGCTGGCCGTTCCAGGACCTCGACGAGCTGGCGCGGATGCGGGCGCTGGACCCCGCGCGGACCAACAGCAGCACGCCGCGGGAGCTGACGCGGCTGTTCGCGATGATCTGGCGAGACGAGGCGGCCTCGGCCGAGCTGTGCGGGTGGATGCGCGAGGTGTTCGCGCTGCAGGTGTGGCCGCACCGGCTGGCGGCGGGCTTCCCGTACGACGATGTGGATGTGAGCGGAAAGACCGGCACTCTGCCGACTATTCGCAACGAAGCGGGGGTAGTGGAGTATCCCGATGGCGGCCGCTACGCCGTGGCCGTTTTCACCCGATCGTTCAGCCCCGCGGTGAACCAGCCGAGGGCCGACGCGGTCATCGGCACGGCGGCGCATATGGCGGTTGACCACCTAAGAAGGTAGCGGGATGTGTGGGCGGTCGAGTGTGACTTTCCACCTGGCGAACGACAGGATGGGCGCATGGTTGAGGAAGGTGCACTTGTCTGGGAGCCGACCGCCGAGGTGATCGGGCGGGCCAAGCTGACCGCCTACCTGCGCGAGCAGGACCGGATCGGCGCGCGGTACGAGGACGTGTGGCAGTGGTCGGTCGACAGCCCGGCGGAGTTCTGGCAGTCGCTCTGGGACTACTTCGGGGTGGTCGGGGAGCGTGGTGACGGGCCCGTCCTCACCGGGACGATGCCCGGCGCGGAGTGGTTCTCCGGCTCCTCGCTGAACTACGCCGAGAACGCGCTCGCCCGTGGCGAGGGCACCGCGGTCGTCTTCGTCTCCGAGGACGGCGCCCGCCAGGAGATCGGCTACGACGAGCTGCGCTCGGAGGTGGGCAGGGTCCGCGCCGGTCTGGTGCGGCTCGGCGTGGGGCGCGGCGACCGCGTCGCCGGCTACCTGCCGAACATCCCGCAGGCGCTCATCGCCTTCCTGGCCACCGCCTCGCTCGGGGCGATCTGGTCGGCCGGTTCGCCCGACTTCGGCGTGCCCAGCATCGTCGACCGGTTCCGGCAGATCGCGCCCAAGGTGCTGATCGCGGTCGACGGCTACGCGTACAACGGCAAGAGCTTCGACCGCTCGGCCGCCGTCGCCGAGATCGCCGCCGCGCTGCCCTCGCTGCGCGCGACTGTGTGGATCCCGTACCTGACCGCCGCCGAGGAGGGCCGCCCGCCGCAGCGGGCCGAGCCCGCGCCCGGCCACGCCGCCGCGGTGCCGTCCGGCGAGGTGGTCGGCTGGGAGGGGCTGCGCGCGGAGGAGGGGCCGCTGGAGTTCGAGCGCGTGCCCTTCGGCCACCCGCTGTGGATCCTGTACTCCAGCGGCACCACCGGACTGCCCAAGCCGATCGTGCACGGGCACGGCGGCGTGGTGCTGGAACACCTGAAGTCGCTCTCCTTCCACCAGGACCTCGGTGAAGGCGATGTGTTCTTCTGGTACACCACCACGGGCTGGATGATGTGGAACTACCTCATCGGGGCCCTGCTGGTCGACGCGGTGCCGGTCCTGTACGACGGGGCGCCCAACGACCTGTGGAAGATCGCCGCCGCCGAAGGGGTCACGTACTTCGGGGTCGGCGCGCCGTACATCATCGCCTCGATGAAGTCGGACGTACGGCCGGCCGGCCTCGACCGGCTGCGGGGTATCGGCTCGACCGGATCGCCCCTGCCGCCCGAGGGGTTCGCGTGGGTGGCCGAGACGCTGCCCGGCGTGCCGCTGGGCTCCTTTTCCGGCGGCACGGACGTGTGCACCGGCTTCGTCGGCGCCACCCCGCTGCACGAGATCAGGGCGGGCGTGATCCCGTGCCGGTCGCTGGGCGCGGCCATCGCCTCCTTCGACCCGACGGGCAAGCCGGTGATCGGTGAGGTGGGCGAGCTGGTGCTGACCGCGCCGATGCCCTCGATGCCGGTGATGTTCTGGAACGACCCCGGCGGCGAGCGCTACCGCGACAGCTACTTCGACGTCTACCCCGGCGTCTGGCGGCACGGCGACTGGATCAAGATCAACGAAGACGGCTCCTGCGTGATCTACGGCCGCTCCGACTCGACGCTGAACCGCGGCGGTGTGCGGATGGGCACCAGCGAGTTCTACCGGGTCGTCGAGCGCTTCGAGGAGATCGCCGACAGCCTGGTCATCGACACCGGGCAGCTCGGCCAGGAGGGCCGACTGCTGCTCTACGTCACCCTCGCCGAGGGCGCCACGCTCACCGACGAGCTGGTGGCGGCGCTGAAGACCACGCTGCGCGAGGAGCTGTCACCCCGGCACGTGCCCAACGAGATCCGCGAGGTGCCCGGCATCCCGCGGACCCTGTCGGGCAAGAAGCTGGAGGTGCCGGTGCGCAAGATCCTGCTCGGCACCCCCGTCGAGCAGGCCGCCAACCCCGACGCCATGGCCAACCCCGAGGTGCTGCGCCACTTCAGGCCCTGACCGCGGACAGCGCCCGGCTCCAGGTGACGACCTGGTCGAGCATCATGGTGACCTGGTCCTCCTGGTGGGGGCGCGGCCTGAAGACGCTGAAGTCCTCGAAGTCGGCGTGCAGCAGCAGCTCCACCCCGGCCTGCACGTTGGCCACCTTGACCTGGCCGAGCACCTGCCGCAGGTGCTCGGCCGCGCGTACGCCGCCGCTCACGCCGTAGCCGACGACTCCGGCTGACTTGTCATGCCATTCGGCGTACAGGAAGTCGATGGCGGTCTTCAGCACGCCCGGAGTGCCCCGGTTGTACTCCGGGGTCACGAAGACGAAGCCGTCGTATCCGGCGATCGTCTCCGACCAGATCTTGGTGTGCGGGTGGTCGTAAGCGCCGGAAGCCGCCGCCGCGGCCAGCGCCTCGTCGAGGTGGGGCAGCTGATGGTCCTTGAGGTCGATCAGTTCGTACGCGGCGTCGTCGCGCTTGGTGGCCAGTTCGTGAACCCAGCGGGCTACGGCCTCGCCGTTGCGGCCGGGACGGGTGCTGCCGATGATGATGCCGATCTTCGTCATGCGTTCCAGAGTAGGAAACCGGGCGAAGACCTCCAATGCGCTGCCGTCTGCATTTTATACGTGATCGTCTCGCGAGCTATACTGCCGGTGTGGATCTGCTGAGCGACGTCATCGCCTCCATGCGCGTCGGCCGGGCGAACTCGGTCCGGGTCGAGTGGCGCGCTCCCTGGGGCCACTCCTTCCCCGCCGCGGCGGGTACGGCCGGCTTCCAGGTGGTTCTGCAAGGTTCGTGCTGGCTGCTTCCGCCCGAGGGAGAGCCCATCGCGTTGAGTGTCGGCGACGTCGTGTTCCTCCCGCAAGGCCACCCCTACGTGCTGGCCGACTCGCCCGACAGCGCGATCGCCACGGCCGACTGCGGCGACGGGGAGCGCGAGCTGTTCGCCTCCGCCGTCCTGGGCGGCGATGGTGCCAGCACGGTGCTGCTGGGCGGCGGCTACCGGCTCGACCCCTCCAGACTCCACCCGATCCTGCGCTCACTGCCCGAGGTCGTCCACCTGCCCGCCCGCCTCGGCCACCATCCCGAGCTGCGCGCCGCCGTCGACCTGCTCGGCGCCGAGATCGACCGCCCGCGCGCCGGGGCCGACCTGCTCGTCTCCTCGCTGCTCGACATGCTCCTGCTGCTGATCCTGCGCACCTGGTTCGACGGCTCGCACGAGCACTGCAAGGTGGACAACTGGGCGCGGGCGCTGACCGACCCGTCGATCCGTGCCGCCCTCGACGCCATCCACCGCGACCCAGCGGCGCCGTGGACGGTCGAGTCGCTCGGCCGCGAGGCGGGCCTGTCGCGGGCCGCCTTCTCGCGCCGTTTCACGCAGCTCGTCGGTCAGCCGCCGCTCGGCTACCTGACGTGGTGGCGGCTGGGCACCGCCGCCCACCTGCTGCGCGAGAGCGACGCGCCGCTCGGCGAGATCTCCGCGCGGGTCGGTTACGGCTCGGAGTTCGCCTTCGCCAACGCCTTCAAGCGCGAGTACGGCCTGGCCCCCGGCAAGTTCCGCCGCGAGTCGTGCCGGCTGCCGACGATCAGCGCGCTCCCAGATGCGGCAGGCACGGCTCCAGCCCGGTGATCGTGTAGCCCTCCTCCGGCTTCCAGTCCTCGCGGGCCATGCGGAAACGTTTGCTGGGCACCGCCTCGCCCTTGCGGTTGTCGATCTGGATGCCGTCCTCCCGGTAGCCGAGCTTCCTGGTCACGCCGAGCGAGGGCAGATTGTCCTCGAACGCCACCGTCCTGGCCCAGCGCGCGCCCAGCCCCTCGAAGGCCAGGTGCAGCGCCGCCTTGCGCATCTCGGTGCCGATGCCCTGGCCGTGGAAGCGGCGGCCCAGCCAGGAGCCGGTGACCACCTCGCGGGTGACCGCGAAGTCGACGGCCGCCACTTCCTGCGTGCCGACGACCTGGCCGTCGCGGACCACCACGAAGTTCGCGGTCCAGTCCTCCGGCTTCCAGGTGCCCCAGGACTTGAAGTGGTAAAGCACGGTCGCCTTGGCCCGTTCGCTGGGCTCGGCTTCCGTCCACGGGATGACGAAGGGCATGAATCCCTCCTCGTGCACGCCTTCGGCGGCCCGTTCTGCCAGCTCGTCGAGCTCGGCGAACGACGGCATGTGGAGCTGGAGGTTGGGGGTGGTGATCCGGAGACCGAACAGGGGCCAATGACGCATGCATGCAGGTTTATGCCAGCTAGACGCCCTGGGGCAACCGAAATACGCGGCCCGGGTCGTAGGCGGCCTTGACCTCGGCCAGCCGGGCGGCGTTCGGGCCGTAGTAGGCCGAGCGCCATGCGCGCAGGTCGGGGTCGATGTAGTTCACGTAGGCGTGGTCGCCCAGGAACGCGCGCATCTCGCCGTGGACGCCGCGCAGCCAGGTGCGGGAGGTGCCGTCGGCGTAGTACTGGACGCTGTAGAGCGCCGCCCGGTGCGGGAAGGCGGTGTCGCGCACGCCCACGCGGCCGATCGCGCCCCCGAACGCGTCCAGCAGGACCGCGTGCTGCCCCGGCCTGGCCACCCAGGCGACCAGCTTGGCGATGCCGGTGGCGGGGAGCCTGCCGTAGGCGAGGTGCGACTTGGCGGAGAACGTCGTGCGCGGCCCCGGCCCGCCGGCCATGATCCGCATCGCCGCCAGGTACGGCACCACCCGCGCCGAACGGGCCTCCGGCTGCCCGACCTTGGCCACCAGCGCCGCGAGGTGCCGGTTGAGCCCGGTCAGGCCGCCCAGGTAGGTTCCGGCGAGCTGGACGTGGAGGCTCCCGCGGTCGCGTACCAGGTGCAGCGTCGACCACAGCTCGTCGGGGGCGCCCGGCGCCCAGTCCTGCCAGGCGGTGAGCGCCGCGGCCGCCTTCGACCAGGGCCAGCGCAGGTAGAAATGGCCGATCTCACGCGCGGTGTGGGTGCGGAACGTGAACGAGGTGGCGACGCCGAAGTTGCCGCCGCCACCGCCGCGGCAGGCCCAGAACAGCGCGGGATGCCGGGTCGCGTCGCAGTCCAGCACCCGCCCGTCGGCGGTGACCACCCGCACGGACACCAGCCGGTCGCAGGTCAGCCCGTACTTCCTGGAGACCGCCCCGATCCCGCCGCCCAGCGCCAGCCCGCCCACGCCGACCGTGGGACAGGAGCCGGCCGGGATGCTCACGCCGTGCCTGGCCAGCTTGGTGTAGACGTCCATGAGCTTGGCGCCCGGCCCGATCGTGGCCAGGCCCGCGCGGTGGGTGACGGCGTTCATCCGCGACAGGTCGACGACGAGGCCGGAGCCGGTGGACCAGCCCGCGTAGGAGTGCCCGCCCGAACGTGCGGTGACCGCGACGCCGGTACGCCGGGCAAACGCCAGACATTTCGCAACATCTTCTGATGTTTCGCAGTACGCGATACCGCCTGGGCGGATGCGGTCGAAGGCCGGGTTGTACAGGCGCTTCGACCGGTCGTAGGCGGCGTCGCCGGGGCGAACCAAGGTGCCCTTGAGCCCGCGGCGCAGGCCCGCCCAGTCGGGTGGCGCGGCGGAGAGGGACACGGGGACCAGCGCGGCGGCGCCCAGAAAGTCACGGCGGTTCACAGCTCATGTGACGAGAACCGTGGCCGACGGGTTGGTTACGACTGCGTCACCTTCCTCTTATTCAGGGGTAACACCTGGATAACGTCCCATCTACACGTGTTGCCAACCAAGGAAAGGCCGACGAATACTGCGGAATCAACACGAGTTGATACGACCGAAGGGCGAACTCGCAGTGGTCACACGCCGTGATGTGGCACGACTGGCCGGCACCTCGGAGGCCGTCGTCAGCTACGTGCTCAACAACGGGCCGCGCAACGTCGCCCCCCATACCCGCGAACGGATCCTGCGCGCGATCGACGAACTCGGCTACCGCCCGAACGTCGTGGCCCGGTCGCTGCGCACCAGCCGTACCCACACGATCGGGCTCGTCGTCCCCGACAACGCCAACCCGTTCTTCGCCGAGCTGGCCCGCGAGATCGAGGACGTCGCGTTCGAGCACGGCCTGACCCTGCTGCTCGGCAACGCCATGGACGACGACGAGCGCGAGGCCGCGTACGTGCGGACCCTGATCGACCGGCAGGTCGACGGGCTGATCCTCATTCCCGCCCATGGCCCGCGCGCCTGGCGGTCGCTGCTGGCCGCCTCCCGGGTGCCCTGCATCGTCCTGGACCGCGAGCTCGACGACACCCCCGCCAGCCACCTGCTGCTCGACAACGAGGGCGGCGCCCACGAGGCCACCCGCCACCTGCTCGGCCACGGGCAGCGGCGCATCGGCTGCGTGGCCGGTCCCAAGGACATCCACCCCACCGTCGACCGGGTCGCCGGGTGGGCGCGGGCGCTCACCGAGGCGGGGCTCGATCCGTCGGGGATGCCGCTGGCGCACGGGCCGTTCGGGCGGCGGCAGGGATACCTGAGCGGGCGGGAACTGCTGTCCCGGGAGGACCGGCCCACGGCGCTGTTCGTGACCAGCGACGAGCAGGCCATCGGGGTGATGCGCGCCGCGGCCGAGCTGGGGCTGACCGTCCCGGGTGATGTCGCTCTGTGCTCGTTCGACGGGATCGCCGCCTCGTCGTACACCGTGCCCGCCCTGACCACCATGCGGCAGCCGATCGAGGAGCTCGGCCGGCGTGCCGTCGAACTGCTCGCCGCCAAGATCGGCGGCGACGCGACGCGGGGCGAGCGGGTGGTGCTGGAGGCGACGCTGATCCGGCGCGGGTCCTGCGGCTGTCCCGACCCGGTGGGCGGGGTGGACGATGGCTGAGCCGATGTGGAGCGCGTTCCGGGCCGCCATCCGGTACGGAAGGGCGTCATATGCGTCCTGACGGGCTCTGGCATCCGCGGCTGCTGCAGATCCTGTCGGCGGCCGGACACACCGACCTGATCGTGGTGGCCGATCCCGGCCTGCCCGTGCCGCCCGGCGTCGAGACGGTGGACCTCGTCTGGCGCAGGGGCGAGCCGGCCTTCCTCCCCGTCCTGCGCGAGGTGCTCGCCGAACTCGTCGTCGAGACCGCCTACATCGCCGAGGAGTCGCCCGACGGCTTCCTCGACGGCGTCCTGACCCGGCCAGAACGTATCCCGCACACCCAGCTCAAAGAGCTTGCCGCCCAGGCCCGCGCGGTCGTCAGGACCGGCGAGGCCACGCCGTACAGCAACGTCGTGCTCCAAGCGGGCGTTCCCTTCTGAAGGAGACACCAGATGAACAAGAAGATCGTCGTTGTGGCCGGTCTGGCCCTCGCGCTGGCCGCGTGCGGCAAGGAGGGCGGCACGACCGGTGGACAGAGCGCCGCCGCGCCCAAGCCCGGTGAGAAGCCGGGCGTGTGTTTGGTGATGAAGTCGCTGGCCAACGAGTTCTTCCAGCAGATGCAGAAGGGCGCCGAAGAGCACGCGGCCAAGCGCGGCGACCTCACGCTGAGCGTGGTCGGCATCCAGAACGAGACCGACATCGACAACCAGGTCGCCGCGATCGAGAAGTGCGTGACGCAGCAGGCCAAGGCGATCGTGATCGCCCCGGCCGACTCGCGCGCGCTGGTCGCCCCGCTCAAGCGTGCCGTGGACTCCGGCGTGAAGGTCGTCAACATCGACGTCCAGCTTGAGGAGGGCGCGATGAAGTCGGCCGGAATCGCGGACAAGGTGCCCTTCGTCGGCCCCGACAACCGCGAGGGCGCCAAGCAGTCCGGCATGGAGCTGGTCAAGGCCGTCGGCAAGGACGCCGAGGTGGTCATCCTGGAGGGCAACCCAGGCGCGGCCAACGCCACCCAGCGCAAGACCGGGTTCCAGGACGCGATCAAGGAGGGCGGCCTCAAACTGGTCGACTCCAAGACCGCCCACTGGGAGACGAACGAGGCCCACACCGTCTTCGGCAACATGCTCACCGCCCACCCGAACATCAAGGGCGTGCTGGCCGCCAACGACAACATGGCGCTCGGCGCGCTCAAGGCCATCGAGGAGCAGGGCAAGAAGGAGCAGATCAAGGTCGCCGCGTTCGACAACATCCCGGCCATCGCCTCCTACGTCAAGAGCGGCGCGGTCGTCTCGACCCTTGACCAGTACGGCGCGCAGCAGGCCGCCAACGGCATCGACTACGCGATGAAGATGATCGCCGGCGAGAACGTCAGCGGCTGGCAGAAGACCGAGATCAAGCTCATCACCAAGGACAACGTCGGATGATGCGGGTCACCGGCCTCGTCAAGCGCTTCCCCGGCGTGGTGGCGCTGGACGGCGTCGACCTGGACATCCGGGCGGGCGAGATCCACGCCCTGGTCGGTGAGAACGGCGCCGGCAAGTCCACGCTGGTCAAGGCGCTGGCCGGGATCCACACGCCGGACGGCGGTTCGATGACGCTGGACGGGCGGCCGTACCGGCCGGGCAGCGCCGCCGACGGACTGGCGGCGGGGATCTCGGTCGTTCATCAGGAGCTGGCGCTGCTGCCGTACCTCACCGTGGCGGAGAACCTCTTCCTGCGCGCGCTCCCGCGCAAGGCGGGAGTCGTCGACCGGCGGCGGCTGCGCGCGGACGCGGCGGCGCTGCTGGCCGAGATCGGGCTGGACGTCGCGCCCGACACGCCCGTCGAGCGGCTCGGCATCGCGCAGATGCAGCTCGTGGAGATCGCCAAGGCGATCTCCACGGAAGCCAGGCTCCTGATCATGGACGAGCCGACCGCGACGCTCACCTCGCGCGAGTCCGGGCGGCTGTTCGGCATCCTGCGCGGGCTGCGCGAGCGCGGCGTGGCGATCGTCTACATCTCGCACCATCTGCAGGAAGTGCTGGAGCTGGCCGATCGGGTGACGGTTCTGCGGAACGGCCGCAGCGTCGTGAGCCGCCCGATGGCCGGTGTCACCGCGCCCGACCTGGTGCGGGCGATGGTGGGGCGGGATCTGGCCCAGGAGTACCCGCCGCTGCCGGAGCGGGCGGAGGGCAAGGAGGCGCTCAGGGTCACGGGGCTGCGGGTGAGCGGGTTCGAGGGGCCGCTGTCGTTCTCGGTGCGGGCGGGGGAGGTGGTGGGGTTCGCCGGGTTGGTGGGGGCGGGCCGTACCGAGGCGATGCGGGCGATCTTCGGAGCCGACACCGCCCTGGCCGGAACCATCGAGCTTCACGGGCGCAAAGTCCGAATTAGGCACCCCAAGGACGCCGTGCGGCACGGCATCAGCCTGCTCACCGAGGACCGCAAGTCGCAGGGCCTCGTCCTGGACCTGCCCATCAGCGCCAACGTCACCCTGGCCAAGCTGCGCGGCGCCCTTCTCTCCTTCAAGCGGGAACGCGCTCTCGCCCAGCAGTTGGGCAGCCGCCTGCACCTGCGCTCGGCCGGCGTCACCCAGCACGTACGCACGCTGTCCGGCGGCAACCAGCAGAAGGTCGTCCTGGCCAAATGGCTCAACGCCGGATCCGACGTGCTCATCGTGGACGAACCCACCCGAGGCATCGACGTAGGCGCCAAATACGAGATCCACGAGCTCCTGCTCGGCCTGGCCGCGGAGGGCAAAGCCCTGCTCGTCGTCTCCTCCGACCTGCCCGAGCTGATGGGCATCTGCGACCGCATCCTCGTCTTCTCCCGCGGCAAGATCGCCGGAGAGGTGGCCAGAGCCGGCTTCGACGCCGAGCACATCCTCACGCTGGCCTACTCGGGCTACCTCAAGAACGGTGAAAAACCATGATCAAACGGCTCGTCCTCGGCGAGGCGGGCATCGGTGTGGCCCTGGTGGTGCTCGCGGGATTCTTCGTCCTCGCCGCCCCGAACTTCGCCACCGAGCAGAACCTCCGCAACATCATGACCCAGATCACGCTGAACACCGTGCTGGCCGTCGGCATGACGTTCGTGATCCTGGTGGGCGGCATCGACCTGTCGGTGGGCTCGTCGATGGCACTGTGCGCCGTCGTGTCCGGCACGATGATGGCCGGATCGGCCTCCCCCGCGACCCTGGTCGCCGCCATCCTGGTCAGCGTGCTCGTCGGCGGAGTCGTCGGCTGGCTGAACGGCTTCATCTCCGAACAGTGGCGGGTCCCGTCGTTCATCGTGACCCTGGCCATGCTCAACATCGCCCGCGGCGCGGCCGAGCGCTACACCGACGCCGCCACCATCTACAACCTCCCCGCCGCCCTGAACGACTTCGGCACCCTCACCCTGATCGGCATCCCCGCCGTGTTCTGGGTCGCGGTACTGCTGGCCGGAGCCGGCTGGTTCGTCCTGTCCAGGACGGTGTTCGGCCGCCTCATCTACGCGACGGGCAACAACGAGGAAGCGGTACGCCTTTCCGGCCACAAGACGTCCCGCATCAAGATCGCCGCCTTCGTGATCGCCGGCTTCACCGTGGGCATCGCGGCGATCCTCTACATGGCCCGCCTCAACATCGCCAGCCCCATCCTCGGCCAGGGCTACGAACTCAACGCGATCGCGGCGGTCGTGATCGGCGGGGCTTCGCTGATGGGCGGACGCGGCTCCATGGTCGGCACGTTCCTGGGCGCCTGCCTGCTGGGGGTTCTCACGAACGGGCTGTTGCTGATGGGGGTGTCCGACTTCGAACGCCAGATCATCACGGGGCTGGTCATCCTGGTGGCCGTGGTCCTGGACGCCTACCGGCTGAGGCTGGCCCGCAAACTAGCCATAACCCAACCCGCCGCCCCCAACCCGGTGACGTCCTGACCTCGACCTGGTTGCTGGGTTGGCCCCGCTACCCACGTTCCGGCCCCGGGCATCTGGCTGACGTCCGGGGCGTGGCGTATCGACTGCGGTCATGCGCTGTCCAGCCGTCCGGCCAGCCTTCTGGGCATTGCGCCGGGTGGGCGGTCACCTGGACCAGCACCTCAACCGGGTAACGGGTTGGGGGCGGGCGTCACCTGGCCCACCACCCAACCGGGCAACGGGTGGGAGGCCTAAGGCAAGGCAGCCCGAGCGGAGCGAGGACCTACAGGGGTCGGGCCCCCGGCCCGACCGGGAACACGCGCGGAGCGTAGCGGAGCACCTTGCTTTCAGGCTAGGCGAAGGGCCAGGGCGGGGCACATGCCTACTGCTCGCTTGGCCTCCTTCAGCATCCATTCCGGCACCGGCCGGAAGCTCGGGTATCCGAAGTCGTCCAGGTCCACGAACTCGGGTAGCAAGTGGGCGCACAGGCCGTGGCCCTGGCAGCGGGTCCAGTCCACGTCCAGCCGGTACTCCGGCTCCGCCACCGCCTCGGGCAAAGGCAGGACGCCGCGCACCGGGCGGCCGCACGTGCCCGCGTCCTGGTGGGCCACGATGTCGTCGGCGAACACGTCCAGCGCCGACAGGATGAAGCGTGCCGTCCCGTCCGGGTGGAAGCAGGCGCCGCGTCTCTCGATCGCGCGTACGGCCCGCCGTACCGCGTCAGGAGACCCCGATCCGCCCGCCAGCGAGCCCAGTGCCCGAGCCACGTCCGGCAGCCCGAGGCGGCACGGCCCGCACTGACCCGACGACTGCGCGGACAGGTACGAAGCCACCCGCGCGGCCTCCCCGAGCGGGCAGGTGGCGGTGCCGATCGGCACCACGATCCCGGCCCCGAGTTCGCCTCCGGCCAGCTTCATGCCTTCGCGGGACACGCTGGCGGCCGCGGCGGCGGCCGGGTCCAGCCAGGCGCCGTGGTAGCCGCCGACGAGCACCCCGTCGCCGGGTTCGGCGTCGCACAGGTCGAGCACGGTCGCGAGCGGCATGCCCGCGGCCACCTCGACGACGGACTCGGACGCGGCCCCGCCGCTGACGGTGAGCAGCAGGGTGCCGGGTTCGCGGGAGGTTCCGGCGTCGGCGTAGCCCTCGGTGCCGAGCTCGGCCAGTACGGCGACCTGCGCGAACGTCTCGGCGTTGGACAGCAGCGTCGGCAGCCCGTCGACGCCGGAGCTGCTGGCCCGCTTCTTGCGTCCGGGCGGCGTCGCTTCGAGCCCGTTGACCCCGCGCACCAACGCGCCGCCCTCGCCGGACACGAACCGTTCCGGCAGCCCGACGACGCGGATGCGCAGGTGGCTCTCCTCGGCGCCGGCGACGGCGGCGGCCTTGCGTTCGGCCACCGCCGCCGCCATGGACCCTTCGGCCACCTCGCCCTCGACGGTGGCGATCACCACCTCGCGGGCGTGGAGCGCCTCGGCGGCGAGCACCGCGCCGTCGAGTACCAGGTGCGGGGTGCGCACGAGGAGCATGGCGTCCTTGGAACTGGCCGGCTCGCCTTCGACGGCGTTGACCAGCACGACGCTCTCGCGCGCACCGGCCGCCTCGGCGACGGCCCGCATCTTGCGAGCGAACGGGAAGGCCGCCCCGCCCCGGCCCCGCAGGTCGACCTCCTCGACCTGGGCGAGGAGGTTCTCGAGGTCACGCGGGGCGGGTGTGCCGTGGACGGTGCGGTGGGCGGGCAGGTCGAGCCGCCGGCAGTGGTCGAGACCGGCGGTGAGCCTGGCGGGGCCGAGCCGCTGAACGCGCGGCACCCTGTGCGGAATCATCGGTGGGACTCCTTTCTCAGCCCGCCGCCCGGAACTTCCGGCGAGCGGCGTCGAGGCTGACGGGCGCCTCGGTGACCTGGGGTTCGGTGCGCGTCTGCGGCACCGCTTCCGGCGTCTCCACCGGTTCCGGTACGGCCGGCGGCCGCACCATCGTGGCCACGACCCGTACCAGCAGGGCGGCGCCCACGGCCGCGAGGCAGGCCACGTACGACCAGGTCACCCACGCCGAGGGCGGCCGCCCGGCGGTCAGCCCGTGCAGGACGGCGACCGGCCACGCGAGGTACGCGCAGGCGTGCAGCGAGCGCCAGATCCAGGGCTGGGGCGAGCCGGCGAACATGCCGCGCAGCAGCCCGCTGGTGGCGGAGATGACGAGGAGCCCGGCCGCCACCGCGCCCAGTACCTGCGGCCGTTCGATCTTCAGCGCCACGTGCGTGGCCAGTGCCGCCATCCCGGCCATGGCCACGATCCGGTGGGCGAACTGCGCGTACACGCGATGGCGGGCGGACAGGAAGACCCGTTCGGTGGCGATGAGGCCGAGGGCCACGGTCGCGGTCAGCGTCACCAGAGCGATCACGCCTACGTAGAAATCGAGGAAGCCCAGCAGTTCCAGCCCGCGCGGCGATCTGGCCAGCGCGTAGCCGGACAGCAGCAGTGCGGTGATCCCGGCGGTCAGGCCGAGGCGGACCGGTCGCGTGTCCAGCTTGGACGGTGCGTGCCGGGGATTTCGTCGGTGGAGCATGCGTTCCTCCCAGGGTCGGTTGAGGGTGCGACTCGGGGGAGCGCCGTCGCCGGAGCGCTAGCAGCGGCGTCCGCGGTTGATGCAGTTGACGGCGAAGGCCATCAGCCGATCCGGCATCACGTTGGCGAAGTCGGCGTGGTCGGTGACCGGGTTGTGCTTCTGTTCGGGGAAGGCGTCCACGGCGTAGGAGGCGCCCTGCGGCACGCTGTAGGTCAGGACCATCCGGAGCTGAGGTACGGCCCGGGTGCCCTGGGGGCATCTGCCCTGGTTGGGGAAGAGCACGTGGGTGCGGTGGTTGGCGCTGTCGGTGTTCTGGCCGTCCCAGCAGCTCGGGAAGTCCAGCACGCGGACGACCTGGCTGAAGCGCGGGCACAGCGGATATTGGGTGGTGATCCGGTTGGTGAAGCCGGTGCAGGTCCATTGGGCCCGGGCGTTGGCGCCGCCGTTCGTGGCGGCCTTGGCGTCACCGGTGATCAGCCTGAGGAACCTCGGCATCGCGACCACCCGGCTGTTGGACGCCGCGCGGAACTGCAGCGTGACCGAGCGGGGTCGCAGCACGCGGCCGACGTTTCCGTCCGGGTCGCTGACGTTGTCGTCGACCTTGCGGTCTCGGAGCACCGGCCAGAAATATGTGGATTTGTCGCCCAGGCGGCAGGTGGTGCCGGCGGCGGCGAGGCTCTGGTCGGTGGAGAAGGCGTCCGTGGACAGGTTGCCCACGTAGTCGTGCAGGTGGTGGGCGCCGTTGCGGACACCCGGCGCGACGATGAAGTTGTCGGGGTTGTTGTGGCCGTTGCCGTTGGTGCCACATGCGGACACGAACGAGCCCCTGGCCTGCAGGAGGTTGCCGCGTGAGTTCGGCCGCACCCGCCTGATGTCGATGAAGTCCTCCACGAACGGGCCCAGGTCGGCGCAGTTCTCCTCGGCGCTCTCGCTCTCGCTGGGGGAGGGCGACGGCTCCTGGCTCGGGTCCTGCGACGGATCCTGGCTGGGGTCCTGTGAGGGGTCCTGGCTCGGGTCCTGACTCGGGTCCTGTGAGGGGTCCTGGCTGGGGTTCTGCGACGGGGTGCGCGTGGGCGCCCTGCTGGGTTCCCGCGATCGGGTACGGCTGTCGGCCCGCTCGGGATCCGTCGACAGGGCCGGGGGAGCGATCCCGCCACCCGAGCCGAAGTCGTCCTGCTGATCACCTTGCTGGTTCTGGTCGCCTTGAGGGTCGCCCTGCTGGTTCCGGTCGCCTTGCTGGTCGCCTTGCCGGTTCTGGTTGCCTTGAGGGTTGTTGTCCTGCTGGTTCTGGTCGTCCGGGTTCTGCTGGTCGGCCTGGCGGTTCTGGGACTGCTGGCGGCCCTGCTCGGCCGGATCGCAGTGGTCGGCTCGCGCGGGGACCACGCCGATGACGGCCGCGGACACCAGCCCGCCGGCCACCAGGGCCAGTGCGGACACGGCCGCGGCCACGGGTTTGGATCTGCTCATCGCATCTCTCCTTGGGTTAGCGCGGTGCCGGGGGTTCGGGCAGGTCGGAGTAGTTGACCAGGCCGATCGACTCCAGCAGCGTCATGTGCCTGAGCACCGCGGCGTTCGCCTTGGCGGCGAACTTCCTGACCTCGTCGTTGCGCGTTCCCGCCCGCACGGCCGCCACGACCGAGAAGACCTTCCCGTGCGCCTGGCGCAGCAGGTTGGTGTACTCGCGGTCGTAGTCGGCGGCCGAGGCGGCGGAGATCTGCGCCATCCAGGTCTGCTGGTCGGCCGAGGCGGTGCTGGGCAGCGCGACGTCGAGTTCCGCTGCCACGGCCCTGACCTCGACGTCGAGCTTGAGGTGGTCTTCGATGATGTGCCCGGCGACCTCCTTCAGCCGGGCGCTCTGGCCGCGTTGCTGGGCCTGCTGGCTGGTGGGGATCTCCCAGAGTCCGGCCTGCCGTACCTTGATCAGAAGATCGCGGTCGGCCGGCCCGAGCGGGCCCGAGTCCGTCATCGTCCAGCCCGCCTGCGCGGTCGTGCTGCCGGGAGGCAGCACGAGCAGGACCGTCACCACGGCCGCCACGGCGAACGAGCCGAGCATGAAGAACTCTCCCGCCCCCAAACGGCGGCGAAACTTACGCATGGTCGGGGATACGCGGGTTTGCGGGGGCGGGTTCACCTATTGAGGCGAGATAGTCAGAAATGACTGGAGTTATCGGAGTGACTACCGAAGTGGTAACGAAGATGTAAAGATGTGGGCCGTGCTAGCTCACTTCGACGGTACAGACGCCGACGAGGAGCATCGCATCTTGGTGCTCTACCAGGAATTTCGCGGCCCGCTCCTGCGCCACGTGCGCAAGGCGACCGGAAACGACCTCCAATGGGCGGAGGACGTTGTCCAGGAGACGATCGTCCGCGCCTGGCGGAACTCGGCGAGACTGCAATGGGAACCCAGCCTCATCTGGGCGTGGCTGCTGACGGTGGCCCGCCGTATCGTGATCGACGGGCGCCGCCGCCGTAGCGCCCGGCCGCAGGAGGTAGAACCCCCGGAGGTGGATACCGTCGCCGTGCCCGACGCCTCCGATCGCGCGCTGTCGGCGATCGTCGTCGCCGACGCGCTCCGCGCTCTGTCGGACGAACACCGCGAAGTCATTGAACAGACCTACCTACGGGATCGTACGATAAGTGAAGCGGCGGAGATTCTGGGGATCCCGCCCGGCACTGTCAAGTCCCGTCTCTACTACGGGATCAGGGCACTGCGCGAACTTCTGCGTGAGAAGGGGGCAGCTGGCTGATGCACCACGAGGTGGCGGCTTATGTCCTCGGTGTCCTGGACGAAGAGGAGCATGAGGCGTTCGAGCGCCACCTCGACGCGTGCCAAGACTGTCAGGTGCAGCTCAGGGAGCTGAGTGAGGTTCCCGAGCTGCTGGACGAACTGAAGCATTCCCCCACCGCCTCGGAAGACTCACATTGACGTAGGGGTTCCTTTTGAGGTGGTATCGGTACGGCCGGTAGAAGTTGGGGGAGGTGCCCGGTGGGGTTCAACGCTGATCCCCCGGACAGGCGGTTCGGCGAAGAGGGCGGGCAGCTGTCCTACGGCGGCTATTTGCGCCTGACGGAGCTGCTCGCACAGCAGCAACCCCAATCGCAGGCCCCGGACGAGCTGCTGTTCATCACCGTGCACCAGGTCTACGAGCTGTGGTTCAAGCTGCTCCTGCACGAGCTGGAGGCGGCCCGCTCGGCCATGTTCAACGGCGAGCTGTGGCAGGCCCGGCACGTCTTCCAGCGCGTGCACGCCGTCGAACGCGTGCTCGTCGAGCAGGTCCAGGTCCTGGAGACGATGACGCCGCAGGACTTCCTGGAGTTCCGTTCGAAGCTGTCGCCGGCCAGCGGATTCCAGTCGGTGCAGTTTCGCGAGCTGGAGTTCCTCTCCGGCGCCAAGGACGCCCGCTACCTCGACCGCCTCAGGGACGCCAGCGAGGAAGAACTCGCCAGGCTCCGCAGGCGGCTCATCGAGCCCACGCTGTGGGATGCTTATCTCACCGCCCTCTCCCAGCGTGATCTGCCGGTCTCCGACGCGGAGATCATGGATTCGCTGCTGGCCGTGGCGAGGGACCGCCGGTCGCACGACGACCTGTGGCAACTGGCCGAAGACCTGCTGACCCATGACGAGACCGCTCAGCTGTGGCGGATGCGGCACGTCCAGATGGTCGAGCGCCAGATCGGCACCAAGTCCGGCACCGGTGGCTCGACCGGCGCGCCCTACCTGCGGGGCAGGACGCGCCTGCACTACTTCCCCTTGCTGTGGGAACTGAGAGCCTGGCTATGACCAGCCAGGCGATGTTTGGCAAACCCTCACAAAGGAGTGAGAGCGAGATGCCGCTCGACGAGGCCAAGGATGAGCTGCTCCAGCGAGCCGCCCAGAGATGCGCCGCCGGAAACGACCATGTGACCCCCGAGGAGGCGCTGGCCTTCCTGCGCGTCTACTACCGGCATGTCGCCCCGGAGGACCTGCTCGACCGCAACCCCATTGACGTGTACGGCCCGGCGATGTCGCACAAGCAGCTGGCCGAGGTGCGACCGCAGGGCAGGGCGGTGGTCAGGGCGTTCACCCCCACCTTGGAGGACAACGGCTGGGACCCCGGCCATTCGGTGGTCGAGGTCGTCACCGACGACATGCCGTTCCTCGTGGACTCGGTGACGATGGAGCTGGACCGCCTCGACATCGGCATCCATCTGGTCGTCCACCCGCAGATGCGGGTACGCCGCGACATGACGGGCAAGATGCTCGGCCGCGGCCAGGAGGACGTGACCGGTCAGATGCTGGTCGAGTCGTGGATCCACATCGAGGTCGACCGCCAGGCCGACCCCGAGGTGCTCAAGCGCCTCGAAGCCGACATCCTGCGCGTGCTGTCGGACGTCCGCCACGCCGTCGAGGACTTCGCCAAGATGCGGGCTCTGGCCGTGCAGACCGCGGAGGACCTCACGCTCAATCCGCCGCCGCTGGAGCCCGCCGAGGTCGAGGACAGCCTCGACCTGCTGCGCTGGCTGGCCGACGGGCACTTCACCTTCCTCGGCTACCGCGAGTACCGCCTGGAGGAGACCGAGGAGGGCGACGCGCTGCGCTCGCTGCCCGGCGCGGCGCTCGGCATCCTGCGCGACGACCGGGTCGGCTCGGAGAGCTTCTCCACCCTGCCGGCCGAGGTACGCGCCAAGGCCCGCGAGAAGCAGTTGCTCATCATCACCAAGGCCAACTCGCGGGCGACCGTCCACCGGGCCGCCTACCTCGACTACATCGGGGTCAAGCTCTTCTCGCCCGACGGCGAGGTCGTGGGCGAGCGCCGCTTCCTCGGCCTGTTCACGCACGTGGCGTACAACGAGTCGATCTCCCGCATCCCGGTGCTGCGCCGCAAGCTCGCCGAGGTGCTGGACAAGGCGGGACTCGCCGCCGACAGCCACGACGGCAAGGACCTCATCGAGATCCTGGAGACCTTCCCGCGCGACGAACTGTTCCAGACCTCGGTCGAGCAGCTTGTCCCGATCGCGATGGGCGTGCTGCGGCTGCGCGAGCGCAAGCAGGTCAGGCTGTTCCTGCGGCGCGACGACTACGGCCGCTACATCTCCTGCCTCATCTACCTGCCGCGCGACCGCTACACCACCAAGGTCCGGCTCAAGATGCAGGAGCTCCTGCTCAAGGCACTCGGTGGCAGCACGCTCGACTACAGCGCGATGATCGGCGAGTCCGCGCTGGCCCGCCTGCACCTGGTGGTGCGCGGCGAGCGCGGCAAGCAGCTCCCGCCCCCTGGCGTGGACGTCGAGGAACTGGAGTCGCGGCTGGCCGCGATCACCCGCTCCTGGGAGGACGACCTGGCGAGCGCCCTGTCCGAGATGACCTCGGAGGAGGAGGCCCCCGGGCTCATCCGGCGCTACCAGTCGGCCTTCCCCGAGGGGTACAAGGCCGACTTCCCGCCGAAGATGGCCGTGGTCGACCTGCGCCGGCTGGAGCAGCTCGTCGGCGCGCCCGACGGCGAGGTCGGCATCAACCTCTACGAGCCCTACGACGCCGCGGAGGGCGAGCGCCGGCTCAAGATCTACAAGGTCGGCACCCCGATCTCCCTGTCCAAGGTGCTCCCGCTCATCCAGCGCCTCGGCGTCGAGGTGGTCGACGAGCGGCCGTACGAGGTCGACAGGGACAACGACCCGGCCACCAAGAACGCCTGGATCTACGACTTCGGGCTGCACTACACACCCTCGCCAGAGGTCGACCGCAACGACTTCAAGCGCCTGTTCCAGGACGCGCTCGGCGCGCTGTGGAAGGGCGAGATCCAGGCCGACAACTTCAACGCGCTCGTCCTGTCGGCGGGGCTCACCTGGGAACAGGTCGAGATCCTGCGCGTCTACGCCAAGTACCTGCGCCAGGCCGGCACCACCTTCAGCCAGCGCTACATGGAGCGCGTGCTCGGCGGCAACGTACGGCTGGCCAGGCTGCTGGTGCGCCTGTTCGAGGCCAGGCTCGACCCGCGGCGCCCCGACGACGTCCGCGCCGACCTGGTCGAGGCGCTCACCGAGGAGATCCTGGGCGCGCTGGACGAGGTGGCCTCGCTCGACGAGGACCGCATCCTGCGGGCCTACCTGGAGATGATCCAGGCCACCCTGCGCACGAACTACTTCCAGAGCGGGGCCGACGGGCAGCGCAAGGCGTACATCGCGCTGAAGTTCGACCCGCTGGCGATCAGCGTGCTCCCCCTGCCCCGGCCGAAGTACGAGATCTTCGTCTACTCGCCGCGGGTCGAGGGCGTGCACCTGCGCTTCGGCAAGGTCGCGCGCGGCGGCCTGCGCTGGTCGGACCGGATGGAGGACTTCAGGACCGAGATCCTCGGCCTGGTCAAGGCGCAGATGGTGAAGAACACCGTCATCGTGCCCACGGGCTCCAAGGGCGGATTCGTGGTCAAGCGCCCACCGGCCGGCGGCGGCAGGGAGGAGCTGATGGCCGAGGGCATCGACTGCTACCGCACCTTCATCTCCGGCCTGCTCGACGTCACCGACAACCTGGTGGACGGCAAGGTCGTGCCGCCGCCGGACACCGTCAGGCACGACGGCGACGACACCTACCTGGTCGTCGCCGCCGACAAGGGCACCGCGACGTTCTCCGACATCGCCAACAGCGTCGCCAAGGAGTACGGGTTTTGGCTCGGCGACGCGTTCGCCTCAGGCGGGTCCGTCGGCTACGACCACAAGGCCATGGGCATCACGGCGCGCGGCGCTTGGGAGTCGGTGAAGTACCACTTCCGCACCACCGGCGTGGACATCCAGCACACCGACTTCACCGTGGCCGGCATCGGCGACATGTCCGGCGACGTCTTCGGCAACGGCATGCTGCTGTCCCAGCACATCCGGCTCCTGGCCGCCTTCGACCACCGGCACATCTTCATCGACCCCGACCCCGACGCGGACCGCTCGTTCGCCGAGCGGCGCCGGTTGTTCGAGCTGCCGCGCAGCTCCTGGGCCGACTACGACGCCGAGCTGATCTCGGCCGGCGGCGGCGTGTTCGCGCGTACCGCCAAGTCCGTCCAGATCTCGCCGCAGATCCGCCAGGCGCTGGGCATCGCCGAGGGCATCACGTCGATGGCGCCCAACGACCTGATCAGCGCCATCCTCAAGGCCCCGGTCGACCTGCTGTGGAACGGCGGCATCGGCACCTACGTCAAGGCCTCCACCGAGTCCAACGCCGACGTCGGCGACAAGGCCAACGACGGGCTGCGGGTCAACGCCGCCGAGCTGCGATGCAAGGTCATCGGCGAGGGCGGCAACCTGGGCTTCACCCAGCTCGCCCGCATCGAGTTCGCGCTCAACGGCGGCCTGGTCAACACCGACTTCATCGACAACTCCGCCGGCGTCGACACCTCCGACCACGAGGTCAACATCAAGATCCTGCTCGACCAGGTCGTACGCGACGGCGAGCTGACCGACAAGCAGCGCAACCAGGTCTTCACCTCGATGACCGACGAGGTCGCCAACCTGGTCCTGCGCGACAACTACAACCAGAACGTGGTCCTGGCCGCCGCCCGCGCCCAGGGCCCCGAGATGCTCCACATCCACGCCCGATACCTGCGCAAGCTGGAACGCGACGGGCTGGTCAACCGCGAGCTGGAGTTCCTGCCCTCGGACAAGCAACTGGCGGAACGCCGCCAGGCCAGGCTCGGCCTGACCGCGCCCGAGTTCTCGGTCCTGCTCGCCTACACCAAGCTCGTGGTCGACGCCGAACTGCTCGGCTCCGACCTGCCCGACGACCCCGCGCTGGCCTCGTGGCTGGTGTCGTACTTCCCGTCGGCGCTGCGCGAACGTTTCCGCTCGTACATGGACGCCCACCCGCTGCGCCGCGAGATCATCACCACCTGCGTGGTGAACGAGCTGGTCAACTCGGCCGGAACCACGTTCATGTTCCGCCTGGGCGAGGAGACCGGCGCCTCCACGCCGGACATCGTGCGCGCCTGGCTGGTCACCCGCGAGGTCTTCGACCTGGCCAGCTTCTTCCGCGCGGTGGAATCGCTCGACAACAAGGCCGACACCTCCACGCAGATCGCCATGCTCCTGGAGGCGCGCAAGCTCGCCGAGCGCGGCACCCGGTGGCTGCTCAACAACCGCCGCCCGCCGATGGACCTGTCCGGTTCGGTGAACTTCTTCGTCAAGGGCGTCAACGGGCTCCTCTCGCACATCCCCAAGCTGCTCACCGGCCCCGACCTGGCCGCGTTCGAGGAGCGCCGCGACGCGTTCGTGGCCCGCGGGGTGCCGATGGAGCTGGCCGAGCGGTCGGCCTCGATGGTGCCCGCCTACTCCACGTTCGACCTGGTCGAGGTCAGCTCGCTGACGAACCGGCCGGTCAACGAGGTGGCCGAGGTCTACTTCGACCTCGCCGACCGCCTGCAGCTCGCCCAGCTCCGCGAACGCGTCATCGCGCTGCCCCGGGACAACCGGTGGAACGCGATGGCCCGATCCGCGCTGCGCGACGACCTGTACGCGGCGCACGCCTCCCTCACCCGCGACGTCCTGGCCCACACGGCGCCGGGCGCGTCACCGGAGGAGCGGCTGGCCCGGTGGTCGGAGTCCAACTCGGCGGCGGTCGGGCGGGCTCGCCAGACGCTGTCGGAGATCTGGGAGAGCGACAACTTCGACCTCGCCACGCTGTCGGTCGCGCTGCGCGCCATCCGCACGCTGGTCTCGGCCAGCAACCTGCCGCACACGGAGTGAACCTCCCGGTCCCGGGTCCCGTGCGGGCCCGGGACCGGCCGGCGGTACGGCGTGGCGGCGCGCTGCCACGTCCGACGTGAGAAGCGCCCGACGATCGGCGGCCACCCACGGCGGCGGGAGGCGCCTGCTTGGCTTGCCGTAACGGATAGAGAAGGGTCAGTCGCCTGAAGCGCGGGTGACGCCGCCGTCGTGGGCGATCACCTCGGCGCGCGTCGGGGCGGACGCGGGTGGGACCGACGTCGCGTACTGGTGGATCTCCGACACCTTCAGCGAGCGCCGCAGCTTGGCGGCCGAGATCGCCCAGCGCGCGTCGTCGGGCACCGGAATGCCGTCGCTCTCCGCGCTCTTCGTCGCGGGCGTGGTCGTGGAGGTCCTGGTCAGCGTGTACTGGATGAGCGCGCCGCCGTCCTTGGTACGCAGCGCGAACACGGGGTACTCGCCCGCGCTCAGGATCGAGTCGTAGGTGAACCCGTCCTGCTCCCAGCGCGCCCGGTCCTCGGCGATCTGCGAGGCGATGTCCGTCGTGTACGGCCCCGCCGACAGCAGATCCGCGGCCACACCACCCGAGCCCGCCTCGGCCACCGTGGCATGCAGCGGCGCCATGAACTTGGGCCCGATCAGCACGCCCTTGTCGTCCGGCGGGACCGCCGTGGCGTACCCCTGGGCGTCGACCTCGACCTCCGGCACCTTCTCCCCGGGCAGCAGCCGCGCCGCCGAGCTCAGCCGCCACTTGTCGGTCGACTTCGCGAAGATGAGGAACGTCGGCTGCCCGTCGCGCGGCACCAGCACGCTGAACCACGGCGACGTCGCGTCCGCCGGGAAGCGCGGCACGAGCATCGTCGGCTGCCCCCACGTGCGCAGCGGCGGCCGGCCGCCGCTGGAGTCGAACGCCGCCGAGGTGAGGTCGCGCAGCCCGTCGCGGGTCAGGTCGACGGCGAACCTGAGGTCGCCGGCGGTGCGCAGCACGTCGTCGGTCGCGGTGATCTCGGTGAAGATCTCGCGCGCCTCGTCCGGCGTGATGGCAGGGGCCTCGGGCGAGGTCGTGGGCGTGGCGGTGACCGGCCCGCCGGAGACGTTCGCGGCCCTCGTGGGCGTGGTGTCAGGGGTGCCCGAGCAGGCGACCGTCGCGGCCAGCAGGCCGGCGGCGAGCGCCAGCACCTTCCGCCGACCGTATGCACGCACCTCGCCATGTTATTCGGGCGGGCGAGGGTCGCGTACCCTTGGGAGACGTGGCACTCATCGATCCGGCAGAAGAGATCAACGAGCTCGCGGGCACGCTCCGGAGCATTCAGGACGTGCTCGACCTCGACGCGATGCGCAAGCAGATCGCGGAGCTGGAGGAGCAGGTCGCCGCGCCGGATCTGTGGGACGACCCCGAGCAGGCGCAGAAGGTGACCAGCAAGCTCTCCCACCTTCAGGGCGAGCTCAACCGGGTCGAAGGCCTCAGCCGGCGCCTCGAGGACATCGGCGTCCTCTACGAGCTGGCCGCCGAGGAAGGCGACGAGGACACCAGGACCGAGGCCGACAAGGACCTGGCCGCGCTCCGCACCGACATCGGCGCGATGGAGGTCCGCACGCTGCTGTCGGGCGAGTACGACGCGCGCGAGGCGCTGATCACGATCAACTCCCAGGCCGGCGGCGTCGACGCGGCCGACTGGGCGGAGATGCTGCTGCGCATGTACCTGCGCTGGGCCGAGCGCAAGGGCTACTCCACCGAGGTCTACGAGACCTCCTACGCGGAGGAGGCCGGCATCAAGTCCGCCACCTTCAGCGTCAAGGCCCCCTACGCCTACGGCACGCTCCGCGGCGAGCACGGCACCCACCGGCTGGTCCGCATCAGCCCCTTCGACAACCAGGGCCGGCGCCAGACCTCATTCGCGGGCGTGGACATCGTCCCCGTGGTGGAGCAGACCGACCACATCGACATCAACGAGGACGAGCTCCGCATCGACGTCTACCGCTCCAGCGGTCCCGGCGGCCAGGGCGTCAACACCACCGACTCGGCGGTGCGCATCACCCACCTGCCGACCGGCATCGTGGTCTCCTGCCAGAACGAGCGCTCCCAGTTGCAGAACCGCGCCACCGCGATGGTCGTGCTGCAGGCCAAGCTGCTGGAGCGCAAGCGGCAGGAGGAGGCGGAGAAGATGTCGGAGCTGCGCGGCGCCACCACCACCTCATGGGGCACGCAGATCCGCAACTACGTCCTGCACCCGTACCAGATCGTGAAGGACCTGCGCACCGGTACCGAGGCGGGCAACCCGACCGCCGTGCTCGACGGCGACCTGGACGGGTTCATCGAGTCGGAGATCCGCTGGATGCGCCGTCAGGAGTCAGGCGCCAACTAGGTGCCTGGCCGCGAGGGCGAAAAAGAGAAGGACGAGCAGCACCAGGACGATCACGGCGGGGGAGAGCCCGCCGAATCCGTGCTGGTGCATCCGGTCGCGGTTGGCGCGGCAAAGTGCGCAGCGGCCCTCGATGACCGGATGGGCGCAGCGCGCGCAGACGAGGTCTTCGCAACTCATGTCAGCCCCAAGTGTAGCCGCACAATCGTTTTGTTTCCGTTATGGACGTTCCATGCCAGTCTTCCCCCTAGACTGTGCTCTGGCCAATCGGAACGTCGATCATCAGTAAAGATGGACGCCCCCGGTGGGCCGCGGCGGGAAGTGGGCATGTGCCACCCTTGCTTCCGTCCTGACCCCTAGACTGGCATGCCGTGATGCTCTCGTGATCCATTTCGATAATGTCACCAAGGTCTACGCGAACCAGAACCGGCCCGCTCTCGACCACGTCTCCGTTGACGTGGACAAGGGCGAGTTCGTGTTCCTCGTCGGTCCCTCTGGCTCAGGCAAGTCCACGTTTCTCCGCCTGATCCTCAAGGAAGAACGGCCCAATTCGGGTGCGATCCATGTCGCCGGCAAGGATCTGGCCCGACTGTCGAACTTCAAGGTGCCGCACCTGCGCCGCCGTATCGGCTGCGTCTTCCAGGACTTCCGCCTGCTCCCGAACAAGAACGTCTACGAGAACGTGGCGTTCGCGCTCGAGGTCATCGGAAAGCCGCGGCGGTTCATCCGCAAGGTGGTCCCGGAAGTCATCGAGCTGGTCGGCCTCGAAGGCAAGGCACACCGCATGCCCGACGAGCTGTCCGGCGGCGAGCAGCAGCGTGTCGCCATGGCCCGCGCTTTCGTCAACCGGCCCATGATCCTGCTGGCCGACGAGCCGACGGGCAACATCGACCCCGCGACGAGCATCGGCATCATGAAGGTGCTCGACCGCATCAACCGGACCGGTACGACGGTCGTGATGGCCACGCACGATGCGGCCATCGTCGACTCCATGCGCAAGAGGGTCGTGGAACTCGAGGACGGCAAGATCGTCCGCGACCAGTCGCGTGGCGTCTACGGCCAGGCGTACTGACAGGGAGTTACAGACACAACATGCGGGCGAACTTCATCTTCTCCGAGGTCTGGATCGGCCTCCGCCGCAACCTGACCATGACCATCGCAGTGATCATCACGGTCGCGGTCGGCATGGCGATGCTGGGTGTCGGCCTGTTGATCAACACCCAGGTCGGCATGATGAAGACCTTCTGGTACGACAAGGTCGAGATCTCGGTCTTCCTGTGCAGCAAGGACTCCGCTATGCCCGCCTGTAAGGGCAAGGGAGCCACGCCGGCCCAGGTCGAGACGCTCAAGGGCGAGATCCAGGGCATCCAGGGCGTCAAAGACGTGATCTTTGAGAACCAGGCGGAGGCCTACAAGAACTTCCAGCAGTCCTTCGGCAGCAACCAGGCGCTCGTCCAGGCCGCCCGTGCCGAGGACATGCCGGAGTCGTTCCGCGTGAAGCTGCACGACCCCGACAACTACCAGCCGGTCATCCAGGCGCTGACCGGGAAGACCGGCGTCGCCCAGGTGATCAACCACAAGGACCTGATCGGCAAGTTCTTCGAGATGCTCGACACCCTGAGATGGGCCGCCGTCATCGTGGCCATCGTCCTGGTGCTCGCCGCCGCCCTGCTGATCGGCAACACCGTCCGGTTGTCGGCCTACAACAGACGCCGGGAAACGGGCATCATGCGGCTGGTCGGGGCCTCGAACCTGTACATCCAGTTGCCGTTCGTCATGGAAGGCGTCATCGCCGGCCTGGTCGGCGGCGTCGTCGCGGCGGTCATGCTGATCGTCACGAAGGTCTTCATCTTCGAGTCTCTGACCAAGTACCTGGGCACCAGCACCGCCCTGGGCTGGGACTCCGTGGCCTCGGTCATCTCGGCCACGATGGCGATCGGCGTGTTCATCTGTGTGCTCGCATCGTTCGTGACGCTCCGCCGATACCTCAGGGTGTAGCGGAACGCCGGTACAGTCGAACCATGCCACGTGAGACCGGGCGGAAGGTCATCGCCCAGAACAAGCGTGCCCGGCACGACTTCCACGTCGAGGACACCTTCGAGGCGGGGCTCGTGCTGCAGGGCACTGAGGTGAAGTCGCTGCGCGAGGGCCGCGCCTCACTCGTCGACGGCTACGCCAGCATCGACGACGGCGAAGCGTGGCTCATGAACGTCCACATCCCCGAGTACGCGCAGGGGACGTGGACCAACCACACCGCCCGCCGTAAGCGCAAGCTGCTCCTGCACCGCAAGGAGATCGACAAGCTGGCCGCCAAGACGAAGGAGGGCGGGCTGACGATCGTGCCGCTGCAGCTCTACTTCAAGGACGGCAAGGCCAAGGTCGAGATCGGCATCGCGCGCGGCAAGAAAGACTGGGACAAGCGGCAGACCCTGGCCGATCAGCAGGCCAAGCGCGAGATGGCCAGGGCCCTACGGCAACGCAACCGATGAGCAGGGCCCGCCGTACCCTCGCCGCGGCCGTCACGCTGACGGCCGCGAGCATGACGCTGACCGGCTGCTTCGAGGAGCCGTCGGCGCACGACGCCGTGCGCGACTTCCTGGTCGGCTGGCAGTCGGAGGACTACGAGCTGGCCGCGAGCCGTGCCGACGGAGACCCGGCCGTCGTCCGCAAGGCGCTCGAAGCCGCCAAGCTCGACCTTGACGCCGCCTCCTTCCGCTTTCGGGTGAAGTCACTCAACCGGCAGGGCGACGCCTCGACCGCCCAGTTCGGCGCCGAGGTGGACCTGGGCGAGAACAGCCCGCTGTGGGAGTACGAGAGCACGCTTCCGCTGCACCTGGTCAACGGCGTGTGGAAAGTGCGCTGGTCGCAGTCGGTGCTGCATCCGCAGCTCAAGGACGGGCAGCGGCTCGCCGTACGCCCGAGCTCCGAGCCCCGCCAGAAGGTCGTCGACCGCACCGGAGAGGCGCTCCAGCGGCCCGGCAGGCTCTACGTCGTCGGCGTGACCCCGTCCGCGCTCGGCGACCAGACCTCCAGCGTCGTCAAGCAGCTGGCCGTGATCACCGGTTTCGCCGAGGACCGCCTGCTGAGCCGGGTACGGTCCTCGCCGCCCGGCGACTTCGTGCAGCTCGCCACGTTCGGCCGGGACCGCTACCTGCAGGTACAGCAGAAGATCGCGGAGATCCGCCCGAAGGTTCACGTCCAGCCCCAGGACCAGCCGGTCGACCCGGCCCCGCCGCGCGACATCGTCGGCAAGGTCGGCGCGCTCACCCCGGAGACCGAGGTCAAGCTCGGCGGCCCGCAGCGCGCCGGCGACTCGGTCGGCCGCAACGGCCTGCAGAAGGCCTACCAGAACCACCTGACGGGCTCCACGAAGACCCAGGTGATCACGCTCGACCTCGAGACCGGCGAGGACGTCGCCGTGCTGAAGGAGTGGCCGGGCCGCCCCAACGGCCCGGTCCACACCACCCTCGACAGCCTCACCCAGCAGGCCGCCGACGCCGCGGTCAGCACCACGCAGTCCGGCACGCTCGTCGCCGTCAAGGCCTCCACCGGCGAGATCCTCGCGGTGGGCGCCAAGGACATGGGCCAGGTCAAGGACGCCCTGGGCGGCAAGTACCCGGCGGGCACCGCCTTCTCCATCGTGGCCGCCGACGCCCTGCTCAAGGCGGGCGTGAAGCCCAGCCAGCGGCTGCGCTGCCCCGCCGAGCGGACGGTGGGCGGCGCCAGGTTCGTCCTGACCGGCCAGACGCAGCAGCCCGCCGCCACCTTCCAGGAGAGCTTCGCAAGAGGCTGCGTGACCGCCCTCGCCTCGCTGGCCCGCCGGGTCGAACCCGAGCAGCTCAAGCGCAGCGCCGAGGCCTATGGCATCGGCGTCAACTGGCAGCTCCCCCTCAAGGCGTTCACCGGCAAGATGCCCAGCCTGGCCACCGACGCGGAGAAGGCCCAGGCCATCGCCGGCCAGAACGTCGAGGTCAGCCCGCTGTCCATGGCGCTCGTGGCCGCGGCGGTCAAATCCGGCACCTGGCGGCCGCCGTCGCTGGTGACCAGCCCCGACCGCCCCGACCCCGCCGCCGAGCAACTCGCCGTCAAGCCGCCCGCCAGCGTGCCGGTCGATCCCTCCGTCCGCACCGCCCTCACCGCGATGATGAAGGCCGGCGTCGCCAGCTCGCCGGCCGCGCAGGCGGGAGCAGGCAGGGTGTACGGCGTGGCCGCCGCCGTGCCGAGCCAGCAACTTGGCTGGTTTGTCGGCTGGCAGGGGGATGTGGCGGTAGCCGTACTGACCAAGAACTCCGACGCCGCCGCGACGGCGGGTCGCTTCTTCGGAGCGCTCCGTAACCCTGGGTGATTTTCTCGAGACGGTGAGCAACCAATCTGATCCCCTGCTGCGTCTTACTGGATGACTGGGCCCGCTCGGGGGGTTGCGGACTCAGTCACCGTGACGAGACAGGACTTCATCTCGGGGGAAGTCCTGCCGTCCGGACCGGCTCGACCCTGCCGGTCGACCCCGGGGATGCGTGCTGCTGTGCCGCGTCTCCGGGGTTTCGGCATGTCCGGCGGAATATGAGTTGGCGTTGGCGGTGTTGTGGGGAGTATCTTCTTGTTGCTCGGTCGCTTCGGTGGCCGTGTTGACAACAGAACATGGGGGTGACTGGCTTCGACTTCGACTTTGCAAGTCAGGGGAAGCGGGCCGAGGACGGCGGACATAACCTCGTTAACACTGTGACCGCAAACAATAAGTGCCAATAAGAAGCACTCTGAGGTCAGCCAGGGTTCCCTGGCTCTCGCTGCCTAAGTAGCGAAACCTCTGTCAGCCTGAGCACGCCCTCGGCTCAGGACCTGGCATCGTTAGAGGGTTCCACCGCTCGACCCGGCCACGGGGGAGAGCGGGAAATCAAACAGTGGCTGAGCCTGTCGGCGACGCGCCTGCGTGAGCGCCGGGGCTGAGAACACGTTAAGCAGGCTGCGCCCGGAGAAGCCCTGATTTGGGGTTGAAGGACGCGGGTTCGATTCCCGCCACCTCCACCATGTGGGTGTTACTCGAACACGGCTCGTGCAGGGCCTTGGCGAGTAGCGCCGAAGCGGCGGTGTCCTTGTGGACATCGCCGCTTTTGTCGTTTCTGAACGGGGCGATGACGTCGGTAGGGTCTTCTGCCGCTACGGCGGGGGAGTCGTCGGCGTCCAGGTAGAGCCTGTGGAAGAACGCCTGGTTGAGCATCCGGCGGGACTTCTCGTCGGCCATGGCGTACAGCTCATGAGGGTTCGTCAGAAGGTCCAGGACCATGCTGAGGGCGGCATGGCCGTCCGTGAGTTGAGGGTCGTCGGCGCGAGTGAGCCGGGCTTTCGCGCGGGCGCGTTGGTCGCGGAGGTCGCGTAGCCGCTTCGAGAGCTTCTCGCGTGGCCAGTCGGGATCGCCGACCAGGTCTAGGTACTGGTCCTCTTGCTGGTCGAGCTTGGCGAGTTGCTTCTTGATCTCTGCGCGGAGGGCGTCCCTGGTTGCGGCATTGTCGGTCATCGCGGCGTTCATCGCCGTGGTGATGCGCTCGCGTAGTCCGGCTGGTAGCGCGAGGGTGGCGTAGTGGCCGGCGACCGCGGCTTCCACCTCCATGATCGGCAGGTAGGGCAGGTCGCAGGTGCGGTTCTGGCGTCCGCGGCAGATGAAGTAGAAGTACTGGACTCCGCTCTTGCTGCGGCCAGGCATGATCATCAAGCGGTGTCTGCTGCGATGGCACCAGATGGAACCCTTGAGGTAGTGGTGGTGGGTGCGGGCCCGGGTGCCGGCACCGCGCTGATTGAACAGCACCTCTTGGACTCGGTTGAAGAGGTCGTGGCTGATCAAGGGTTCGTGGCGACCCTGGTACTCGATGCCTTTGTGGGTGACGTAGCCGATGTAGTAGCGGTCGCGGAGAAGCTTGCCGACCGTGTTGAGGGAGATCGGTGTTCCCGCCGGGTATCGCTTCGTGGGTCTGCTCCGCAGGCCGGCGTCTGTGAGGGCTTCGATCAGGTCGTGGAAGCCGTGCGTGCCCGTGGCGTACAGCTCGAAGGCCATGCGGACCAGCGGACCCCTCACGGGGTCGATGGCCACCGTGCGGATCTCGCGGCCCTCGAAACGTTCACGGACGTTGAGATAGCCGATCGGAGCGAGGCCGAGCGTGCCGCCGTGTGTCGCCTTCTGGCCCATCTTGTAGGAGATGTCGGCGCCCGATGCGCGGGACTGGTACTCGTTCACTCCGTCGATGACCGTGCTGACCAGGTCGCCAATGGCGGAGTCCTCGGTGTAGTCCATGATCGAGATGATCTGTGTGCCGACTGCGCGCAGGTCTCGCTTGGTGATCGCGGCGTCGATGCCGTTGCGGTGCAGGCGTGCCCGGTTGTACGTGATGACGTAATCGACGTCCTTGCGTGCCTTGATCCTGGCCATCATCTCCTGGAACTTGGGGCGGTTCTCCACGGTCGTCGCCGAGCGTCCAGGCTCCACGTATTCGTCCACGATCTCCGCGCCCAACTCGGCGCAGCGCCGTTGGCACGCGACGCGCTGAGCGGGCAGAGAGATGCCCTCGGGGTCGTAGTCGGTATCGACCTGGCCGCGAGAGGAGACACGGAGATACAGAACCGCTCGTTTGGTCATGGCCGCTCCGCCTTCTGCGTGGAGTGGGTAACGATGATCGTGTGGATCTGGGCTATCGCCTCATCCGGCAGGCCGTACTCGGTGCGGAGGACGGCGTCCAGGTCTGTGGGCGGGGCGGAGATGCCCGCGTGGGCGAACATCTCCGCAGGGTTGAGCTTGAGTACCTTGGCGATGTTGATGAGGTTCGCCGCAGACGGGTTGTCGATGTCGTCGCTCATCAGCCGATAGATCGAGGACAGGTGGATGCCGGTCTCGCGCGCGAGGCGGCGGAGGCTGTAGCCGGCCTGCCGGCGTGCGGCTTGGAGGTAGGCGCCCAGCGTCATGATGAGCTCCGAAAGGTGGCTGGTCTTCCACGCTACTCCTCGTGTTTCGATTTCGGAACACCTTCGAGTCGTCGGGCGATGCGGATGAGGGCTTGTGTGAGTAGGTCGGTGTCCATGGGGTTGCGGGGTTTGGCATGGACTCGTATTCGGGACAGGCATCCTCACCTCCTTACGCTCCGTGTTCGTGCTTCGTGCACGTGCACGGCCCGCATGCGTCCCTACGCGCGCAGACGCGCGCGAGGCGTGCACGTGCACATGGTTACGGACTGTGAGGTGTGGCCCGCCAGCGACCGCGGGCTATCTGCTCGGCGGACTTGGCGCGGGCGAGTTCGTCGAGGCGGTAGTAGACCCAGCGGCGGCCCATCCCGGTTGCCGAGATCAGGTCGCCGATCGCGATGCCTTCGGGGGGAGCATCGGCCAGTGCGTCTTTCAACGCTTGCTCGGCGTCGTCGGCTCGGGTTTCTCGTCGCGGTTCCGTTTCCGGAGTGGATTCGAGCGCGGCGGCCGATACCGCGTCGAGTCGTGGACGGCCGGCGCTGTGGCGGTCGGCCGTGGCTTGCACATGGGTGTCGGTGAGGAGATAGGTACGGGCTCGGCGCGGGGTGTCGTGCTCGGGGGCGGTGATGAGGAACTTGCCGGGAGCGTCGAGGCGATGGGCATGCCATCCGGCTTTGAGCATGCCTTGTCCCAGGATCAGGTCTACGTCGCGTTGTTCGCGGACGCGGCAGGCGATGCGTACGTCCATCTGGGACCGGACGGCGCCCTTGCCCATGGCCTTCTGCGAGGGGCGCTGGGTGGCGGCCACGAGTTGCACGGCGATGGCGCGTCCGCGGCGGGCGATGGAGTCCGCGTGGCGCAGGGCGTTGGGAGCGTCGTCGGAGAGTTCGGCGTACTCGTCGATGAGGATCACCAGTGCGGGCATGGCGGGGGAGGGATTCCAGACGCGTTCGCCGGCTCGTGCGAGGTGATCGGCGCGGGCGTCGAGGATCGTGACGCCGTCGGCCAAGAGCGCTTCGGCTTCCTGCGGGGTGGTGGCGATCCTGTCGAGGCAAGATGACCAGGGCATGAGTTCCATGCCGCCCTTGAGGTCGATTCCCCACAGGATGACGTCCGGGCAGGCGGTCAACTCGCCCATGACGACGTTGACGGTGCCGCTCTTGCCCGCTCCCGCGATGCCGCCCAGCAGGGCATGCCTGCGGAGCAGGGAGACGCGTACGGGGGTGCCGTCCTCGAAGAGCCCGAGCTTGACCGGTTGGGTGATGGAGGTGATGGACGGGCCTGGCCACGTGATCGCGTCGGCGTGTGGATCTGTTTCGATCACGCGGACATCTGCCCGGTTGGCCTCTCCAGTAGGAACGGGCTGTACTCGGATGGCACCGCGCTTGGCGCTGAGAGCCGACTCCAGCGCGGGGATGCGATTGACGGCGTCCTCCACGGTCTGGCCCATGCCGAGCGCGAGGCGGAAGCGGTAGCCCCAGACGTCCACGATCGCCGATTGCACGCGGGAGCCTGCCAGGGAGACGGCGTCCGCGATGTGAGGCCAGGCCGCCAAGGTGCGCTCCACCCGGACGCGGGCACGTCGGCGACGGTGTGCCCACCAGGGCACGGCCAGCAGGATGCCTCCGCCAGCGAGCACGAGTGGCAACGGTTCGGCGAACGGCCCCAGATGCGTGGCGATGGCCAGCCATCCTCCGGCGAAGGCCGTTGCCATGGCGGCGTAGGCACGTTCGATCGGACGGGTGAGGTTGACCCATCGTCCGGCGTAGATCAGAGCGGCAGCGAGGACGGCCGTGGAGCCCGCGATGGTAGGCCACCAGGGGCGATAGAGGTGGTGGAGCATCAGCCCTATCCCCATGAGCCAGACCGCCACGGCCACGGGGGCGAGTTCGGAGCGGTAGCGCCACAGCCATCGTCCGATGCTGGTGACGACCAGAGGGGCGAATTCGAGGTCATCCGTGATGGAGGCGACAGGTTGGACCCCGTACCGGCGCATACGGCGGGCGTCTCGGCGCATGCGGTGACGCGAGGTGCGACTCATAGAGCCCCACCCCCACGCGGGAGGGATTGGTGGGCGAGTTCGTCTCGCAGGTACCACAGCGGGTCGCGTTCACCCTCACGATGGGCGGCGAGGGTCGCCTCTGCTGCGGCTATCAGATTGGCACGCTCATAGCGGACGCTGGCCAGTTCGGCGCGGAGTTCGTCGAGTTCGCCGGCCAGCGCGTGAGCGTCGGCCAAGGCGGTGTGCAGGTGTTCCCAGACGGGAGCGTGGGCGGGGGTGGCACGCGCGAGCGTGGTCACCAGGTGGACGGCGGTGTGATTGCGGGAGAGAACCTCCAGAAGGTCAGCGTGTGGGTATGGGTGTCGGTGGGTCATAGGCGATCACCTCTCCGAGTCGGTGGTTGCGGTCTCCGTTGTGGATCTTGAGTTGGTCGGTCATGGGTGATGATCACTCCTTTGAGGTCAGCGGGTGGTGATCAGGTCGAGAAGCCCGTTCAGCACGTGGCGTATGTCGGGAGCCAGCGCGGTTGCCGCGAGCAGGAACCCGAACAGCGTGCAGACGATGGCCTGCCACAGGCGTAGCCCGAGATAGCGCAGAGCGATGATGACGGCTACGCCCATGAGCAGGACCAGCGGAACCGAGATCGACACGGCCCATCACCTCCTTTCATGTTCCGTACGGGCTCAGATGCCGTCGTGGTGGGCCTTACGCCGGCGCCATCGGGCACGGGCGCGACACTTCACGCAGGCGCGGTTCCCGGGGAGTACGGCAGCGCCGCACGGACATCCGCCGACGAGCGATCGGGGGAGGGGTTTCAAGGGCAGTCACCTCCTCTCCGGGCAGAGGGCGGGGAACTGTTCGCAGTAGTGGGAGTAGGCGCCGATCAGGCGTCGTGTCATCCGCTCGGCGTGGCTCGCCTGGTTGCCGTCGAGGCGTCGCCGGCCGTCCTCGGCGCGGATGGCGATCACCACGATCAGGAACAGCACGAACGTGATGAGGGCCAGGACCAGGGCGGCGATAACGATTAAGAGGGGGATGTCCATGGACGGCTCATGCCCCTGAGCCGTAATGGAGGCGGAAGTTCGAGCGGTAGGACTGATGGGCGTCGTAGGCGTCCGCGGCCTCCTGCTCGATGGCCACGATCGTGTACTCGACGCTGCCCAGCACCAGCGTGGCGAAGTGCTGTCCGGAACGCCGCTGTACGGGAAGACCGTGAAGCGCGGACACCCGCTCAACCTCGGCGATCGCTTCCGCGTCGGTGTCGAAGCTCGGATGGAAACTGAGGCTCACGACGCCGTGATCAGAGACTGGCAGCGTGGGGTGGTCTTCCAGGTACCTGGCGAACTGGCGCAGGTCCGCGATGAGCTGAGCGCGGCGCGCGGTGTTCTGAAGGTGGTTCATGGGGATCAGCTCCCTTCGCGAGCGGAGCGCCGACCCGATTAGGCCAACGTAGTACGTTGAACGTTTACAACTGTACGGCCAACGTAGTACGTTGTGTCAACCGGGTCAGGGACCCAAATCGCAGAAATCCTCCGGGGCACCGCGAAGCCCCAGCTAGGAGCCACACGTGGTGGAGATCAAGGCACCGGTCTCCCGGTGGAAGCAGGTCGCCGAATACCTGAGGGAGCGCATCCTCGACGGCACTTTCCCCGCCGGACAGGCTCTACCGTCCGAACAACAGCTAGCCGAAGAGTTCGGCCTCTCCCGCCCGACGATCCGCAACGCCATCAACGAACTGAAGGCCGCTGGCCTGGTCGAGGTGCAGCGCCCGAAGGGCACATTTGTCCGCTCCCTCTCCGCGCGTCCCGCCCAAGTTGACCACCGCGGACTCACCCGAACGCCTGCCGGCACGTACGAAGACAGTGACCAAGCGGCCTGGGAGGAAGTGGACTCACCGTCTCACCTGCGCGTCAACGCCGCACTCCCGCAAGCCGAACTCCTGGCGATCCCCTCAGGGGAACCGATGCTCGTCCGCCTGACCTTGGAGAGGTCCGAAGGGACGTCGCGCATGCGCCGGCTCAGCGTGCCATTCAGCGTCGCCCAGGACACCCCATGGGCGGACAACCCCGCGCTGCCAGCGCCATCAGAGGTCTACGGCTACTTCGACCAGCAAGGCCGCCTGAGCTGGCAGGAGCACGTCCGGGCACGCATGCCGTTGCCGGATGAGGCGGAGACCCTGAAGGCCCTGGCCGGAACGCCCGTCCTCCACATCACCCGTGTCGCGACTCTGGAGAAGAGACCGATCGCGCTTGAAGAGGTGGTCGTCTGCGGAGACGCGCTAGAGGCCGTCTACGCGATCACCGCGTCGAAACCGCGGAGTCGATGACTTCACGCTGGCTCAGGCGAGCATAGGCACATGCCCTGAGGTACATGCCGTACAAGGTGCGGGCAGTAGATATGTCCAGGTCGAAGTAGTCGAGGAACTCGACCCTGGACATGCACACCGACTTCTCGGCATGCACTTGCGCGACCGTTTCGATCTGGTCGGTAACCCGCTGGTTGTTCCAGGCGTCTGCGTGTCTCATGGCGACCACCAGGCGCTGCCTCGGGCTGAGGTCCGCTGTCCGGCGTACTGACGTGCGACGCGGCGAGCTGCCTTCAATGGCTCAACGGCTGGATGCCATGCGTAGACGGGACGATGGCGCCGGTCGTTCCCCACAGTGCGCCACCAGAAGCGATGACCGTTGCACCACACCACAAGATCGGGACCTATGAACGCGAGCGCCAGCCCGTAGCCGGCATACACCTCAGCAGCGATCCCATCCCGTTCGAGGGCCTGCCCGAGCGCCCTCACAGCCGCAACCTCAGGAGCGGTATCCACAGCAACGCTCTCCTGCTCAGGCAGCGTGCTCGTCGACCGACTTGCGCGCGGCCATCTCGGCGAGAGCCTGCGCGATCAATGCCGCAGTCTGCGGCGTCACCCGTCCCAACTCGACGAACCCGGCGCCGAACTCGTTGACGTCCGCCCGCAGGTACGGCATGGCCTCGGCGCACCCGGTAGCCGTGAGAGCATCCTTGACCTTCGCCACAGAGTGCTGTGCTCGCGCCCACTCGCGGACGTAGCCGACTCCCTCTTCCAGCAGAAAGGCCGGATCTCCCTCTGCCCAGCGCGTCTCGGAAAGCTCACCCATGAGAACCGCCCCTTTCCGTCGTCAGATCGGAGCGGGAGAAGGGAGCGTCGGCGTGGCGGTCGATCTCGCACCACACGGCTTTGCCGGCATCGGTAACCCGTACGCCGTAGCGGTCGGCGTAGCCGTGCACGAGCTGCATGCCGTACCCGAACGTGGCCAGCTCTTCTGGCACGCGCCAGACCGGAAGATTGCGCGGGTCCGGGTCGCGTACTTCGATGCGCAGGGTACGCGCCGCATAGATGGCCAAGAGCCGTACAGGTAGCGCTTCGTCGCTCCATCCGGTCGCGTGGCGGACCGCGTTGCCGACCAACTCGGCCGTGATCAACGCCGCGGGGTCAACGAGATCCGAAAGGCTCCAGAGGAGGAGAAGATCCGACATGCAACGCCGCGCCGTACGCGACGACTCGGAGGTGAGAGGCAGCAGAAAGGCGCGCGTCCGATAGTCGTCCGGCTGCAGTGGGTACGGCAGCGGCTCAAGGTCGCTGACTACCCGGAACTCGCGTCGCATCCGGTTCTTCACCTCCCTTCCCTTCACCCGGTGTCGAGTGCGCTCGACACTAGGTGGGGATGGAGGCGACTACCCGCGCTCTGAGCGCGGGTTAGCAGGTAGCGCGGGTCAGTCGAGCAGGCCGACCCGGCGGGCGAGAGCGCGTACCTGAGGCTGGAACGTGGGCCGGGCACGCTTCAGCAGGGACCGCACGAGATCGCGCGCAAGGGTGTTGTACCGCAGGTCCTCCGGACCGCTGGCCTCGGCGTTCATGAGGTGCAGGATGACCGCCGCGTCCTCTTGCCGCTGGTCGTAGCAACGGGCGACTTCCAGCGCGAACGTCATGCGGCGTTCCAGCGAAGGGGATTGGTTCACGTCGAGCTGGTCTGCGATGTGGAGGGCTTCGGCTACCTCGCCGGCCTCCATCTCAACACTGACCAGGTGCAGGCCGACGTTCAGGGGCCCGAACACCGTCCAGAAGACGTTGCCCTCGCCGGAGTCACGAGCGGCCTCGGTAGCCGGCCCTTGGATGCGTTCCCTCGCGGTCCAATGATCGTGGCGACGTCCGGAGGCGATGGCAGCCACCAGCCACAACGCACCCTCAAGGGCTGCTTGATCGGGACGGCGCTCGGGGACCTCACGACGCAGTTCCTCGATGGACCGCATCGCCACGTCCTCGGCGCCTTCAGCCTCTCCCTGGGACAGGAGAATCTGGCCAAGGTTCCACTTGGCCGCGGCGACCCTCAGCGGGTCATCCGCGTTCTCCGCGGCGGTCACGGCGCGGTCGGCGACCATGAGTGACAGGTCCGTCCGCCCCACGCGCTTGGTGAAGGTTCTCAGCAGGTAGTACAGGTCAGCCGAGATCTGGTACGCCTCCCGCCGCGAGCCGGCCTCGGTCGAGGAACGGAGCGCGCGTACGGCGCCCTGGACATCGCGCGTGAGATCCGGGATGAGCGTGCTTACCTCAGTGAAGCGATTCGTGGACCCCTGCCACAGACCCCAAGCACTCTCGACCCGCGCTCTGAGCGCGGGCAGATCGGGACTCTCATCAAGCGGAACGTCATAGGTAGTTAGCACGCGCTGCAGTTGGCCCGCGACCGGGTGAAGCACACTGTCGCCCTCAAGAGAAGGCTCACCGATCAGCACCGCGACGGGCACGTCCAGCACACGGGCGAGCTGGTGAAGCATGGCGATCGTCGGCGTGCGAACCCCGCGTTCGATCTGGC
This sequence comes from Nonomuraea sp. NPDC059023, assembly GCF_042740095.1. Classification (NCBI taxonomy): domain Bacteria; kingdom Bacillati; phylum Actinomycetota; class Actinomycetes; order Streptosporangiales; family Streptosporangiaceae; genus Nonomuraea; species Nonomuraea sp. NPDC059023. The sequence goes on along the minus strand of NZ_JBHYIO010000006.1, from coordinate 58,975 downwards.
TCAGATAGTTCTCACTTATGCCCGCCAGGCCGGCAACCACGGCTTGCTTCTTGTTGCGGGCAGTGCGGTAAAGCGAACCCGCTCACCGATAGGGATCTCCACCGAACCCACGGGGCCTCCTGCACATCCGTCGTCACCAGCGTGCCCGTGAACCACCGCTCTCCACCGTAGGCCGGAACGCCGAATCCCGTGAGAGTCTTGGCATGCGCGATCTCGTAAGAGGAGGGGCGGATCTGTGACCACTCACCGGCTCGTGCTCTGGGACATCGATCACACCCTGATCGAGACGGGAGGAGTCGGGCGCGAGGTGTTCGCCGCGGCCTTCGAGCAGACGACCGGTGTACCCATGAAGGACATGGCCGACCCCAGCGGCCGGACCGAACTGGTCATCTTCGGCGAAACCCTCGACCTGCACGGGATCCCGCGATCGGCCGAGTACTTCCAACGCTTCATCGAACTCCAGGCCCGCGGCTATGAGGAACGTACGCATGAGATGCGGCTACGAGGGCGCGTGCTGCCCGGTGCGGTCACCGCACTTCAATCGGTCGGACGGCTAGCAGGAGTTACCCAATCGGTCCTCACCGGGAACACCAGGCTCTCGGCAGAGGCCAAGCTCCGCATCTTCGACCTGCACCATCTCGTCGATCTTGAGATCGGGAGCTACGGCGAAGACGATCCAGTCCGCGCCAACCTGGTGCGTATCGCGCAGGAGCGGGCCGAACGCAAGCTTGGCCGCAGGTTCACGCGCGAGACGACGATTCTGATCGGGGATACGCCGCAAGACGTGACCGCAGGGCGCGAAGGCGGAGCCCACGTGATCGCTGTTGCCTCTGGGAAGAGCACAGCGACAGATTTGAAGGATGCCGGCGCCGAAACCGTCATGCCAGATCTGACTGATGGCATGGCACTGGCCAGAGCGATTGAAGTCCCAGGCACCTCGGCTGGCCGCGTTGACTGAGCGACCTGGACCTACTCACCATCTCCATCGAGAACTGGAACCACAACGAACTCCGATGCGGAGACGATCTCCCGTACCGCACTCACCTGAGCAGCGGTTGTTCGCAGAACGAGTTGCCATTGCTGCGCCTCCACCATCGCGCTGCCTTGCATGAAGATCGACACAATCGGCCCGGCGACCTGGACACTTGTCGCTAGCTGGTCACCTATGAGGCTGTGAGCGAGCGCGTAGGCGTCTTCACGACTTTCGGCCGTGGTGAGGATCTGGACATGGTCCGCCATCAGCCATCCTGCCGGTTGGTTGGGAGATCTCTGCTGCTGTGATGCTACGCCGCGTCGGCTTCACGAGCCTGCTGATGGATCAACATGGTGCCCAGATCGTCATTGCTCATCACCCCTAGGGTTCCCTAGCGTTCCGCTGCAATCCCGGCTATCACTGACCGACGCATGCTCTGGGGACGCAACCAATTATCTCTACGTCATCAAGGCAGCCGCCTATGGCGGCCGACGCGCATCGGGGCGGTCACTGGCCGCGCTGCGGCTCTTCGTCCGGTCGCGGCCAGCACCACCCACGCGCCAACCATCTCGGCACGCAGCTCTACGAGAGCCTCATCGAGTACCCTGCTTGGTCAGCCCTAGGCTCGCAACAGCGCCAGGGCGTCCCTCACGTCCCCAACTGTCCGATCGGGGATCATCACGCCCTAAATCGAGCCCCTGAGGTGGGACGATCGCCACCCTTTGGTTCCCATCGGAGATGGCTGGGGGCGATCGCTACCGCACCGCTTCCGGTGCTCGGGCCTAACAGCCCTGCGCTCCGGGTCGGCTTGCCATCGCCGAACTCGGGTACTCGCCCACGACACATGCTAGTCATGGGTGCCAAGCCGTTCCGCACCAGCCGCACAGAGGGCTCTCGCAGATTCCCAACGCATAGCCACACGAATCGACTACCTCGGCGACCCCAAGGCCCCAGCGATCAAACATCCTGGTACACCTGTGTACGTCGTCGTACGAAGAATCGCGCATTGGAGTCTCCGGATAAGCATTTGGAGACTCTCCTAGGCCACGCTTAGCTTTCGTGCGGCGCGACCATGAGCTTTACCGCATCAGGTCCCGGATGCGAGACCGTAGCAATAGTGGGCTGCTCGTAGCTGAAATCTATTTGCCGGTAGTCGCCTCGATACTCCGCAGGCAGCTCATTATCGGCGACAATCATCTGTACGCGGCCAGGATTTGCATCAGCCTGACGGACCATTCGCCTGTAGAGCGCCGCAGAGAGCGCTTCTGCTGTGTTCAGCGCCAGCCGTGGACTATCAATCATTAGGAACGCTGGATACCGAGTCTCGCGATCCCGCACGGCAACAGCGAGCAGAGACATCCAGTAAGCGACCTGCGTAGCAGTGATGATACCGCCACCTGGGCCACTGAATTGCGAGTACCTCTGCCCGTTAAGCAAAGGCAAATAGTTGGTGGCGTGAATACCGGCATTCGTTACGCCTGGAATGCCGATAGCCGCCGCAGCCTCTTGGAACTCCTCATTCAATGCCTCAAGGATGCTGCGGCGCCGAGAGTTCAACGCATCCTGAGCACGTTCCATGTCCGCAACGATCTGGGCCTTCTCTTCCTGAAGGTCTTGAACAGCTGTGCCTAGGTCGTCAGCACGGTCCCATTGACGCAACACCTGTTCCAGATACTCTTGTTTTGTCCGAGCGACGGCGAGTCGGTCAGCCGCATCGCTAAAAGCTTGCAGGCGCGGGGTGATTCGTTCGGCTGTTCGCGCATCGATTTGAACGGTAAGTGATTGGACGAGCTGCTCTCTATCTGAAACCATCTGCATAGTCAGGCGGAGTTGGTGGTCGATTACAGCAAGATGATTCTCCATCTCTACGAGTTGATCCTTAAGTTGGAGCAACTCGTACTGGCCACCGCCAGCACCTTCGGTCGCTGGCACAGGGTCAGGCTGTAGGCAAACGCGACAGCTACCGTGCGGGATCTCGCGGCCGGCAAGCGATTGCATGCATCGAGGGCATACAACGAACTCGATATCAGCCAAACGCTCTCCCGCATCATGCATACGTTCGAGCCTGTGTAGATCCGCTTGAACACGACGTCGCTCTCCCCGGTACTCTCCCTGTCTCCGGGTGAGATCGATCACCACACTGCGAGCCTCAGCTACGCCACGCTCAGCTTCATTCAGCAAGTCACGTAGTGCTTGTGTTTCGCGATCGGCGATCGGGTCGACGGTATCACGCAACCGCCTCTGTTCTTCCTCGGCCGCCCGCTGCTCAGCCACAGCCTCTTGGAAGGCCGCTTGGGCATCCACTTGTTCGGCAGTATTACTCTCACGAAGGAACGCGAGGACGGTCGCGTGCTCTCTCTCTGCCTCTGCTATCGAGCCATTCAGTATATTAACCTCGGATTGCATCTTCAGGATGTCTGTATTGGTTAGACCGAATAGCAGCTCGAAAACTGCCTTTCGTTTCGGTTCCCTGTAACCCTCTTCGCTATGCGCAATCTCTCTGTTGATAGCCGACTGCGGTACGTACAGATACGAGAAGACGTCAGCGAACGTTATGCGGTCACCGGCGCGGCTACTACCCTTTGTTCGAGCAGCTGCTCTCACATCATCAGGCAAACCCAATGCCTGCATTAGAAGCGTATTGAGACTAGGCTGCTGTCGGTAGTCAGTGAAATGATCCGGAAGCCTCTCATGAGCGATCAGATCATAGACGCGGACTGCATTGCGTTTAGCGGAGTCGACGCTGCGATAGATCCGGAACCGAGATTCTCCCATCAATACTTCAAGCGTGACTCCGTCGACATGGTTACGAACTACGTCCGCGAGCGCACCATCGCCGCCGAACCCGTACTTGATAAGCTCAAGAAGCGTTGTTTTTCCAACGCCAGTTCTGCCTGCTAGAACTGTAAGATCGGAAGGGAAGGTGTACTCAACGTTTCCCTCGATAGTACTGATTAGGACAGTGTTTATCCTAAATTGGGTGGTCACTGGATCACCTGCCTGTACGGGCGGTCCATCAGGCCAGCCAGTCGTTGATAGATCAGCTCTTTCAGGGTGTTTCCTGCTAATCCGGATGACGCCTGCGCAATAGCGAGTGACCGGTCGCTAGTTTTCGCCCAGGCATCTGAAGCCGCTATCGCGCGAGCCGCTCGCCGCCCTAAAGGAGTAGGAACGAGTGCGACACTACCCCGACGTCCTTTCGCATAGCGGAGTAGGCCGCGACCCACAAGCGCCCCGATTACTGGATAGTACTTGTCATCCCAGGGGCCATATTTGTAGCGGGTCATCGGCGCCTCGACATCTGTTGGCATGACGGTGTCCTCCTCGCTTAGGTGAAGGCGGCCGTCGGCTGGGTCGAGGGCATCAAGTACCGTCGGCGCGAGCGCTGGATAGCGTAAGAGAAAGTCCAACTTGGCAAGCTTGGTCAAGCCATCGAGTTTGCCAGAGTGGCCAGGCGTGCTAGATACAGCTTCTACTAAGAGGAGCACGCGGGCCTGGTGATAGGCGAGGTCTTCCCGCAACAATGCAAGCTCGTAGGGATCGCGTGGGGTACTCATGACGCTGACTCCTGCAGTGCACGGAGTCTGTCGATCTCCACTTGAACTTCGAAAGCCGGGCTGAACCAGATTTTGCAACGGTTCACGAGATCACAGACCCCACCAAGAAGCAAATCGTGGTCCATGCCAGGATGCATGTCGTCGAGGTTCAGCCCGTTGATCAGCAACTGGAGTTCCTTCCATAGGGCGTTGCCGATGGGTTCGGGCACGTGGGACAGTGATTCGCTCGCTTGATCGCCGATGCGAAGTAGCACGCGGACCAGGCGCTCTTTGTCGAGACGCGCGGCTGGGTCACCACTACCACGGTTTCGCCAGTAGTTCTGGTAGTCCAGCTTCAGGTGCTCGGCACGCTCGATGCTGTTGTCAGTGCAGCGCCCTGCGGCCATCTTGACGGCTAGTGGACTCGTCCGAAGTATGCGCGTGAGAGGCATGTAACCGCCAGGGTTTGCTATGGCAGTACGTACAGCTATGTCGATGTCGCCCAAGGTTACGATCCTAGAGGCTAGGGAACGCTCCATGTCAGCCAGGCTTGGGGCCGGCGCTCCAAGGGGGTAAGCAAGCACTGCTGGCAGTCCTCCCTCTGGCTTAGGACCAGCAGCCCGCATTCTCGCGCGGAACAGGGCAAGAACCGCTTCCCAGACCGACTCAGCCTGAATGTCGGGTCGGCCAAGCCGGTCGAGGATCGGCTTGGCATACATGGCCGGCGCGGCATATGAGACGTAAAGACGGCTGGGGCTCGGATCGGGCAAGCTGAGCATGGAAAGAAAGCGTGCAACCTCTGCGCTCTGCTCAGCCGTCGGGATGGAGATGTCCCGGGGCTCGCCCTGCTGCCACTCATGAGGCATGTCCGATCGGCCGAGGAGCGCCCGGGCAAAGCCCGTGACAGAACCATCCGAAGACGCTAGCGACGTCCCAGCCAGCCTTTGGGCTCGAAGAACAACCGTTGCCTTCGCAAGGTTTTGAGCGGCCCCCGCGGCAAGTCCGACGTTGGTAGCAAGCCGACATGTCGGTTGCTCCTTGAGCATCCTCCACCTGAGAAAGAGGTGAGCCAGACCACCGTCTCCCAGAAGCTGGTTGTAGGTAGTGAACGCCCCGAACGCTGGCTCCTTGTGCTTGGCCGAGACAAGCTCTGCGTCGCTTGCCCGGACAGCCACCCAGTCTTCGTGGTGCTCACAGATGAGTCGACAGTTGTCATCATCTACAAGCTCTTTGGCCTCGTTCAATGCTGACCGATATAGGGCCAGGCCGTCGGCAGCCGCCATGGAAGCCTGCCAGTCGAACAGGTCTGCGGTCCTGGCTCCCGCGTCGTCGGTGGGCACAGTGGACACGACGAGCTGAACTGCTGTCACAGGTGTCCCTGCCGAGTCGGACGACACCAGCTAACCATAGTGAACAAGTCGTGAAACGTCCTCTTACTGACGCCAATCAACCTGTGTGCAGTCAAATAGTAAGCTTCTCCGTCAAACGAATGATGTGTAGGGCGTGCATGCCGAGAATTCGGCACCCATGCCTTTTTTAGCCCTTGGCCTTTATGGCTTTGGGTGGGACCGAAATGCACCAACAGTCCGAGATGGCTGCCGTGGTCTGCTTGTCACCGAAGCGCGGGTTCTCGCCTTCGCCGATCAGCACTCAAGTACAGCAACGCGCCCGGACGCCGGCTCATCACCACGTACCTCCACATACGCCTGACCAGCACCGCGACGCCTCAGCCGCGCCTTCGCCGTTCACTCGTAATGAAGGGTCGCCGAGCCGCACGATCTAGAGGCGGTAGGCCCTGTCCAAGGATTCGATCTTGTGGCGCAGCTCTGTCACCTGTGACGCCGAGTTCGAGTAGGCGGAGATTAGGTCCACAGAAGCATGGTCTTGCCCTCTGCGCCCTTCGGGCGTGGGGGGCAAGGCTGTTTTGTTTGGGCCCAAGGGCATGGTGCTTCGCTTCGCTCCGCGCGTTCTTCCAGTCGGGGCGTTGCCCCGACCCCTGGAGGGCCTCCCTTCGGTCGGGCGTTCGTTTGAGGCCCGCCCGTTGCCCAGTTGGGTGGTTGGATCCCGCCCTGGTCATTGGGCCTCGCTTCGCTCGGGCCGTCCTATCAGGCGCCTTCGGCGCGCGGCTTGCGCCTGGGTAAGCGTTGTGCCAGTGCCGAGTGCTTGTTGGCTAAGGACGGTGAAGTCCGTGCCCAGGATGAGCGTCTGCCGCGTTCGGACCGGAGCTGGCCGGGCCCACGAGGTCATGGTCGTACATCCACGCCCGGTGCGCGGGCACGAGCTGCCGCCACACGCGCGCCCAGTTCAGGCCGTTGTCCGTCATGCCGGGCAGCATGACGATGGTCGGCCCGCCCTCGCCTTCGACCCGGACGTGGATCTTGCGCCCCCGGACGGTGATGAAGCGGCCGGGGGCCGGGAAGGGGCGTGTGTCGGCGCGCTCGCTGAGCACCTGATAGGCGGCGCTGACGGCTCCGGCCAGGGCGAGGCCAAGGGCAGGGTCCGGCGACTGGACGAGACCGCGATGGAGCAGCTCGACGCCGACGTCGGCAGGCTCGCCGAGGACTACCTCCGCCGCCCCCTGATCACTACCTTCCGGCGCGTGGCTGGGCTGCGCGCCGACGTCTTCTCCATGCTCGACGAGCGCCACCTGTACCTGGTGGCCGGGAAGCTGTGCGCCCTGCTCGCGCACGCCTCCGCCGACCTGGGGCACCCAGCCGAGGCCGACACGCACGCCCGGACAGCGCTGGTGTGCGCGGAGCTGATCAACGACGGCCCACTGCGCGCCTACACCCGATGGGTGCAGTCCCTCATCGCCTACTGGCGGGGCGACTACCGCAGCGCCGCCGATATCGCCGCCCTGGGCCGCGACCACGCGACGACGGCTACCGCGATGCTGCGATTGACCTCGCAGGAGGCGCGGGCGCTGGCCGCCGCCGGGCTCACGGGCGAGTTCGCCGGGGCCGCCGCCCTCGCCCTGACGTGCCGTGACGCGGCGACCGGCGAACCAGACGTCGAGGCGGGGGTGTTCCGCTTCAATCCCGGCAAGGCCGCCTACTATGCCGCCGAAGCCCATACCGCCGTCGGAGACTTCCCTCGCGCGATGGTCGAGGCGACCGAGGCGATCACCCTTCTGGAGGCCGAGGCGGTCCCTTCGCCGGAGCTGATCGCCGCCGCTCGGCTGGACCTGGCGGCGGCGCACATCGCGGCCGGAGACATCGACGGCGCTGCCGACCCCCTGCGTGAGGTCTTGAGAATGGCCCCGCAGCACCGTACGGTGCCGATCATCGGCAGGGTCGTGGCCGCTGTGAAGCGCCTCAACGAATCCGATGCGCCCGTCGCCGCTGAACTGGCGGCCGAGGCGGAGGTCTTCACCGTGTACCCGGCCGGTCCGGCAGCGCTACCGTCAGCAGACCCGACTGAAGGATGATCACGTGATTCAAGTATCGGTGTGCGGACCTCGCGCGGCCACCGAAGACGACTTGGCCAACGCCCGCCGGGTCGGTCGGCTACTCGCCCAGCATGGGCCGCCGTGATCTGCGGCGGGTACACCGGTGTGATGGAGGCGGTCGCGGAGGGCGCGGCCTCGGACGGTGGGCTGGTGATCGGTGTTCTGTCCGCCGGGACCAGAGAGAACGCCAACCCTCATCTCAGCGTCGCGATCCCGACGGGGATGGGGGAAGCGCGCAACGCCATCATCGTGAACTCGGGTGACGCCGTGATCGTGGTCGGCGGGTCCTGGGGCACCTTGTCGGAACTGGCCCTCGCCCGCCGCAGGGACGCCAAGGTCGTGCAGATAGGCGGCTGGAGGATCAGCGCGGCCGATGGCTCGCCCGTTGAAGGAGTGGTTTACGCGGCCACCCCGGAAGAGGTCATCGAGGCGACCGGGCTGTTCTGAACGACGCCCGAACTGTGACCTGCGTCATAGTCGCCGGCACTTCATGATCAAACCGCGTGACCGCCGTCAGCCAGCGGCGTATGCGACACCAGCCCGCACCTCACCGGCGATCACCCGTTGCTCATCTGGACGAAGCAGGGGCTGCACGCGACACGCCGCTTTGGCTTCCGCTTCGACCTGCCGCCCGACTGGCCCGCCTGGAAATCCAGCAGCCGCGCCGACGCCCTCGGGCCACGCATGCTCCTCACACGGCAGCTCCCCGATCACCTGATGTCCCGGCCAGGACGGTACAACCTGACAATCGGCCTGTCTCTGACCGCTCGTACCAGGAGAGGGTTCATCGATCCGGGGACGCCGCGTCGCCGAGCATTGGGTGGTCATGCCCAGCTTGCGTCAAGCGACGGAACCGCGATCCGAGTCGGCCGTACGGGACATCGCCCATACATTCACGCGTCTGCTTTGGATTTTGACTGGTACGACCTTTTCAGTTGGTGTACCCGCTGCTTGGACAGGCCGGTGATTCGTGCTGTGTCGGGCTCCGACCAGCGCGCCGTTAGCTCGGCGACGACTTCTTCTCCCATTTCCAGGCTACGGGCCGCGTGTAGTTCGGCCAGCCTGCGCTCGTCGCGCCAGGCTTTCACCTTGGCTGTCAATTCGCCGGGCAGATCAAGGATGAGCGTGACGGGTGGCGGGTTCTCGGGCCAGGCCCATTCGTGAGCCTCTGCCAACTCCCGCTCCAACTGGGTCAGATTGCTGGCCACGGCCACGCCGCGCACTCGTTTTGAGTGGTCTCGGGCGGTCCAGCCGCCCTCTTCGAAAGTGACCGTGTAGGTAATGGGCTCAGTCATGATGGTTCTCCAAGTCTTCGATGGCGGCTCGCAGATCTACCAGTGCCTCAAGGTACGCGGCCGGTCGAGCGTCTGGGTTCGCCGGAACGTAGACCATTGCCGACCGCTTGCCATGTCTGATGACCACCACGGCACAGGTCTCGCGTTTGTTGTGGAACAACCAATCAGCGGTTGCCCCGGCGGCTGCGACGATGGCGTTGACCTCGGCCGTAGCGCGGAAGTGTGGGGACATTCTCGCTCATGATCTTGTGAGTCTAGCCTACTAGGAACGAACGTTCCTAGTAAAGTGGGAAGTCGACCTTTTCGATCATCTGCCGCAGCTCTGGCACCTGAAGCGCTGGGTTCGAGTAGATGGTGCTCCGCTTCGCTCCGCGAGTTCTTCCAGTCGGGGTGCGAACCCGACCCCTATTGGGCTTCGCGGGCCCACCCCGCTGCCCGGCTATGTGGCTGGGCCCGCCTTTCACCAGCGAAAGCTGCCTGGATGCGGGCCGGTGTCGGCCTAGTGCGTGAGAGGTCTCTCATGGTGGTGCCAGCGGCGTCTCATCGGTCGCCGGAAGGCTGCTGGTGGTGGACAAAAGACGAGGAGACCGGACATGGGCAAGATCAAGCTGGTTCTGATGGGTTCGGTGCTCGGGATGGGGCTGGGGGCGGCGGCGCTGGCCGTACCCGCGCTGGCGGAGGAGCGGACGTGCCGTGGCTCGATTGGGGCGAGCACGCTCGACAACGTACGGGTGCCGCAGGGCGCGACGTGCACGCTGACCGGTACGCGGGTGAAGGGCACGGTCAAGGTGGAGCGGAACGCGGTGCTCGTGGCGCGCGGGGTGCACGTGATCGGCAACGTCCAGGCCGAAGGCGCGCGGGCCGTCACCGTCACCGGGGGTTCCAAGGTGGGCGGGAGCGTACAGGTCAAGCAGGGCGGGGCGGCGACGGTCCGTTCGTCGCGGGTCACCGGTGACATCCAGTACGACGCCAACCGGGGCCGGCTCCAGGCGGCCGGCAACCGGGTCGGCGGGAGCATCCAGATCGTCGGCAACCGCGGGCGGGCGCTGGTGGAGCGCAACACGGTCAAGGGCAATCTGCAGTGCAAGGAGAACAGCCCGGCGCCGAAGGGCGGCGGCAACGTGGTCGGCGGCAACAAGGAGGACCAGTGCCGCCGCCTCTGACCACGTGACCGCCTGTCCGCGGCGGGCGCGGGTAGTGACCGGCTGGTCGCGACCACATGGGCCGCGACCATAGGCGATGGGCTACTTTTCGGTGGTCAGCGGGAGTTTGATCGAGGTGCCGCCCAGTTCGACGGTGACCTTGGCGCCGGTGCCGGGTTCGGCGTCGTCGCCGCCGCCGGTGCCGCTCGGGTCGAGGTTGAAGTCGTCGTTGCTTCCGGTCAGGATCAGGCCGAGCCGGTGTCCTGCCTTGAACTCGTAGTCCTGCGGTTGCAGCTTCCAGGTGATCCGGTACGCCCTGCCGGGCACCAGCGGCGTCGAGTGGCTCAGTGACCTGTGGTTCTGCGCGTCGATGATTCCGCGGCTGACGACGTTGAAGGCGGTGGGCGCCGTGTTGTCGGCGGCCCTCAGGTAGCAGGCGTCGTCATCGTTCGTGCTCGCGCCGACGCAGTCTTCGCCGCCGATGAACTTGAGCCCCTCCCCGCGGTCCGGGCCTGCTTCGCGGTGGTTGATGCGGGTGTCGGTGCCGTAGTCGACGAGCAGGACGCCGAGGTTGGCGGCCGGCTTGTCCAGCTTGACCCGCATGCTCACCGACGGAGTTCCGGACAGCCGCGTGGCGGCCTTCAGCGGCGGGGTCAGGAAGGCCAGGCGGTTGGGGTTGGTGATGGCGGGGGTCTCGGACATCGCGGTCTCGGTCCTGGCGACGTCGACGTAGCTGCCGGTGCCGGTGGACGGTGTCGTGGCCAGCGAGCCGTCCTGCTGCGGGCGCAGGGTGACGGTCCTGGACGGTGCGGGCCAGGCGGCCTCGGTGAGCCAGCGGCCGGGGCCGTGCTGCACGTCGATGCGGGGCCGGCGCATGATGTCGTTGTCGATGCCCATCAGCTCGTGGTCGAACCACTTGTGCAGGGTGTCGACCCATACGTCGCGGCGTGCCCAGAAGGGGTCGAGGTGACCGTACTGTGTCACCCACGCCTTGCGTTCCACGGTACGCGGCAGCTTGGCCCACCATTCGGAGAAGTGGCTGCCCACCACGTTCCGGTCCTGGAAGCCCATCACCGCGAAGACGCTGGCGCGCACGTTGCTCGCCTTGAACAGCGGTCCGTCGCGATAGTCGCGCTCGTGCCAGAACGCGTTGTAGTCGCCGGTGCCGTCGTCGGAGTCCTCCTGCATCTTCTGGCGGATGGCCCCGCACTTCTCGTCCGGGTCCTTGTCGACCCGCTTGGACTGCCAGGCCGTCCCGCCCTTGAACCAGGTGAGGGTGCCGTTCGCGCGCCACATCTCGTAGCCTCTGCTGAACGACGCCAGCGGCACGATCGTCTCCAGGCCCCGCACGCCGGTGCCGGCGATGCCGACGGCGAGTGATCCCTCGTAGGAGTGACCGATCATCCCGGTACGCCCGGTGGTCCAGGTCGCCTTGACCGGGGCGCCCTTGGCGTCGTAGGCGGTCGCGCGGCCGTTGAGCCAGTCGACGACCGCCTTGCCGCCCAGCACGTCCGACGGGCCATAGGAGGTCGGGCAGCCTTCCGACAGCCTGGTGCCGATCATGTCGACGGACACGAACGCGTAGCCGCGGGGCACGAAGTAGTTGTCGTAATACATGGGGAACTTCATCACGTTCCCCTCAGCGTCGTACTTCTTCTTCTCGATCTCGAAGCCGACGCCGGGCTCGTCGTAGTACGGGCTTTCCTGCATGATCACCGGGACCTTGAGCCCGGAATCGGACTCCTTCGGCCGGATGATGTCGACCCGGACCAGGTCCTTCTTGCCGTCACCGTCGCTGTCGACGGTCGACTCGACGCGGACGTGCTCACGGATGGCGTCTTCGTAGGAGAAGGTGGGCTGGGTGAGGTTGTCTGAGACCTCAATCGTCGGGGCCACGAGTGCGCTCGCGAGTGCCGCGATCACTGTGTACTTCATGGCGCCAACGGTCGCGGACGGCCCTGACACCGGACCGTCGCGCCGCTGACACGCTCAGGCCGGTGGTTCCAGCATGGGGACGAGGAACCGGCGGGCCACCGCGGCCAGCTGTTCGTCGTCGTCCAGGTCGATGATCGCGCTGGGGATGGTCAGGAAAGAGGTGGAGATGCGCACCATCATCTCGGCCACGAGGTCGACGTCGAGGCGGCCCGAGACGTTGCCAGCGCGTTGCTCGCTGCGGAGCTGGCCGGCGACGAAATGCCGGACCGTGGCCAGGGTCTGACCGCCGTCGGCCGTCATGGAGGGGACCAGGAGATCCGGTTCCGTGGCGATGAGGCCGCCGATCAGCGGGTTGCCGCGAATGGCCCGCAACGAGCTGACGAAGCCCAGAACCACCCGGTCGGCGGCGGTGCCGGCTTGCTCGATGTCGATGAGGAACCGGTCGAAGTAGCGGCGGAACTCCCGGCGTACCACGTGTTCGACCAGCGTGTCCTTGCTGTCGAAGCGCCGGTAGACCGTGATCCGCGACACCTTGGCCAGGCGGGCGACGTCCTCCATGGTGGAGCGCCTGATGCCCATCCGGCAGAACTGCTCGTACGCCGCGTCGAGGATGCGCGTCCGTAGCTCGTCGGTGTCGTCGACGCGCTCGACGGCGTCGACGTAGGCGCGCTCCAGCAATCCGGACAGCACGGATTCCACGACCACCTCCTGTAGGGGATTCTGCCTCAACCGCGGTCTTGTGATGCTCGTCACCCTGTGCTCTGATGATGATACACGGATGCAAGGGTTGTTTCTTCGTATCATCCCTTTCTCGCATGCCCTGAAAGGAGTGCGAGCATGGCAGAGTTGAGCAGGCGCGAGGCACTGATCTCGGGCGCCGCACTGGGAGCGCTCGGCGCGTTAGGGGTGTCCGCCCCGGCGCAGGCGGACTCCCTGGCCGGCGACTGGACCTGGCCCGCCAGCGGTTCGATCGCGGGTTCCGGCACCGGCGCCGACCCCCGCTGGGTGTGGGACGAGGTGGCCGATCCGCTGCTCGCCTCACTGTTCGAGCGCGGTGCCATCCCCGAGGTCAACCGGCTGCTGTACGACTGGAACCGCAACGACCAGCCGCTGCCCGCAGGACTGCCGGAGGATCTGCGGGCCTTCATCGAGCAGGCGCGTCAACTCCCGTCGTGGGCCGACCCCGCCAAGCTGGACGCCGGGGCGCGCTTCCACGCGCTCAAGGGGAACTACATCGTCGTCCTCACGATCGTCGGCGCCGGGATGCTGGCCACCGCCATCCCCAAGGAGGCCCGCGCGGTCTACTACTCCGCGGGCGGCGCGGATCTGAAGGACCGGATCGCCAAGACGAACATCCTGGCCTACGCGGTCCGGCCCCAGAACGCCTGGGGCGCCGGCGGCACGGCCGTGGTCGAGGCGGTGAAGACCCGGCTGGTGCACGCGGCGGTACGGCACCTGCTGAAGTCGTCCCCCCACTGGTCGGGCCCCATCCCGATCAGCCAGGAGGACATGCTCGTCACGTGGCACACCCTGGCGACGTACTCCATGCGCGGCCTGCGGGAGTGGAAGGTGCGCATGTCCGCCACCGAGGTCGAGGGATACCTGCACTCGGTGCAGATGCTGGGGCACATGCTCGGCATCAGGGACGAGTTCCTCCCCGCCACCTGGGAAACCTCCTACACCCAGTCGGACCTGGTCCTGCCCAGGAACATGGGGCCGACCCGGGAGGGAGTGGAGCTCAACGCCATCCTGCGGGACATGCTCGCGGAGCTGACCAGCCCGGGAGGCATCGACAAGCCGCTGGTCAACGCGTTCTCCAGATACCTCACCGGCAACCAGGTCGCCGACTGGAACGGCATCCGCCGCGAGCCGCTGTGGGACCCGGTGGTCAAGACCGCCTGGCCGCTGCTGGTGCGCTTCCGGGAGGGACTGATCGGGCTGCCGCTGGTGCCCGCAGCCGCCTGGCTCCTCGACGAGATGGTCAAGAAGTGGACCACGTACTACCTCACCCGCGGCGCGCAGACCAAGATCGTGATCCCGACGGGCAACCGGCCCGGCTAGGGGCGCGCTTCTTCGGGATACCCGGGCAGCTCTCGCAGCGCGGGTGAGGTCTCCCAGCTCGTCACTTCACGAGAGGCGTGCGCCACGAACCGGGCGAGCAGCAGCCGGCTGTTCTCCAGCTTCGCCTGGAACTCCGGCCGTGACAGGCCGGGACGGATCTCGTCGATCGCGTCGAGGGCATCCTGGGCGCTGGCCGTCACGTCGTTCTCGCCGGCGACGATCTGCGCACGGAAGAGGGCGTGCAGCGCGACTCCCTGGGCCTGGTCGCTTGCGGCGCGCGCCTCGTGGTAGGCGGATCCTCCGGAATCGTCCTGCCGTCTGTACCACCGCGTGGTCCGTGCCTGCCGGAGGGTGGTCGCCGCCGCGGCGAAGGCGCCGTAGGCCTCGATCCGCTCCTGTCTGAGCTGGGAGCTTCTGAGCCGCTTGTCACCATGATCGGACGCCCGTCGTTGTAACCAGTACGTGACGATGGAACCCAGCAGAGTTCCCACAACGGCAACGGCTCCGGCCAGCACGGTCTCCATGGCCTCATACGATCACATCCACCGCCCTCGAACGCCGCGTACGGGCCGTCTTGTGGCTTGATCGCGAAAAGCGATGATTTCCGATTAAGTCAATCGCTCAAGGCTATGGTGGTACGCGTGTCCGACATCGAGTTGCGCCACCTGGCGGCGATGGCCGCCATCGCCGAGGAGGGTTCGTTCGGCCGGGCGGCCGCCCGGCTCGGCTACACCCAGTCAACGGTGAGCCAGCAGGTCGCCGCGCTGGAGAAGGCCGTCGGCGGCCTGGTGTTCGACCGGCCGGGCGGCCCCAAGCCCGTCCGCCTCACCCCGCTCGGCTCCGTGGTCCTCGGCCACGCTCGCGACCTGCTGGCGAAGGCCGGCGCGCTGAACGACGCCGTGGAAAGGTTCAAGGCGGGCGACGGCCGGATCGACATCGGCACGTTCCAGAGCGTTTCCAACGTGATCCTCCCCTCGGTGGTACGGCGGCTGCGTGCCGAGCACCCCGGCTGCGACATCAGACTGTCCGAGGAGGAGCCGGACCAGCCGCGGATCGGCGACCTCGACCTGCTGTTCTACGACGGGGTCATCGACGGCGACAGCGATCACCTCAAGCTGCTCGACGATCCGTACCTGCTGGTGGCGGGGGCCGGCGCCTTCCCCGACGGGCCGGTCGCGCTGGAGCGGCTCGACGGTGTCCCGATGGTGGCCTGGCCGCTGACCTGCGACCAGCCCTTGATGGAACAGGCTCTGGCCCGCGGCGGCGCCCGCCCGCAGTTCGTGTTCCGCAGCGCGGTCAACGACACCTTGTTGTCGATGGTGCGAGCGGGTCTGGGTTCGGCGGTGCTGCCGTGGCTCGCCATCCGCGGGGCCGGCGTCTCCTCCGACGACCGGCTCCGCGTCCACGAACTGCGGCCCTCCCCGCCGCCGCGGGAGATCTACCTGCACTGGCGGGCCGGCCGCACCCACTCACCGCTCGCTGGTCGAGCCATCGAGATCGCGGCCGAGGTCGCGGCCGAACTCGCGCCGCCGGCCAGTGCTTGACGCGTGCGGAACCGGGGCCGGGGTGAAGTGGACGGCGATGAGGAGGTTGGGGACCCAGCACAGCCAGGCGATCGCCACGTAGGCCGTGGTGAAGTCGAGGGTGATGAGCTCGGCCGAGGCCAGCCCGCCGTACCCGAGGAGCATGAGGCGCAGCGTGACGGCGGAGAAGGTGAGGGCGAAGCTGCGGATCATCCAGCGGCGGTGGTCGGCCACGCGGCCGGTGAGGATCATGCGGAGGCCGATGGCGCCGGTCACCAGCCAGCTGACGGCCAGGCCGGCGAAGCCGAGGCCGGCGATCGGGCCGCCGTGGGCGGTGGGAGCCAGGAGGAGTCCGCCGATTCCGCCGGCCAGGCAGCCCAGGAGGTAGAGGACGCCGATGGCGCGGTGGAGGCGGGGCAGGCGGCGCCGTATCGCTCCCACGAACTGCAGGGGCCCGATCGCAAGGGCGACGATCGCACCGGAGATGTGCAGTCCGAGGGCAAGGACACGTTCGGTGTAGATCTCGCGTTGCTGCGGGAAGTACACGGCCGGGTCGAAGGTCAGGTATTTCGCGGCGATGAAGACGATGAACAAGGAGAGCACAGTCATGAGGGCCCAACCGGCCCGGCTGATCCGCATGCGCACAGCATGATCCGGGAGAGATCGGCCGGGCATCGGGTGCGCCCCTGAGTACTGCCCTGGGGTCACCCCTGCCTCATCTCAGGGGGCGGTTGGAGGGGTGCGCCCAGCATGGTCGAGCATGGAGGCATGTCGCGCGAGGCCGATTTCTTCGAGAGCTTCCGAGGTCGCCTGGAGGCGATCGCCTACCGGATGCTGGGGTCGGCCGGCGACGCCGAGGACGCGGTGCAGGACACCTTCCTGCGCTGGCACGCGGCGGACCGTGAGCTGATCGAGACGCCCGAGGCCTGGCTGACGAAGGTGCTCACCAACCTCTGCCTCAGCCAGCTACGCTCGGCGCGGGTCCGGCGGGAGACCTATGTGGGGCAGTGGCTGCCGGAGCCGGTTCTGGCCGGGGACCGCATGCTCGGCCCGGCTGACACCGCCGAGCAGCGTGAGTCGGTGTCCATGGCGATGCTCACCCTCATGGAACGGCTCTCGCCCAACGAGCGCGTGGTGTACGTGCTGCGCGAGGCGTTCGGCTACCCCCACCGCGAGATCGCGGAGATCCTCGACCTGACCGAGGCGAACTGCCAGCAGGTCTTCCGGCGGGCCAAGCAGCACCTGGCCGCCGGGCGCTCCCGTGGCGAGGTCGACGCGGGGGCGGCGGAGAAGATCGTCCGAGGATTTCTGGCCGCGGCGCTCAGCGGCGACACCGAGCCGCTGGTCCGGCTGCTCACCGATGACGCGGTCAGCGTGGCCGACGGCGGTGGCCGGGTACCGGCCCGCAGGACCCCGATCGTCGGCGCGCCGGACATCGCGCGGTACCTGGCGCGCGTGTTCCGGCCGACCGACGCCAAGCGGGCCATGCTCGGCGGCGACGGTCTCGCCTTCCACGACGTCGTCGTCAACGGCGGTCCCGCCCTGCTGGCCCAGACCGGTGACCGGGTCTTCGGCGTCTTCTGCCTCGACGTGGGCCCTGACGGGGTCGCGGCGATCCACCTTCAGGTCAACCCCGCCAAGCTTGAGCGCATCACCCGGCAGTGGGCGGCCGCCGGGCCGCATCGGCCCATCGCGAGCGCGTGGTGAGTCACGTCACGTTCCCTCACTGTCAGGAATCGGGCGGCTGTCCGGTTCAGGAGGTGTACGCAGCCGACAGCGAAGAAACGGGAAGACATCATGAGCAAGGTTTGGTTTGTCACCGGGTCGTCGCGCGGGCTTGGCCGTAACTTCGCCGAGGCGGCCCTGTCGCGCGGTGACCGGGTGGCGGCTACCGCCAGGAACGCCGGAAGCCTTGACGGGCTGGTCGCCGCCCACGGCGACGCGGTGCTTCCGCTGGAGCTGGACGTGACCGACAAGGCCGCGGTCTTCGAGAGCGTGAAGCTGGCCAAGGAACGCTTCGGGCGGCTCGACGTCGTCGTGAACAATGCCGGATACGCCCAGATCGGCGCGATCGAGGAGCTGACCGAGCGGGAACTGCGCGACCAGTTCGAGACGAACCTGTTCGGGGCGGTCTGGGTTCTCCAGGCGGCGCTGCCCCACCTGCGCGAGCAGGGTTCGGGGCACATCGTCCAGCTGTCCTCGGTGGCCGGGCTGGTCGCCATGCCGCTCGGGGGCGCGTACCAGGCCTCCAAGTGGGCCCTCGAAGCGCTCAACGAGACCCTGGCCCGTGAGGTCGCGGGGTTCGGGATCAAGGTGACCGTGATCGAGCCCGCCGGGTTCGCCACCAGGGACGGGAAGAATCCCGATCCGCTGGACAACGGGTTCATGGCGGAGACCAACCCGGCCTATGACGGGCTGCGGCAGAGTCTGGCCGGGGTCATGAAAAATCAGCCTTCCGGGGACCCGGCCGCCGCGGCCCGGACGCTGCTCACGATCGTCGACTCGGCCGAGCCGCCGCTGCGGGTGCTCTTCGGGCAGGGTTTCTATCCGATGATCCAGCAGGTCTACGCCGACCGGCTCAAGACCTGGGCCGACGGGCAGGACCTTTCGGCGGCGTCCCACGGCTGACTACTCCCCCCGGCGTAGTCGGGACCGCCACTGGTGCGGGGGCGGTAGCGGCAATTGACTTCACGGGTACGACGTCTCTGAGCTGCGGCTCGACCACGATTGCGGGCATGACGATATCGGTCCGCACACGCACGGGGTCCACGCTGGCGACGGTGGCGGTCGTGCAGTTCATGGTGTCGCTGGACCTGTCGGTGGTCAACGTCGGACTCCCGCAGATCGCGGCCGGCCTCGGCTTCAGCGCGGTGGGACTGACCTGGGTGATCCACGCCTACGCGCTCACCTTCGGCGGGCTGCTCCTGCTCGGCGGCAAGGCGGCCGACCGGTATGGCCGTAAACAGGTCCTTCTGCTGGGCCTCGGCCTGTTCGGCCTCGCCTCGCTCATCGGCGGCTTCGCCCAGGAACCCGGCCATCTGATCGCCGCCCGCGCCGCCCAGGGCATCGGGGCCGCCGCGCTGGCTCCGGCCGCGTTGTCGCTGCTGGCCACGACGTTTCCCGGGGGCAGGGAGCGGGTGCGCGCCTTCGGCGTCTGGAGCGCCACCAACGCGGCGGGCGGGGCGCTCGGCGTGCTGATCGGAGGTCTGCTCACCGAGTACGCGAGCTGGCGCTGGGTGATGTTCGTGAACGTGCCGATGGCCGCCGGCGCGCTGGCCCTGGCCTGGAGAGGTGTCGCCGCGGAACCGGCGCCGGTTCGCCATGGTCGTCCGGACGTGCTCGGAGCCGTCCTGGCCACGGCCGGCGTGACCCTGCTGGTGTTCGGCATCGTGCGTACCGAACACCATGCGTGGACCTCGCCGACCACGGTGACGACGCTCGCGGTCGCGATCGCGCTGCTGGTCGCGTTCGTGCGGGTCGAGCTGACCACCCGGCGCGAGCCGCTGATCCGGCTCGGCCTGTTCGCCAACCGGTCGGTACTCGGCGCGAACCTGTTCAACCTGCTGGTCGGCGGAGCCATGGCCGCGTCCTTCTACTTCGCCTCCCTCTACCTCCAGCGCGTGCTCGGAACGGGGCCGGCGCTGACCGGGCTCATGTTCCTGCCGATGGCGCTCGCGGTGGTCGCCGGGTCCGTGCTCGCGGTCAAGCTCGGCTACCGGGCCGCGCCGCGCACGCTGCTGATCGCCGGCGCGCTGCTGACCGGGGCCGGGTTCGCCTGGTTCGGGCAGATCAGCCCGGACGGTTCCTTCATCACCCACGTCCTGGGGCCGTCGGTCGTGATCGGGGTCGGGTTCGGGCTCTGCCTCGGGCCGGTCGTCTCCACGGCCACCACCGGCGTCGCGGCCCACGAGAGCGGCACCGCGTCGGGCCTGCTCAACAGCTCGCGCCAGATCGGCGCCTCGCTCGGGCTGGCCGTCCTCGGCACCGTGGCACACCACCGCACCGGCCAGGTCCTCACGCCGCAGACCCTCACCGACGGCTACGCGCTCAGCCTGACCGTCTGCGCCGCGCTCCTGGCCGCCGCCGTCCTCATCGCCCTCACCGTCCTGCGCAGGAAGGCCGTCCCGGCATGACCATCACCCCGATCGATCTGTTCGCCTCCTCTCTCCATCTCCACCAAGACGGCCAGGTCAAGGCCGGAACCCCCGGCCAGGACGGCTGGCGGCTGACCGCCTTCCACGCGAAGACCGGCGCCGACGTCCACGCCGACCACTGGGAGATCCACCCCGAGGCCGAGGAACTGGTGTCCTGCCTCATCGGGAAGATCCGCCTCTACCTGCGTCCGGAACGGCCCGGCCAGCAGGAGGAGGAGATCAGGCTGATCGCCGGAACGGCGGCCGTCGTCCCGCGCGGTCGCTGGCACCGCATCGAGCTGGACATCCCCAGCAACATCATGGCCGTCACCCTTCCGCGCGGCAGCCGGCTGGAGAAGCGATGAACGCCACCGAGTCGCCCGGCATGGCGCGGCTGCTACGCCCCCATGCCCTGAGTTTCGCCGCCGTGGTCGTTCTGCAGGTCATCGGGGCCGTCGCGGGGCTGGCGCCGCTGCTCGCGGTCGTCGAGCTGGGCCGTACGCTGCTGTCGCCCGGCCCGCTCGACCACGGCCACGTCTGGACCGTCGTGATCGCGGGAGCGGCCGGGTTGTTCGTCCGGCTGCTGTTCACGGCCGCGTCGTCCGGGATCGGGCACCTGGTCGACGGCCAGGTTCAGCTGATGTTCCGCCGGCAACTGGCGGCGCGGCTGGGACGGGTCCCGATCGGCTGGTTCTCCCGGCGCCACAGCGGCGAACTGGCCAAGGTGGTCGGCGACGACGTGAGCGCCGTGCACCCGTTCATCGCCCACACGCCGGGCGAGCTCGTCTCCGCGTTCGTGGTGCCGCTCGTGTCGCTCGTCTACCTGTTCACCGTCGACTGGCGGCTCACGCTGATCACGCTCATCCCGGTCGTGCTGGCCCTGGCGCTGGTACCCCTGATGATGACCCCGGCCAGGCTGCGCGAGCAGAAGGCGTTCGACGCGGCCATGGGACGGATCACGAGCTCGGTCGTCGAGTTCGTGCAGGGGATCTCGGTGGTGAAGGCGTTCGGTGGATCCGGGCGGGCCCACAGCAGGTTCGTGACGGCCGTGGACGAGTTCGTCGGCATCTTCTCCCGGCTGATCTACGGCATCTCCGGGATCGGCGCGGGCATGCAGGTGGCGTTGTCGCCGCCGTTCGTGCTGCTGGTGGTGCTGATCGGCGGCACGGTCCTGATCACGTCCGGAGGTCTCGCACCCGCCGACCTGCTGCCGTTCCTGCTGCTCGGGCTGGGACTGACCGCACCGGTGGCCGCCCTCGGCCACGGCTTCGACGAGATGCAGGCCGCCGGGCGCGCGGTCGGGCGGATCAAGGACGTGCTCGCGGTGCCGTCCCTGCGCGAGCCCGCGCGCCCGGTCGCGCCGCAGGGGTACCGGGTGGAGCTGCGCGACGTCCGGTTCGGCTACGAGGACGATCACGAGGTGCTGCGCGGGATCGACCTCGTCCTGGAGCCGGGTACGGTCACCGCCGTCGTCGGCCCGTCGGGCGGCGGCAAGTCCACGCTGGTCCAGTTGCTGCCGCGGTTCTTCGACCCGAGCCACGGGTCGGTCCTGCTGGGCGGGGTCGATCTGCGCGAGCTCGGCAGCCGGGAGCTCTACCGGTCGGTCTCCTTCGTCTTCCAGGATGTGCGGCTGCTGCGCGCCTCGGTCGCGGACAACATCGCGCTGGCCGTACCGCACGCCGATCACGACGACGTGGTACGCGCCGCGCGCATGGCCAACATCCACGAGCGTGTGCTCGAACTGCCACGGGGCTACGACACCGTGATCGGCGAGGACGTGAAGTTGTCGGGCGGCGAGGCGCAGCGGATCTCGCTGGCCCGCGCGCTGCTCGCCGACGCGCCCGTCCTCGTGCTCGACGAGGCGACCTCCTTCGCCGACCCGCACACCGAACAGGCGGTACGCCGGGCCCTGGCCCGGCTGGCGGGTGAGCGCACGATCCTGGTCATCGCCCATCGCCTGGAGACGGTCGCCGACGCCGACACCGTCGTACTGCTGGAGGACGGGGCGATCGTCGAGCGCGGCAGGCCCGCCGAGTTGCTGGCGCGGGGTGGCAGGTTCGCCGCGTTCTGGCAGTCCCACCGATCACCGCAGGGAGACGAACTCTGATGATCCGCATGCTGCTTCGTGTGCTGGGCGACGAGTACGCCCGTCCGTTGCGCCGCACCGTGGTCCTGATGACGGCGACCGCGGTGGCCGAGGGGCTGTCCTACGCGCTGCTGTTCCCGGTGCTGCGGGCGCTGTTCGGGGGCACGCCGGGGGAGGCGGTGCCCTGGCTGGTCGCGTTCGGGGTCGCGGTCGCGTTCTTCGCGGCGCTGCGCTACTTCAGTGATCTGTCCGGGTTCCGGATGGGCATCTCGCTGTTGCGCGGCATGTATCACCGGCTCGGCGGGCATCTGGCCCGGCTGCCCATCGGCTGGTACGACGCCCGGCGCGTCGGGCAGGTGTCGGTCCTGGCCGGTGAGGGCGTGCTGCAGGCGATGAGCGTGATCGCGCACCTGCTGTCGCCGTTCATCGCCGCCGGGGTGACTCCGCTGACGATCGTGGCCGTGATGCTCGCCTTCAACTGGCAGATGGGGCTGGCCGCGCTGGTCGCCGTGCCGGTGGTGGCGGCGATCCAGGTCTGGTCGGGACGCTCGATGGCCGCCGCCGACGCGCGGACCGCGGAGCGCGGCCACGAGGCGACCGGGCGGGTCATCGAGTACCTGCAGGCCCAGCCGGTGCTGCGCGCCGGTGGCCGGACCCACGAGCGGTTCCGGCTGCTGGACGACTCGCTGAGCGAACTCCAGCGGGCCTCCCGCCGCATGGTGCTGTCGGCGCTGTCCGGCGTGGTGGCCACGACGATCACCGTGCAGGCGGTCTTCACCGCGCTGCTGGTCCTGGGCGCCTACCTCGCGCTCGGCGGGGGCGTCGGGGTGGCGGAGGTGCTGGCGATCCTGGTGCTGGCCGCCCGCGGCGCCGACCCGCTGCTGGCGCTGTCGGACATCGGCGGCAAGGTACGCGGCGCGCGTGCCGAGCTGGCCAGGCTCGACGCGGTGCTGCGTACCGAACCGCTGCCGGAACCCCGCGAGCCGGTCCTGCCGCGCGGCCACGACCTGGAGTTCGAGTCCGTCACGTTCCGGCACGGCGAGCGCACGGTGCTCGACGAGGTGTCGCTGTCCGTGCCACAGGGACAGCGGCTGGCCGTGGTCGGGCCGTCGGGCTCGGGCAAGAGCACCCTGCTGCAACTGCTCGCGCGCTTCTACGACGTGGACGCGGGCGCCGTCCGGGTGGGCGGCGTGGACGTGCGCGCGATGAGCTCCGAGGCGCTGATGGAGCGGATCTCCATCGTCTTCCAGGACGTCTACCTCTTCGACGGCACGATCGAGGAGAACGTACGGCTCGGCCGCCCCGGCGCCGACGACGCCGACGTACGGGCCGCCGCCACCGCCGCCCGGCTGGACGAGGTGATCGAGCGGCTGCCCGGCGGCTGGGCGGCGAACGTCGGCGAGGGCGGCGCGCTGCTGTCGGGCGGCGAGCGCCAGCGTGTCTCGATCGCGCGGGCGCTGCTGAAGGACGCGCCCATCGTGCTGCTGGACGAGGTCACCTCCGCCCTGGACCCGGTGAACGAGGCGGCCGTCCATGAGGGGATCGAACACCTGATGGCCGGCCGTACCGTGGTGATGGTGGCGCATAGGATGCGGACCGTCCGCCGCGCCGACCGCATCGTCTTCCTCGACGACGGCGGCATCGTGGAGGAGGGCGGCCACGACGAGCTGCTGGGCCGCGGCGGCCGCTACGCCGCCTTCTGGAACGTCTCGCTGAACAGCTCCTGAGTCAGGCGCGGTCCCGGGTCGCGAGCCGGGCCAGCACCGAGGGTTCGATCCTGGCCACGGTCTCCAGCAGCAGGCCGGGCCGGACCCGGGCGGAGGCGAGCCACGATCCCATGGCATTCGGCACATTGACGTTGCTCCGTGACCGCCTATGATCCCGGTGTGGTCCTGGCGACGTTTGATCGGCCGTGGCGGCCGGCGGTGGCTCAGATGCTGTTGGTGGGGCTCTTCGGCCTGCCGATGAGCGCGGGCGTCCTTGTGGCGGGGACGTTCATCGCGGCCATCGGGCCGATCATGCTGGTGCCCGCCGTCCTGGCGGGGGTGGCGATCCTCTACGTGGCCGGTTCCATGACGCCCCGGGGGTCGGTGCTGACCGACCGTTCCTGGGGGCGGCTGGCGTGGGCGACCGGGGTGCTGTTCCTCGGAACGGCCGGCCTCATGGTCATGGTGGCGGCCACCACCGGCAGGTACATCGAGATCAGCTGGCTGTGGATGGCGTTGTTCACCGCCGCTCCGTACGCGCTGGCCGCCGGGGTGCTGGCCGGAGGGTGGGTGTCGGTCGGCGGGGTGGTGCTGTCCGGGGCCTGGCTGGTGGGGTTCTGGCCCTGGTGAGCGCTCAGCTGGGGGCCGGGACGTAGGAGAGGTTCAGGACGCCGGTGTCGAAGGTCACGGAGTTGGTGAGCTTCAGCGGGTGGGTCGGGGTGTCCTCGAACAAACGCCGGCCGTGACCGACGACGATGGGGTGGACGAGCAGGTTCAGCTGGTCCAGGAGCCCGTGGGCCAGGAGCCAGCGGACCGTCGTCGCGGAGCCGGACATCTGGATGTCGCCCTCGATCCGCTCCTTGAGGTCGCGGATCTTGGCGGCGACGTCGCCGGAGATGATCGTGGTGTTGTTCCAGTCGGCCTTTTCGAGGCTGTTGGACACGACCCACTTGCGGCTCTCGTTGAGCGACCTGCCGGCCTCCGGGTCGGCCTCGGCGGTCGGCCAGTAGGAGGACCACTCGTCGTACAGCGTGCGGCCCATGAGGTAGCCGGCGGCGCTGCCCATGCCCTCCATGACCACGGCGCCCATCTCATCGCTCCAGTACGGGAAGTGCCACTTGTCGGGCGACTCGACGACGCCGTCCAGGGAGATGAAGAAACTGGAGATGATCCTTGCCATGGCGGTGCTCCTTAGGTCGTTCGGTACGAGTGGGAGGGTAGGCCGGAACGGGCGGTCAGGTCTTGTACAGAAGCGACAGCGGTTCCGGCTGCCGCGGGCCGGCGAGCTGCGTGGCGGTCCGGCCGATGAAGCGGGTCAGCGAGCGGGCCAGGTGGGGCTGGTCGAAGTAGCCGAGCCGGTGGACCACCTCCTGGGCCGGCCGGCCCTCCCGCAGAAGGATCGCCGCGTGCCGCGCGCGGTCGATCTGGCGTACGGCGCCGCGGGTCAGGCCGGTGGCGGCCAGGAACCGCCGCTGGAGCGTGCGGTCCGAGACCTCCGGGCGGGAACCGTCGAGCGCGGCGGCGACGATCGGGTCGCGGGCCAGGACGTCCTCGCGGACCAGCCGCCGGACGAACGCCTCGGCGTCGTCGTAGCCGGGTAGCCGCCAGGTCGAGCCCTTCAGCCAGAACGAGCTGCCGGTGGTGCCGGGGATCGTCGCGGAGTTGTCGACGAGCCGGTCGATGGGCAGGTGGGGCATCGCGGTGCCGAGGGAGAAGGTGATGCCGAAGAACGTCGCGTCCTCGGGGACGGGCGCGGCGCGCGCCCGCGTCTCGGGCCCCTGTACGGCGGCGCACGCCTGGCCCCGGTGCTCCCAGAAGACGAGGTCCCAGCGGGCCGCCGCGACGGACATCATCCGGGCGACGTCGGAGCTCCGGCTGCGCCATACCCGATCGATGTAGGGCGAGTCGGAGGCCCGGCTTTCGACCTGCAAGCCCATCGCAATCCCTCCTGGCCACCGAGCAGGCAGTCTGGCATGTGCGAAGCGTCCGGGAAAAGCGGTATCTGGCTAATGTGTGTCCTGCGATGAACGG
Source organism: Nonomuraea sp. NPDC059023 (assembly GCF_042740095.1). Classification (NCBI taxonomy): domain Bacteria; kingdom Bacillati; phylum Actinomycetota; class Actinomycetes; order Streptosporangiales; family Streptosporangiaceae; genus Nonomuraea; species Nonomuraea sp. NPDC059023. Next base: position 33,106 of record NZ_JBHYIO010000006.1, on the reverse strand, counting down.
TACGGAACGGGTGGTGGGCGGGTACACGCTGCGGCGGTTGCTCGGCCGGGGCGGCATGGGCGAGGTCTACCTGGCCACCGGCCCCACGGGCGGCATGGCGGCGGTGAAGGTGATCCATCCGCAGCTGGCCAGGGAAGAGGCGTTCCGGCGGCGGTTCGAGCGGGAGGTCGCCGCGGCGCGCAGGGTCGCCCGGTTCTGCACCGCTCCGGTCATCGACGCCGGGCTGGACGGGGAGACGGCCTACCTGGTCACCGAGTACGTGAAGGGCCCGGATCTGGCCGCCGCCGTACGGGACCAGGGGGCGTTCGGCGGCTCGAACCTGGAGGCGCTCGCGGTCGGCATCGCGACGGCGCTGAGCGCGATCCACGGGGCCGGAGTCGTGCACCGCGACCTCAAGCCGTCCAACGTGCTGCTGTCGCCGCTCGGGCCCAGGGTGATCGACTTCGGCATCGCCCAGCTCGTGGACGCGCAGAGCCTGGTCAGTCAGGCCATTCTGGGGACGCCCGCGTTCATGGCGCCCGAGCAGGTACGGGCCGAGCCGGTGACGCCCGCCGCCGACGTCTACGCGTGGGGCGGGGTGATCGCGTACGCCGGGACGGGGCGGCTGCCGTTCGGCGGTGGCGCGCCGCACGAGGTGCTGTACCGGATCGTCCACGAGGGGCCGAACCTCGACGGGCTCGACGAGCGGATGCGCGGGCTCGTGGAGTGGGCGCTGGCCAAGGACCCCGCCGCGCGGCCCACGGCTCAGCAGTTGCTGGACGCGCTGGTCGGGGCGCGGCGCTCGGCTCCGGCCGAGGCCAGCCAGGTGGTGGAGCGTACGTGGACGGGTCCGGTGAGTCCGGAGCCGCCTGTTCGTCGCGCGCGGTGGAAGTGGTGGCTGGCCGGTGGGCTGGCGGTGCTGGTCGCGGGTGGGGCGGCGGTGGTCGTACCGGCTGCGCTGGGGGAGAAGTGGCCGTATCAGGCGGGCTTCGATGAGGCCTGGGCGGTGGGGGCTTCGCAGGGCGGCGAGGCGCGGGTGGACGGCGCGGCGTACGTGCTGACGGCCAAGCCGGGGTGGCGGCTGTGGAAGTCGGCGCCCCGTGAAGAGCCCGAGCGGGGCGTGACGGTCAGCGCGCGGGCGAGGGTCGAGGAGGGCGCGGGCGAGTTCGGCGTCTGGTGCCACGGGACCGAGGGGGCGGGCGACCGCTACGAGTTCTCGGTGAGCGCGTCGGGGCAGGCCACGATCGTCAAGCGCCGCGCGGGAGCGGAACCCGCCATCCTGTACGGCCCCGCCCGCGTCAAGACCACCACCGAGACCCGCGTCACGGCCCGCTGCACGAGGGAGAGCGGCAAGGCCGCCCTGGGCATGTGGGTCAACGGCCGCAAGGTCGGCGAGGCGAGCGACACGGACCGGGCCTATCCGAACACGGTGGCGGGCGTGCACGCGGCGCCGTCCGGCGAGCGGGCGATGCGGGTGCGGTTCAGCGCGTTCACGCTGGAGCCGGTCGAGCCGTGAGTGACGCCGTGGCCTTCGGGGTGCTGGGGCCGCTCATGCTGCCGGACGGCGCGCCGCCGCCCGGCCCGGCCAAGCATCGGGCGTTGCTGGCCGCGTTGCTGCTGTCGCCCGGCCGGATGGTGCCGATCGAGCGGCTCGTGGCGCTCGTGTGGGACGGCGAGCCGCCCGCGTCGGCCGAGTCGGTGCTGCGCGTGTACGTGAGCGCGTTGCGCAAGGTCGTTGCCGGGATCCAGACCGTTCCCGGTGGTTATCTGCTGGCGGTCGAGCCGGAGCGGGTCGACTGGTACCGGTTCGAGCGGCTGGTGGAGCGGGGGCGGCGGGCCAGGGAGGCGGGGAGCCTGGCCCAGGCGGCCGATCAGCTCCGGGCGGCGCTCGGGCTGTGGCGCGGGCCGGCGCTGGCGGACGTGGATTCCGGTCCGCTGCGGCGGGCCTCCGCCGTACCGCTGGAGGAGCTTCGGTTGCGGGCGCTCGAAGAGCGCGTGGAGCTGGACCTGCGGCTCGGGCGCGGCGGTGAGGTGGTCGGCGAGCTGCGGGCGCTGGTCGGCGCCTACCCGCTGCGTGAGCGGGCCTGGGCCCAGCTGATCACGGCGCTGCGGCTGGCGGGGCGGCGCTCCGAGGCGCTGGAGGCCTATCAGGAGGCCCGGCGGGTGCTCGTGGACGAGCTCGGCCTGGAGCCGGGCGCGGAGTTGCGGCAGGCGCACGCGGACGTACTGGCCGGGCGGGAGCCGCCCGTGCCGGCTCCCAACGAGACGCCGCCCGACATCGCCGACTTCACCGGGCGGGCGGAGGTGCTGCGGTGGATCGGCGAGGCGGTGCCCGCTGCGGGCGGCGCGCCGGTTCACCTGGTGGTGCACGGGGCGCCGGGGTGCGGGAAGTCAGCCGTCGCCGTGCACGCCGCGGCGTCGGCGGGCGGCGCGTTCACCGGCGGCGTACTGTTCGCGACGTTGCGCGAGCGTGCGCCGGGGGCGGTGCTGGAGGATCTGCTGCGCTCGCTCGGGTGTCCCGAGGGCGCGGTTCCGGCCGCGCCGACCGAGCGGATCCGGCTTTATCGGAGCATGACGGCGTCGCGGCGGCTGCTCGTCGTGCTCGACGACGCTTCGGGCGAGTCCCAGGTACGCCCGCTGCTGCCCACCGGCGCCGGGAGCATGACGCTGGTCACGAGCCGCTCGCCGTTGTCGGGGCTGGAGGCGTCCCGGGCCATGGAGCTGGGCGTGCTCTCCCCGCAGGAGGCGCTCGACCTGCTCGCGGTCGTCGCCGGACGGCAGCGGGTCGCGGCGGAGCCGCAGGCGGCGGCCAGGATCGCGCTGCTGTGCGGGCACCTGCCGCTCGCCCTGCGCGTGGCCGGATCCCGCCTGGCCAGGAAGCCCGGCTGGACGCTTGAGCACCTGGCCGGCCGCCTGGGCGACTCGCGGCGCCGCCTGGACGAGCTGAGCGCGGGCGACCTGGCGGTGCGGGGGAGTCTCGCGCTGGGGTACGACGGGCTGGCCGAGCGGGAGCGTACGCTGTTTCGCCGGTTGGGCGCGCTGTCGGCGCCCGACTTCGCCCCGTGGGTCTTCGGCGACCTGGAGGCGCTGGCCGAGGCGGGACTGCTGCAGTCGCGCGGCCTCGACGAGTCCGGCCAGGAGCGCTACGGCTGGCACGACCTCACCCGCCTCTACGCCGCCGAACTCCTGGCCGCGGAGGGTCGCGACGTGCTGGCCGGAGTGGCGGGGGAGATCCTCGACCGGGCCAGACGGGCCAGGCGACTGCTGCTGCCCGCCGAGCCCGGTTCCGGCCGGACCGTCGCGCGGACCGAGGAGCAGGTGCTGGAGACCACGCTGCTGCGCGAGTCGGCCGGATGGCTGCGGTCGGAGCGGCGGTTCCTGTCCGCGTGCGTGGCCGACTTCCACGACGCCAGGCTGTACGAGGCCGCCTGGCGGCTGGCCTTCTACCTGGCGCCGTTCTACGAGCTGGGCGCCCACCACGACGACTGGCACCAGACCACGGCCACCGGCCTGGACGCGGCCAGGGCGGCCGGCCACCGGCAGGGCGAGGCCCTGCTGCTGCGCGGCCTGGCCGACCTGCACCGGATCGAGGGCGACCCGCAGGCCGCCGCGGCCGCGCTGCGTGCCGCCCAGCCGCTGGTCGAGGGGCTGGAACTGGCCCGGGTCACGCTCAGGCTCGGGCTGGTGACGGGTGACGAGCGCGCGTACGCCCGCTGTCTGGCCGTCTTCGAGCAGGCGGGAGACCAGCGCGGCAGGACGGACACGCTGCGCGCGCTCGGCGCGCTGAAGGGCGATCGGGGGCTGCTGGAGGAGAGCCTGGCCGGATACCTCGCGCTGGGCGATCCGCGCGGCGAGGCCGAGGCGCTGCTCGACCTGGCGAACCTGCACCTGTCGGCGCGCAGGCTGCCGGAGGCGCGCGAGTGGGCCGAGCGCCGCCTGCGGATCAACCGGCGGCTCGGCGACCGGCTGCCCGAGGCGTACGGGCTTCTGGTTCTGGCCGGGATCTCGCGCGCAGAAGGCCGGCCGGATCCCCGGGCCGCGGCCGCCGCCCTGGAGATCTTCCGGACGTTCGGCGACCGCAAGGGCGCCGGGCAGGCCCTGCTCGCCATGGCTGAGGCGCATCTCGACCTCGATGAGGTGGATGAGGCGGTTGATGGTCTTGAGCGTGCTATGGGAGAGTTTGTCCTGCTCAGCGATCAGCGTGGCCTCACCGAAGCGGAAGGGCTGGCGCGGGAGGCGCGGCGGCGTCGCGGGCTATACGGATCCTGAATGTCGCCCTCCTAGAAAGGTGACATGACGATGCGGAACAAGCTCGCCCTGCTGCTGGTGCTCCCCGCCCTGGCCAGTTGCGGGATGCTGCCCGGCCAGGACCGGCAGGGAACGGGCGGCGAGGAGAAGCAGGCGGCCGCCCAGCAGCCCACGCCCACCGCCACCCCCACCCCCACAGGGGAGCCGGCGCCGGCCGGGGAGCTGACGGCGATCACCAGCCGGAAGATCAAGCATGACGACAACACCCTGCGCATCGACCTCACCCAGCTCAAGCGCTCGGGCAAGATCGTCACGCTGACCTGGACGGTCACCAACCTCAACACCGACGGCAGCTGGTACGTGGGCGCGAACCTCGGCAGCGACGTCCTCGACTACACCACCTCGGCCGTCTCCCTGATCGACCCGGTCAACGGCAAGCGCTACCGGGTGGCCCGCAACGGCGCCGGTGAGGACGCGGCCTGCGTCTGCAGCCGGGTCAACCAGCACCTCAAGCCCGGCGGCGGCCTGGAGATGTACGCCGTCTACGGCGCCCCGCCCGCCGACATCACCAAGGTCAACGTCGAGATGGCGGATCTCGGAGTGTTCAACGATGTCCCTGTCTCCTAGCCTCGTCGCCGCCCTGCTGATCGCGCTGTCCCCGACCCCGCCGCCGGACACCGCCACGCTCCCGGTCGAGGACCTGGTCTTCCCGGTGGAGGACATCCTCCCCGAGACCGAGTCCCTGGACGGCGCCCAGAGCGAGACCAAGCGGGGCGACGAGGTACGCGTCGCGCTGACCAGCGACGTCCTGTTCGCGGTGGACAAGTGGGTGCTGACCGCCAAGGCCAAGCAGCGCCTGGGGTCCGTGGCCGCCAAGATCCGCTCCGAGGGTGCCGGAGGCGTGGTCAAGATCGAGGGCCACACGGACGACCAGGGCCAGGACGCCTACAACCTCACCTTGTCCCACCGCCGCGCCCAGGCCGTGCGCCAAGCCGTCCAGAGCGGCCTGACCGGCGTGACCTTCGAGGTCAAGGGGTACGGCGAAGCCCGCCCCAAGCTCCCCAACACCGTCGACGGCCGCCCTCAGCAGAAGAACCGTGCCAAGAACCGCCGCGTCGAGATCGTCTTCACCGTCAAAACCCCACAGTGAACCCGATCCCCCGCACCGACACCCCGTCCCACCCCACGCCAACCCGCCCACCGCAGCCAGGGCGGCTGGCACGCGGTCCGGCCATGCGGTCCGGCCATGCGGGTCGGCGACGCGGTGCTGGCACGCGGTTTCTAGGCCTTGAGTTCGCCCAGGGTGGCGGTCACGGTGTCGGTTGTGCCGTCTGGGCGGATTACTTCGACCTTGACCTGGTCGCCGGGTTTGAGGGTGGTGAGGATCTCCGACAAGTCGGACATGGTGGGAGTGGGTTTGCCGTTGACGGAGACGATCACGTCGCCGGTCTCGATGCCCGCCTTCGCCGCCGCCCCGCCACGCTCCACCCCGGCCACCGCCACGCCCACGGGCTGCCCGTTCTCGCCCAGGACCGTACGGCCCCTGAGGCCGAGTGCCGCGCGGTGGCTGTTGGTGACCTTGCCGCTCTTCACGATCTGGCCGGCGATGTCGGCGGCCGTGTTGCTCGGGATGGCGAAGCCGATGCCGGGCGCGGCGCCGCCGCCGAGCTCCGGGTCGGTGGCCGCGAGCGTCGGGATGCCGATCACCTGGCCGCTCATGTCGACCAGCGCGCCGCCGCTGTTGCCGGGGTTGATCGCGGCCGAGGTCTGGATGGCTCCGGCGATCGTAGCGCCGGGTGAGCCCGGGTTCTGCGGCTCGCTGACCGTGCGGCCGAGCGCCGAGACGATGCCCTGGGTGACGCTGCCCGACAGGCCGAGCGGGTTGCCCATGGCCAGGACGAGCTGGCCCACGCGCAGCTTGGAGGAGTCGCCGAACGTGGCGGGCTTCAGCCCGTTCGCGTCCTCCACCTTGATCACCGCGAGGTCGCCCGCCGGGAACGACGAGACGAGCTTGGCCTTGCGCGGGGTGCCGCCGGTGGCCAGCGACACCTCCATCTCGGTGGCCTGGCCGACGACGTGGGCGTTGGTCACCACGTGGCCGGAGGAGTCGTACACGATGCCGGAGCCGAGCCCCACCTTGGTGGTGATCTGCACGATGGACGGCAGCACCTGGGTGATGACCTGTTCGTAGCCGGACTCCACCTGGGCGGCCTGAGGGGTGCCGCCGGTCGGGCTGCCGGTCGGCGTGGCCGTACCCGTGCCCTGTGGTGTGGACGCGCCGCACCCGGCGGCCAGAACGACGGCGAGACCCGCCGCGATCAACCTCATACGAGGGTATCTTCCCAGGTCAGGCGGAAAGATACTCTTTTCTGACGTCGCTCCTGCTGAGCTTGCCGGTGGGGGTTCTGGGGAGAGATGTCCGGTACTCGATGAGCCGGGGGTGCTTGAGCCGGGCCAGCCGCGGCTCGCAGTGGGCCAGGAGCGCGGCGGTCAGTTCCTCGCCTGGGGTCGCGCCGGGTACGGGCTGGACGAGCGCCACGACCTTGTGTCCCCATTCGGGATCGGGCACGCCGATCACCGCCACGTCGGCCACCGCGGGATGTTCCAGGAGCGCCGCCTCGATCTCGGCCGGGTAGATGTTGACGCCGCCGGAGATGATCAGGTCGGTCCTGCGGTCGAGCAGGAAGAGGTAGCCGTCCTCGTCCACGTAGCCGATGTCGCCGGGCGTGTAGGCGCGCTCGCGCATGGCCGCGGCGGTCTTCCCGGGATCGCCGTGGTACTCGAAGCGGTTGATGCCGCCGATGTACACCAGGCCGGGCGCGCCGGGCGCGGCCTCGCCGCCGTCCTCGTCCACGATCGTGAAGGACATCCCGTCCAGCGCGCGGCCGACCGTGCCGGGGCGCTCCTGCCACTCCCGCGAGGAGACCATCGTGGCGACCGCCGCCTCGGTGGAGCCGTAGTACTCCCACAGCACCGGGCCCAGCCAGTCGATCATCGCCTGCTTGGTCGCGGGCGGGCAGGGGGCCGCGCCGTGATAGAGGTGGGTGAGCGAGGACAGGTCGTATTTCTCCCGATCCGGTACGGCCAGCAGCCGGTGAAACATGGTCGGGACCATGAAGGCGTTCGTCACCCGGTGCTCCTGGATCAGGCGCAACGTGTCTTCGGCGTCGAAGCGCTCCGGGGCGACGATCGCGTGGCCGTACTGCAGAGCCATCATGACCTGGCCGTAGGGGGCCGAGTGGTAGAGCTGCGAGCAGACCAGGTGCACGCCGTCGGCGGGCAGGCCGAAGTGCCGCCAGCTCTTGCGCATCAGGATCGGGTACACGTCCTCTGGCGTGAGGTCGAGCAGCCGCCTGCGCACGCCCTTGGGGCGGCCGGTGGTGCCGGAGGTGTAGAGCATCATCGATCCGGCCCTGCGGTCCTCGGGCGGGGTGCCGGGCAGGTGGTCGAAGCGCTCGATGTCCGAGCTGAACAAGACGTTGGCGGGGTGGCAGTCGGTGATGATGTAGAGAATCTCGTCGAGTGTGTAGTGCCAGTTGACCGGCACGTGGTAGGCGCCGATCTGGTAGGTGGCCAGCATGACGGCCAGGGAGTCGAGGCCGTTGCGCAGGACGCTGACGACGGCGTCGCCCCGGTCCAGGCCTTCGACGCGAAGGCCGTGGGACAGGCGGTTGGCGCGTTCGTGCAGGGCGCCGTAGGTGATCGTCTCCTCTCCCAGCAGGGCGGGACGTCCGGGGTCGGCGGTGGCGATCTCGTAAAAGCCCCTCATGTCAGGGGAGACTACAGAATTAGATTCTGTCCCGGGAATAGTCGCAATCTCGTCTAGCCTCGACGTCATGGCGGACGTCGGCGACCAAGTGCCCTCTTATGATGCTCCGACCACCCCCTTTCAGCGGGTGGTCGTGCCCGCCGACGCCGAGCCCGACGACACCGTGCAGATGCCCAGGATCGTCCTGCCCGACGAGCCCGCACCTGATCCGGAACCGGAACCCGAGGTCGACGACACCACGACGGCCTATGTCCGGCGCCCCGTGATCAAGCCCGCGGAAAAGCCCACCGCGAAGCCCGTCGCGAAGCCGGCCGCGAAGCCCGTGCGGAAGCCGGTGGAAAGGCCGGTCGAGAAGTCCAAGGCCGCGGTCGAGACGGTGACCGTGCCGCGCGTGTCGCCGCCGCGCATGCCGATGATCCCGCCTCCGCCCAAGCGGGGCATCAGCGAGATCCCCTTCCGGGTCGTCTACATGGTCGGAGCCGTCATCGCCACGATCATCGCCGTCCTGCTCATCTTCGTCTTCTTCTCCGGCGACACCCCCGACGCGAACCCGGCCAGGGCCACCGCGACCGCCAGCCTGGCCGGGGCCTCCCCGTCCGAGCTGGCCCTCCCTCCGGCTCCTGAGGCCAAGGCCTTCCCCGCCTACAAGGGCAAGGCCGCGGTCGTGATCGGCCTGGTGGCCGACACCAAGACGGGCATCGTGTATCCCAGGCTGGGCACGCCGTGGCAGTCCAAGTCGTACGCGCCGTACACCGTGGCCCAGCGGATCGGCAAGGTGGCGCAGCCGTACACGATGATCGTCTCGGCGAAGTACCCGATCGAGGCCCCCAAGACCAAGCCCAAGGACGAGTCCGGCTACCGCGAACTGGCGGTGCGGGCGGCGCGCTGGTCGCTGCGCACGCAGTTCCCGGCGGGGTCGACGCTGGCCTGGACGGGCTCGCAGCCGCTGGCCACCGGCAAGGGCTGGCTGCTCGGCTACCAGGTCACCTACGGCGCCAAGTCGTCGCAGGCGGTGGTGGCCGTGGTCGAGGTGGGCAAGACGAAGCCCGCGATGATGCTGGCGACCGTGGCCGACGGCCGCAAGACGCAGTGGCGGGATCTGACGACACTTCTGAAAGGTGTGCGCCCGCTATAGACAGAAGCATCCTCTAGAATATGGTTCTGCCATGGCATGGGACGCGCTGGAGGATGAGTAATGGCGATCGGGTTGAGCGAGGAGCACGAGGCGCTCCGCGAGTCTGTCACCGGCTGGGCGGAGCGCAACATCCCCGCCGAGCTGCTGCGGTCCGGCACCGAAGAGCGGCCCGCGTTCTGGGCGGGGCTGGCCGAGCAGGGGCTGCTGGGCCTGCACCTGCCCGAGGAGTACGGCGGCTCCGGCTACGGGCTGCTGGAGGCCGCCGTCGCGGTCGAGGCGCTGGCCGAGCGGATGGCGCCGGGGCCGTACGTGCCGACGGTGCTGGCCGGCGCGGTCATCCACGCCTCCAAGCAGCACGGACTGCTGTCCGGCCTGGCCGACGGCACGCTGACCGGCGCCGTCGCGCTCGGCGCCGCGCTGACGGGCGAGCGCGCCGCCGACGGCTCCCTCGTCGTCTCCGGTACGGCCGAGCCCGTCCTGGGCGGCGCGATGGCCGACATCCTGGTCCTGCCGGTGTCCACCGGCGACGGCGAGGAATGGATCGCGCTCGACGCCTCCGCCGCCACGGTGACGGCCGTCACGTCGCTGGACATCACGCGCTCGGTGGCCAAGGTGGAGGCGGCGGCGGCAGCCGTACCGGCTGAGCGGGTTCTGGACGGGGTCGAGGGGCCCGACGTGCTCAACCTCGCCGCCATCCTGCTGGGCGCCGAGGCCACGGGCCTGGCGTCGTGGTGTGTGCGGGCCGCCTCCGGCTACGCGAAGGTACGCGAGCAGTTCGGCCGGCCGATCGGCCAGTTCCAGGGTATCAAGCACAAGCTCTCGCGCATGCTGGTGGCGCTGGAGCAGGCCAGGGCCACCGTGTGGGACGCCACCCGCGCGGAGGGCCGCGAGCTGGAGTACGCCGCCGCGATCGCCGGCGTCATGGCCCCGGACGCCGCCGTCCAGTGCGCCAAGGACGCGATCCAGACCTTCGGCGGCATCGGCTACACCTTCGAGCACGACGCCCACCTGTACTACCGCCGGGCGCTCACCCTGCGCGCGCTGCTCGGCCCGAGCGCCGAGTGGGCCGCCTCCGTCACCGCGCTGGCGCTGCAGGGCGTCACCCGCGAGATGGAGATCGACCTGCCCGAGGGCGCGGAGGAGATGCGCGCCGCGATCCGCGCCGAGATCGCCGAGCTGGCGAAGCTGGAGGGACAGGAGCAGAAGCGGGCGCTGGCCGGCCAGGGCTTCGTGATGTCCCACCTGCCCAAGCCGTGGGGCCGCGCCGCCAAGCCGCTGGAGCAGGTACTCATCCAGCAGGAGCTCAAGGCCGCCAAGGTCAGGCTGCCGCAGATGATCATCGGTGCGTGGGTGGTGCCCTCCATCGCCACGTACGGCACGCCCGAGCAGCAGGAGCGCTTCCTGCCCAAGACGCTCAGCGGCGAGATGATCTGGTGCCAGTTGTTCTCCGAGCCCGGCGTCGGCTCCGACCTGGCCAACGTGCAGATGAAGGCGGAGAGGGTCGAGGGCGGCTGGCGCCTGAACGGCCAGAAGATCTGGACCTCGGTCGCGCATGTGGCCGAATGGGGCATCTGCATCGCGCGTACCGACCCGTCCAAGCCCAAGCACGACGGGATCACCTACTTCCTCGTCGACATGAAGGGCGCGGGCGTCACGGTCCGGCCGCTGACGGAGATGACCGGCGAGAACCTGTTCAACGAGGTCTTCCTCGACGACGTCTTCGTCCCCGACGACCTGGTGGTCGGCGAGGTCGACAACGGCTGGCGGGTGGCGCGCAACACGCTGTCCAACGAGCGCGTCTCGCTGTCGTCCGGCTCGGGCGGCACCGGCTCGTCGGTGTCCGACCTGCTGGGGCTGACCTCCCGCCTGGGCCGCGACCTCACCCCGGTCGAGGCCGTGGAGCTGGCCGGCGTCATCTGCGAGGGGCACTCGATCAACGCGCTCTCCCTGCGGGTCACGCTCAAGCAGCTGGCCGGAGGCGAACCCGGCGCCGACGCGTCGGTGCGCAAGCTGCTGTCCACCTCCCACGCGCAGCACGTATCGGAGACCGCGGTCGGCCTGCTCGGCGCCCAGGCCGTGATCGCCGCCGACATGAAGCTCGGCGACGCCGGCTACTGGAACCGCGCCGTGCTGGCGACCAGGGCCATGACCATCTACGGCGGCACCACCGAGGTGCAGCTGAACATCATCGGCGAGCGCATGCTCGGCCTCCCCAGGGACCCCGAGCCCGGCCGCTAGCTTGAGATCGGGTACGGCCCGGCCGGGCCGTACCCGGAGCGGTCAGCGGCGCGACTCGTAGGTGTCCACCGCGCGGCCGAGCCGCGCGAGCTTCTCCGTGTAGGTCACGGGGAAGAGGCCGGGCTCGGCGGGCGGACGGTGCGCGTCCACGTACTGGGTGCCGAGGTTGGTCAGGGCGACGACGATGTAGTGCCGGCCGTCCTTGCCGGGCAGCGACCTGACGATGCCGGCGTCGGCGCCGGAGTTGCCGACCCAGCCGGTCTTGTGGGAGTAGGTCACCTCCGCCTTGGCGTTGCAGGGGCGTACGTCACGGCCGAACTTGTTGCCGGCGACGGTGATGGTCCCGTCGGCGTCGATCCAGCGCTCCGCGACGGCGTGCGGGATGCCCGCGGCCGGGTACGCGCCGCCGCACCGGTTGGCCGAGGAGAGCATGTCGTTCCAGCCCTGGGCGGCGAGGTGCCGCTTGAACACCTGGCGGGAGGACGAGCTCAGCACGGCCTCGGTCACCGGCTTGCCGCCCGGAGTCGTCCACGCCCTGCCGGGCAGGCCGTTGACCAGGGCGAGCAGCTTGGCGGTGTCGAGCGAGCTCATGGTGACCGGGTTCGACCAGCGCCCGCCGGTGGCCGGGTTGGTGTTCTTGAACTGCAGCGTCTCCAGGCCGAGGCTCTGGAAGGTCTGGTTGAGCTCGTCGACGGCGCCCCTGTCGTGCAGGAGCTTGACGAGCGCGCAGGTGGCGGGGTTGTTGGAGGAGGTGAGGGAGGCTTCCAGGTAGTTGGCGACCGTGTTGCTGGTGTCGCCCTGGCACAGGGAGCTGGTCTCGGTGGGACGGTAGTCGTAGGTGTCGGCCAGCGCGATGGTGCCCTTGTCGGCCAGGCGCAGCACGCCGAAGGCGACCATCAGCTTCAGCACGGAGGCCGGGTAGGGCGACATGAAGTCGATCGGCGCCTGCTCACGGCCGGGGACGATGTCGATCGTGCCCTTGCCCTGGTTGGCGTACCAGCCGTTGTCGTCCCACTGGCGCCAGCGCACGGCGTCGGTGTGGAAGTTTCTGTCGACGGGAACCACGACGCCGCGCGGGTGCTGCGGGCTCATCAGCACGGTGCCGGACGACAGCGGCCTGCCGTGGCGGTCGAGTTCGAGGACGGTGACGTCGAGCTGCGGCTGCTGCGCGATCGGCTTGGGATCGGCCGAGGCGAACAGGCGGGCGTAGTCCTCGGGCGGCGTGGCCTCCTTCTCCTCGGCGGAGGAGGCGAGCACCCGTGCCTGGGACGAACCCGGCGGGGCCAGGTCGAGCACCTCCTGGAAGCGTGCCCGGTCCATGGCCTGCTGGAGGAAGCGGGCGACGTGCCCGCTCTCCGCGGCCTGCGCGGGCATCGTGGTGAGGCTCAGGAAGAGGGTGCCGGCGGCGACCCCCGCGGCGGTTCGGCGGCTCTTCTGAAGGAATGACATGTGACTTGATCTTATTTACTGATCTTGGTGGACGGCGCCGATTCGGGAATGTCAGGGGGTGACCGGCTGCAGGGGGATGGGGCTGCCGGTCTTGGCGGGCATGGGCACGCCGATCCTGATCTCGCCCACGCAGGGGCGGGCGCCGTCGGGGGAGCGGATGGTCAGCTCCTGCCCGCCGCCCTTCACCGTGGCGTACGTCCAGCCGAGGTCCTTGCCCGTCTGCGCGTCGGCGGATCCGGTGCCGAGGCCGACGGTCAGCCGGGCCGGGCGCGGGTTGAGGTAGCTGACCTGCACGGTCCAGGCGCCCTGCGGCAGGGGGAGCGGGAGGCGGAAACGTTCCGGGGCGGGGCCGATCGGGCGGCAAGCGGTTCCGGCCGGGACGGTCAGTCCCTCGATGTTGACCGGGCGCAGCCGCCCGCGCTCGTCGAAGGTCATCAGGTTGCGCAGCGGGCCGTCGAGCTGCCGGACCCAGGTGACCGGGCGGCCGGCGATCGGGCCGAGGACCTTGGAGGCCAGCGCGTAGTCGTAGAAGAAGATCGGGTAGACGACCTTGGCGGGGACGTGGGTGTCCAGGACGACGAGGCCGGCGGGCGCCCTGCGCAGGGCGATGCGGCCGGTCTCGATGTAGGACTTGACGTTCTCGCCGAGGGGCAGGCGCGTGTACTGGGTGATGGACCAGATCGAACCCGCGGCGAAGACGGCGGCCAGCGGGATCCACACGATCCGCAGCGGGCGCTCGCCCTCGCGCGGGATGAAGGCCAGCGCCACCACGACGGCCGTCAGCGAGGCCGTGGGCGCGATGTAGCGCAGCTCGAAGCCGCCCAGATCGGGCCCGAGCTGCTCGATTCTGCCGATCATGACGGGGATGACGTCGGCCAGCAGGAAGTACCCGAGCAGCATGAGCCAGGCCAGCCACGCGCGCCGCCGGAAACGGATGGTCAGCGCCACGACCAGCGCGGCCGCGCCGAGCCCGGCCCAGACGGCGGCGTCGGGGGTGGCGGCGATGGCGTAGTCGTCGCCGATCGGGTGCCAGCGCCAGGGGCCGCCCAGGGCGGAGGCCACCAGAGAGCCGGAGAACAACCGCCAGGCGAACGCCGCCGCCACGGCGAGCGGAGGCAGGCTGGGCTGGACCGTGTCGTTGGTGAGCTGCACGGAGGTGAACACGGCCGGGAACAGGATCGCCGCGTACCCGGCCACGATCGCGGCGTACAGGGCCCAGGCCGGCCACTGCCACTTCCTGATGCCGCCGAGCCAGCCCGCGGTGAGCACGAAGGCCAGGACCGGGATGAACGGGGCCTTGACGAAGAACACCATCGCGAAGACGGTCCAGCCGGCGGCGGCCAGGGCGTGGCGGAAGCGCCGCGTGCGTACGTACAGGATGTGCGCGCCCAGGGCCATCGGCAGGGCGACCTGGAACGGGAGGGTCTCGATCACCACCGCCCACCAGGACAGCGACGAGATCGTCATCGGGGTGAGCAGGTAGAAGGCGAAGGGGAGCAGGATGGCGGGGCGGGAGCCGTACAGGAGGAAGAGCAGGCGCAGCAGGGCCAGCGCGGCCGCGCCCATGAGCACGATGGTGACCACGTGCATCAGCACGTCGTTGTAGACGCCGAGGCGGCCCATCGCCCAGTGCGCGCCGAACGGGCCGGGCATGAGGTGCCCGTAGTCGGCGCGCATGAGATAGTCCCAGGTCAGGTCGTTCTCCAGGCCGCGGGCGATGAAGGTGAAGTCGTCCTGCCTGAAGTAGGTCCTGCGGACCAGGTCGAACTTCCAGACGAGCTGGACGGCGACCATGACCATCGCGGCCGCGAGCACGCCGTCGCCGCGCAGCCACTGCCTGGGCTCCACCACGGTCTCGCTCGCCGCCGTCACGCATGAAGGCTAACGACGCCGTTGATCCTGATGGAATGGGCGTTGTCCGGTTGTGATGTGGTGTTATATCGGAATGTTTCCGCAGGTGTCGCGCTATGGGTGGTGGGCCGCCCTGCTCGGCACCGGCCTGGGCGCCCTCTGCCTCGGCCCCGGACTCGCTCCCGGGTACATCCTCATCCAGGACATGGTCTTCGTCCCCGACCCGGCGTTCTCGCCGTTCACCTTCGGATTGGCGGGCGGCTCGCCCCGCGCGGTGCCCAGTGACCTGGTGATCACGGTGCTGGCCCAGGTGCTGCCGGCGGACCTGGTGCAGAAGCTCGTGCTGCTGGGCGTCTTCGCCCTGGGTTGTTCCGGGGCCGCGCTGCTGGTGCCCGGGTCCGCCCTGGCGCCCCGGCTGGTCGCGGGAGCCTTCTACGTCTGGAACCCCTACGTGGCCGAGCGGCTGCTCATGGGGCAGTGGGCGTTGCTGCTCGGGTACGCGGGGCTGCCCTGGGTGGTGCTGGCGCTGGCCCGTGGCCGGTTGCCCGCCGTCGCGCTGCTGCCCGCCGCCGTGGGCGGGTTCGCCGCGATGATCGTCACCGCCGTCACGGCCCTCCCTCTTGCGCTCTCCGGCACTTCCGGTACGGCGGCGCGGTGGAAGATGGCCGGAGGCGTGGCGTTGTTGCTGGTGGCGTTCAGCCTGCCCTGGCTGGTGACCGCGCTGACCCGGGCCGACGGGCTGACCGGTGACCCGGTGGGCGTGGACGCCTTCGCCGCCCGCGCCGACGGGCCGTTCGGCACCGTCGTCAGCCTGCTGTCGCTGGGCGGCGTCTGGAACGCCTGGGCCGTCCCCGCGGGCTTCGACCAGCCGGTCACCGCCGCGGCCCGGCTGGCGCTGGTCCTGGCGGGCATCGCTGGCTTCTGGCTGGCGCTCAAGGACACGAAGCCGCAGTTCGGGCCGGGGCTGGCGGTGGCGGCCGGTGCGGGGTTCCTGATCGCCTGCCTCGGGGTCACCGAGCCGGGCAGGGACCTGCTCAAGTGGCTCATCGGGGTCTGGAGCGGGTTCGCGGTGCTGCGTGACGCCCAGCAGTACCTCGCCCCGCTGGCCCTCCTGGCCGCCGTCGGCCTGGGCATGCTCACCGCCCGGGTGGCCTCGCGCTGGGCCGTCGCCCTGGCGTTGGTGCCGCTGGCCGTGGTGCCGACGCTGGCGTGGGGGGCGTCGGGTGCGCTGGCGGCGGTGCCGTACCCGCTGAGCTGGGTGGAGGCGCGCGAGATCATCGGCCGGGACCCCGCGAAGGGTGATGTGCTGGTGCTGCCGTTCGAGTCCTACCGGCGCTTTCCGTGGAACGGTGACCGGGCGGTGCTCGACCCGGCGCAGCGGTTCTTCGCCACCCCGGGCCGCGAGGTGATCGTCAACGACTCCGTCAGGGTCGGTGATCTGGTGGTCGGCACCGAGGACGCGCGGGCCAAGCGGGTCGCCGCGGTGCTGGGCGACCCGCGGCGGCTGGCCGAGGAGGGCATCCGGTACGTGGTGGTGGATTCCGGAAGCGCGGATCTTCCGGGCGCCCGGCTGCTCATGGACCGCCCGGAACTGCGGCTCTACGCCCTGGAGCTATGAGAAGCGTCTGGGCGCCCGGGTGACAGCGTCCAGCTCCAGCACGGTGGCTCCGGTCTCGGCCTCCAGCGCCGGGGTGTAGCCCGCCGCCCGCAAGGCCTCCAGGGTCTCCCGCTCCGAACCGGCGCTGATGAGGACGGTGGGGGCGATCCGCCGCAGCCCGAGCCGGCGCAGGGAACGGGCGGCGGCGAGCTCGGCCAGCAGCGCCTCGTCGTCCGAACGGACGCAGCAGCCCGAGCGCACCACTCTCATCCGGCCGTGTGTCCGGCCGACGTTGTTGATCAGGTAGACCAGCGGCTGGGGTAGCTCCCCCCGGGCGACGGCGGCCAGCGACGCGAGCAGCTCGTCCGGGCCGGTTCCCGCGTCGAGCGCGCGGCGCACCGACGCGGCGCTGAACCGCCATACGACCGCGTGCCCCTCGGATTCGCGCGTGGCGGCGGACCCGAGCAACTCGGCCAGCGAGGCCTCCGGCGGGCCGGAGACGACGGCGGTCAGGTCGGCCTGGAAACGTGCGGTCGTCGCGGGGGCGGGCAGCAGCTCGGCCAGCGCCGAGGCCAGGGCGGGCGGCGGTTCGCTCAGGACCTGCGGGTACGCGGCGCCGGAGCGGAGCAGCTCAAGGGCCGCCCGGCCGAGGTCGGTGAGCGCGCCGTGCGCGGTGACGCCGAGGTGCTCCGCCTCGTTCATCACCGAGGCCATCTGGGACAGGCTCTCGGGCGAGCCGTCCACGAGGAAGGGACGGTGCCAGCTCACCGCCTCAAGCAGGTAGGCCATGTCCCGCCGCTCGTCGAGGCCGTGGCCGCCGGGGATCACGGCCAGCGCTTCGAGCATCGCGAGGCGCAGGTCGGGCGCGGCCGGATCGTGTACGAAGGCGATCGCCACCGGGGCCTCCTCGCCATCGGGCCACCAGGTGAGCAGGCCGGGCACCGTGGCCCAGGCCGTGATCGCCGGGAGCAGTCGCCCCGCGGGGGTACGGCCGAGCCACTCATCGTAGGCGGCGGTCGGCACGACGCGCACAGTGGGCGCCGGGGCGGGCGCCCGCCGCCGCCCGGGAGGCTTCTCGACCGGATCGGCGATGCCGCCGAGCAGATCGGCGGCGAAGCACAGGTCAACGCAGAATCTGACGATCTCCTCATCCAGGCCGAGAGACTTGGCCACCCGTTTGGTGTCGCGGACGGCGACGCCGCCGTTCTTCCGTATGGTCAGCGGGGTCGCGGCGCACGCGCCGAGCACGCGCTCCAGTTGCCCGGCGAAGGCGGTGGCCTGTGCCTGGGCCGCCGCGCGTACCCCGGTGACGGCGGGCGAGTCCGGCGGGGGCGCGGGCGGCAGCGGATCGAAGGGGGCGAGCCGGTCGCCGCGGACCGCCATCGCCACCTCGGCGGGCAACTCGGCGAGATCGTGCTGACCGGAGGGCAGGACGAGTCCGCGGGCGGCCAGCCAGTCGGTCGCCGGATCACCCCCGCCTCCGTCGCGGAAGGTGTACTTGGTGTGGCCGTAGGGACTTGTCGCGACGAAGACGTGAGTGCCCAGATAGGGGCCCTGGAACGCGAGCGTCTCCAGCAGTTCGGCGGCGTCCGGCGGGGCGAGCGCGAGAACGCCGCCGAGCAGTGACGGCTCCGTGAGGGTCGCGACGATCTCGTTTCGGGCGGCGGTCCTGTTGGCCGCCTTGGCGAACCCGAGGCCGGCCGCGACCTGATGCACCTCGGCGGCGTTGAAGTACGCGTCGATCAGGTCGGCCGCCGGGCGGCCGAGTTTGAGACCGCCGGAGACGGGGGCCCGCACCTCGGCCGGGAGATCCAGCTCGCCCGCGCTTCGATGAAGCAGCTTCCGCTCCGCCAGCGAGGTCAGCTGCGCCTTGACGGCCCGGAGCGCGGCGGGCTCGAACATCCGTAGTACGTCCGCCTCGGGCACCGGCCGGGCGCCGCGCCACCAGGAAGCCGGCGGAAGCGGGCCGTGGCGTTCGGCGGCCGCCCAGGAGATCGCGGCGAGGATCTGGTACTCCGGCAGCGTGCAGGCCTGGACATCCACCCGTCAAGGGTAGTGGCGTCGCCGGGTTTACGGGTCAGGTTGACACCCCTGGTGGACAAGTCCGGAATATTAAGATTCCGTCTAGCTACTTCCGAGTAGCTAGAATTGGTTCTAGGTTTGTGACGGCCCCCACATCACAGCCCGCAAGAGGAGGAACCCCCCGTGATCAAGATCCTCTTAGCAGCGATCATCGGCATCGCCGTGGCCGCTCTGGTGACGACGGTGACAACCGTCTCGCTCACGGGTTCTACCGCGACGCCTGTCAACAGGCCGCTTTACAACTACGGCGACCGGTAAGCCGCACGTCATGCCGCCGTCCCGCCGAGGGGACGCGCGGGTAAGCCGTACACCACTGCTTGAGATCGTCGTCCCGGCCTACAACGAGGAACGACGACTCCCCGGGGGCCTCCTGCAGCTGTGCGCGAAGCTTGCCCAAATGCCGTTCCCGGCCGCCGTCATCGTCGTCGACAACAACAGCACGGACACCACAGCCGAGATCGTCAAGACGTGGCCGGAAGGCGAGGTTCCGGTCCGCCTGATCGCCTGCCCCGTCCCCGGCAAGGGCGCCGCGGTGCGGGCGGGACTTCTGGAGACGCGGGCCCCGCTGGTCGGGTTCTGCGACGCCGACATGGCCACCGACCTCGACGCGGTCGACGTGGCCGTCGGTCTGCTGCTCTCCGGGGAGCGCGTGGTCATCGGCTCGCGGGCGCACACCTTCTCCGAGGTCGAGAACCGCCACAGCCGTGTGCGCGAACTGGGCGCCGTGGGCTTCCGCGCGCTCGCCTCCCGTCTCGTCCGCGGGGTGAGCGACACGCAGTGCGGCTTCAAGTTCTTCGACGGCCGGCTCGCCCGCGAGGTGGCCGGACGCATGCGCACGCCCGGGTTCGCCTTCGACGTGGAGTTCCTCGCCCGCTGCGCGGCGCTGGGCTCCGCGGCGATGGAGATCCCCATCCAGTGGCACGACATGCCGGGATCGCGCTTCTCCCCGGCCCGGCACAGCGCCGGGATCCTGCTGGAACTCGGCGGGATCTGGCTGCGGCTGCGCGCCGAGTCACGCGGCGTCGTACGCCCGGCGTGGGAACACGCGCCCGACCCCGTCGGATATTCGTGATCCCGTCCGAACTCGAAGGACTACGCGTCGCCGTCGTCAACTGGCGGGATCCGTGGCACCCGGCCGCCGGCGGCGCCGAGACGTACGCCTGGCAGATGGCCAGGCGCTTCGCCCGCGCGGGCGCGCGGGTGCGCTTCGTGACGGCGCGCGCGCCCGGCCAGGCCCGCCACCAGACCGTCGACGGGGTACGGCTGGCCAGGATGGGCGGCCTGTTCACCGTCTACCCGCTGGTGCTGGCCTGGCTGCTGCGCCGCAGGAACAGGTTCGACGTGGTGCTCGACTGCCAGAACGGCATCCCGTTCTTCACGCCGTGGGTGCTGCACCGCCGTACCAGAGTGATCTGCGTCGTGCACCACGTGCACGACCGGCAGTTCGACGTGCACCTGCCGCGGTGGCTGGCCGTGCTGGGCCGCTTCCTGGAGGGCCCGGCCTCGCGCTGGACCTACCGCAGGCGGCGCAGCGTCGCGGTCTCCCCCTCGACGGTGGCGGCGATGCGCGTACGGCTCGGCTGGCATGGCCCGATCGACATCGTCCCGAACGGCGTCGAACCGGGCACGGATCACCGGGCGGCGCGCAGCCGTACGCCCAAGCTCGTCTGCGTGGGCAGGCTCGTCGCGCACAAGCGCGTCGACCTGCTGCTCGACGCCGTGCCCGAGCTGCGCGAGCGCTGGCCAGAGCTGACCGTGGACATCGTCGGCCGCGGCCCCGAGGAGGAACGGCTGCGCGCGCGGCTGCCGGAAGGCGTGACCATGCACGGCTACGTGTCCGAGGACGAGAAGGAGCGGCTCATCTCGACCGCCTGGCTGCAGGTCAACGCCTCCCAAGGCGAGGGCTGGGGACTGTGCGTGCTGGAGGCCGCCGCGCTCGGCGTGCCCACGGTCGCCTTCGACGTGGACGGGCTCAGGGACGCCATCCGCCACGGCGAGACCGGCTGGCTCGTGTCCGAGGGCGCCGACCTGGCCAAGGGCATCGCCGCCGCGCTCGACGAGCTCGACGGCGCCCAGAGCGCGAGCTGCCGTGGCTGGGCGTCGAGGTTCCGCTGGGACAACAGCGCCGAACGGCTGGCAGAGCTGGCCCTGGGCCGTCCGGTCGCGCCGATGCGGGTCTTCGGTTGGGAGCCGTCGTGAACGACACCCCGGTCAGCGGGCGGGCCAGGCACCGGCTCTGGCTGGCGATCTGCTGCCTCGGCTTCGCCGTCCTGGCGTTCACCACCAGTCCCGGCGACATCATCGCGGACACCAAGATCGACCTCGCGCTCAACCCGGTCGGCTGGCTGGAACGCCTGGCCCACCTCTGGGACCTCCAGCACTTCGGCCAGCTCCAGAACCAGGTCGCCGGCTACCTCTTCCCCATGGGCCCGTTCTTCGCCCTCGGCGAGCTGCTCGGCCTGGACCCCTGGATCACCCAGCGGCTCTGGCTGACGTTGCTCATGTGCGTCGCGTTCCTCGGCGTGGAACGGCTGGCCAGGCAGTTCGGCATCGGCAACCCCGGCACCCGCGTCGCCGGCGCGCTGGCGTACGCGCTCGCGCCCCGGGTGCTGTCGATCATCGGCGAGATCTCCGCCGAGTGGCTGCCCGCCGCGATGCTGCCGTGGATCCTGCTCCCGCTGCTGACCGCCGCCGAGACCGGCCAGCGGGCCAGGGCGGCGATCAGATCGGGTCTGGCCGTCGCCCTCTGCGGCGGCGTCAACGCCGTCGCCGTGCTCGCCGTGCTCATCGCCCCGGTGCTCTACATCCTGACCAGGCCCAAAGCCGTCCCGCGCTGGCGCATGCTGGCCTGGTGGAGCGGCGCGGTGGGCGTGGCCACGCTGTTCTGGTGGCTGCCGCTGCTGCTCGTGGGCCGGTACGCGTTCTCCTTCCTGCCCTACACCGAGACCTCCACCGCCACCACCCAGGTCACCTCGCTGACCAACGTGCTGCGCGGCGCCTCCGACTGGGTGCGTTACCTGACCGTCAACGGCGTGGACGCCCAGCCCGCGAGCTTCGCCATCGCGACCTCCGCGCTCATGATCGTCGTGACCGGCGTGCTCGCCGCGCTCGGCCTGGCCGGGCTCGCCCACCGCGACCTGCCCGCGCGCGGCTTCGTGATCGGGCTCTTCCTCGTCGGCGTGACCGCGCTGACCGCGGGCCACATGAGCGCGCTGGAGCCCGTCGTCGCCGAGCCCGTGCGCTGGCTGCTCGACGGTCCGCTGGCCCCGCTGCGCAACCTGCGCAAATTCGATCCTCTGGTACGGCTGCCGCTCGCCCTCGGCCTGGCCCACCTGCTCGTCAAGGTTCGCCTGCCGGTCAAGGCCGTGGCCGCGACCGCCTTCGCCTGCCTGGTGCTGCCCGTGTTCAACGTGGGCCTGGGCGCTCCCGGGCACTTCAAGGAGGTCCCGCTCTACTGGCGCCAGGCCGCCGCCTGGGTCAACGAGAACGCCGGCGGCGAAGGCGTCCTGGTCGTACCCGGCGCCAAGTTCGGCGAGTACCTGTGGGGCCGGCCCATGGACGACCCCATGCAGCCCATGTTCGCCGCCCGCTGGACGACCAGGCAGGTGACCGCGGCCGGCTCGATCGGGCTCAGCCGGCTGCTCGACGCCGTCGACCAGCGCTTCGCCGCCGGGCACGGCTCGCCCGGCCTCACCGAGGTCCTGCGCCGCATGGGCGTGCGCTACCTGCTCGTCCGCAACGACCTGAACCGGGCCGCCATCGCCGGCGCCTACCCCTCCAGGATCTACGAGGCGCTGCGCGAGTCACCCGGCATCACCCGGCTGCAGTCGTTCGGCGGCGAGGTCGGCGACACCAAGACCGACGACGCCGAGAACTCCGTCGATTGGCCCTTCCCCGCCCTGGACCTGTACGAGGTGTCGGGCAGTTCGGGTGCGGTCGGCGTGCTACCGGCCGGGGACGCGCTGGCCGTACGCGGTGGGCCGGATTCCTTGCTGTCCATGGGCGACCTCGGCCTGCTGGGGGACTCGCCCGTCCTGGTCAACGGCGACGCCGGCACCCGCGAGGCGCCGACCGTGGTCAGCGACGCGCTACGGCTGCGCGAACGCCACTTCGGCGAGATCCGCTCCAACTGGACCCAGACGCTCACCGCCGACCACCGCGAGGACTTCACCGGCGTACGCGCACTCGACCTGCTCGAAGACGGCTGGCTGGACGACACCGCCACCGCCGAGTACGAGGGCGTCTCCGCCGTGACCGCCTCATCCTCGGCCGCCGACGCCGGTGCCGTACCCGGCATCAGCAGTTCGGGACGCAGCCCGTGGGCCGCCCTGGACGGCGACTACGAGACCAACTGGGAGACCAGCGGCTGGAAACCGCCCGCGGGCGAGTGGCTGCGCCTCGACTTCCCCGCCGAACGCACGCTGCCCGGCATGAAGGTCACCTTCACCAACAACGTGCTGCTCGGCCAGTCCATCAAGACCGTGGCCGTGGAGACCGAGAACGGGCGGATCGTCCAGGACGTCCAGCAGACCAACAGCCCGCAGAGCCTGCGTGTCCCGTCCGGCACCACCGGCTGGGTACGCATCAAGGTCGTCGCCACCACGAGCCGCTCCTGGAACTTCGTCGAGCGGGTCGGCATCAGCGAGATCGCCATCCCGGGCCTGATGCCCGGCCGTACCATCCGGCTGCCGCAGGCCACCGGCGACGTCTACGTCATGGACCGCGGCGTCGACGAGCGCCCCCGCTGCATGCGCAACCAGGCCCGCTGGGTCTGCAACCCCCTCCTGGAACGCCCCGGCGAGGAGGGGGCCGGTTTCGACCGCACCTTCACCGCCGCCGAGGACGCCAAGAACGGGCTGAGCGGCTTCGCCGTCCTGCGCGACCCCGCGCTCGTCGACCGCTACACCCGCCTGACCGACGACCTCCCGTCCATCAAGGGCACCTCCCAGGTCAGCAAGGACCCGGTCGTCGCCCCCCGATCCGCCTTCGACGCCGATGCCGGCACCACCTGGATCCCCGCCGGCCCCGACGCCGAACCCGCCCTGACCATCGGCTGGAAGAAGCCGAAGACGATCTCCCGCATCCAGATCGCCCGGCCGGGCGGCGACAAGCAACCCCTGGACGTCATCGTCACCGGCGACAAGGGCGTCACCCGCGGCGCCCGCGTCGACGCCGGCGGCAACCTGGTCTTCAAGCCCATGACCACCCGCACGCTCAAACTCCGCTTCTCCGCCGCCTCCCGCCGCCTCCAGGTGACCGAGCTGATCATCCCCGGAGTGACCCCGGCCAGCCGCCCCGAGGGCATCCCGTTCCGCCTGGGCTGCGGGCAGGGCCCCACCCTTCAGCTGAACGGCAAGCAGGTCCGGACCAAGGTCAGCGGCACCTACGCCGACCTGCTGGAACAGCGCCCCGTCCGCTTCGTCAGCTGCGCCAAGGCCGCGATCTCCGCGGGCGCCAACCGGGTCAGAATCCCCGGCTGGGAGCCATGGGCGGTGTCCAGCCTGATGGTCGGCTCGCTCCAGCCCGGCTCACCCGCCGTCGCCGGCGCCGCCGTCCAGGGCACCTGGACGCCGTCCCTGCGCGAGGTACGCGTCACCGCGCCCAAGGACTCCTTCCTCATCGTCAACGAGAACTTCAACGAGGGATGGCGGGCCGAACTCGACGGCCAGACGCTGCGGCCGGTGCGGATCGACGGCTGGAAACAGGCCTGGGAACTGCCCGCCGGCACCACCGGGACCGTCCGCCTGGAGTACCGGCCTGACCGGACCTACTGGCTGGCACTGGCGGCCGGGCTGGCGGGCATCGCGGGGCTCGCCTTGCTGGCCCTCGTCATGCGTGGGCCACGTCCTGAGCATGTCCTGCAGACCGCGCCCGCTCACCGGTCTCGGCTGGATCGGTGGCGGGTGCCGTACGTGATCGTGCTGGGGCTCGCGTTCGGCGGGTGGGTGGCGAGCTGGCCCGGCATGGCGGCCGTCCTGGCGACAACCGCCCTGGTCCTCCTAACCCGCCTCCACCCCACCCAGCCCCGCACCCCCAGGCCTTCCCACACCCCCACACCCACGGGCACACCAGCGCCCCCGCACAGCCACACTCCCGCGCCCTCCCACGGCGACTCCGCCACGCCCACCCACCGCGGCGCCCTCTCGTCTGCGCAGGCCCGCACTTCCGCGCCATTGCCCGGCCACGAGCACATGCCCGTCCCGGCATCTCCGGCCACAGCGGCGTCTGTGCCTTCGCGTGGTCCGGCCGTCGTCTCCGTCTCCGCGTCCTTGCCCGGCGCTGGTTCCGAAGGTGTGGTTCCTGGACAGGCGCCGGGAGGCGTACCCGAGGCGCCCGCGGACCGTAGGGGCGGGCGGATCGCGGGGATGGTGGCGTCGCCGTGGCTGGGAGCGGTGCTGTTCGTGCTCGCGGCGGCGGCCGTGGCGGCCGGGATCCGGCTGGATCTGCCGGTCCTGGCCGACCAGGTGGCTCAGCTGATCGCCTGCGCGGCCATGGGAGCGCTGTTCGGGGCGCTGGTCACCGTGCCGCCCCGGACGGTTCCCGAGCCGGAGGTTCCGGCGGTGGAACAGGAACTCGCCGCCGCAGCCCGCTGAGCCGCAGGGCGTTCTCCTCAACGAGGTGGTAACTCCCCGCACTGATCAGCAGCGTCCCGATCAGCGTGAAGGTCGCGACAGGCCAGAAGTTCCCATTGAACGGCTCCGCGTCCGTCACCTTGTAATACAAAGTGATCACCGGCGCATGCCAGAGGAACACGCTGTAGGAGATCCGCCCCAGATAAGCCGAAACGGGATTCCCCAGCACCCGATGCCGCAAGGAGTCGGTACGAGGCGCCAACGCGAACGGCGCCACCACCAGCACCGCCACCGCGGTCTCCAGCATCATCCGCCAGAGCGACTGCGACAACGAAGGCAACGTCAACGTACGCGGCCCCGCCAGCTCCGTACTGAGCATCGCGTAGAGCAGCACCGCCAGCACCAGCAACTGCGGCGCCAGTGAGTCCAGCGCCCGAGACTCCTTGATCCACACCGACAGGACAGCCATGGCCATCCCAGCGGCGAAGTAGATCAGGTGATGCGGCAACCACAAGGCCAGCTGCGGCTGATCCCACACATGCGCCGCCACCACCGTGGCAATCGAGATCACCGGCAGGACGGCAATGCCCCCCAACAACCGCACCGCCCGATTCCCCCGCCGCGCCCAAACCCCCAGACACCAGGCGATAAGCGGCAACGCCAGATAGAAGGCCAGCTCGATAGGCATGGTCCACATCTGGTAGAGCCCGTCAGGTGCCTGACCCTGGCCGGTGTAGTTCTGGAGCATCAGCATCCAGGTGGCCCAGCCGTACCCGTCGAGCGAACTCCAGGCCCACAGCGCCAGCGCGGTCACCAGCCAGTAGGCAGGAAAGACCCGCAGAAGCCGCCGCCACAGATACCGCGGCGTACCAGGCGCCCGACCCCCCTCAACAAAAGCCTTGGCCCAGGGCCGAAACAACAGCAGCCCGGAAAGCAGAAAGAAGATCGGCACCGCGATCCCGAGCCGCGTGGTCATCCACGCGAACATCCCATCCCGATAGATGACCCCCGTATTCCCCCCAACATGCAACAGCCAGACCCCCAGCGCCGCCAACCCCCGAATCCCATCCAACGCCGCATCCCGCCCACCCCCACCTGCCGACTGATTGGTGGGTTCGGTGCCGTGGGGTGTTGCTCCGCCGCCTGCCGACTGGTTGGTGGGCTCGGAGGCGCCAAGAGCTGCCCCGCCGCCTGCCGGCCGGTTGGTAGGTGCGGAGCCCTCGAACCTCCCGCCGCCTGTCGACTGGTTGGTGGGTTCGGCCGCGTAGTGAGCTGGCCAGGCACCTGGCGGCTGCGCGGTGGGTTCGGCGGCGTGGGGTGGTGCTCCGCTACCTGCCGGCCGGTTGGTAGGTGCGGGGCCCTCGAACCTCCCGCCGCCTGCCGACTGGTTGGTGGGCTGGGCGGTGCCAAGGGTTGCCCCGGTGGCTGCCGATTGGTTGGTGGGTTCGGCGGGGCGTTGGGGTGTGTCGGGGGGTGGTGGCTGGTTGGCCGAGGGGGTGGGGGTGGGGGTTGGGGGTGGGGTGCCGGCTACGAGTTTGTCTTCGGGGGGTTTTCTCACGGGCGTTTCCTCAGGACGAGCACCAGGTTCCACGTTGCGAACTCCCTGACGATCGGGACCTTCAGCATCGGGCGGTACCACCAGGGCAGGTAGCGGGGGATCGCGTCCACCAGCTCCACCTCTGCGGCGGTTCGGGCCCAGCGGAGGCCTGCGGCCACCGAGACGGGGTACAGACTCTCCTTGTACCGATTTTTCGGCGGCCTGCCGTGTTTTTCGTGGTATTTCCGGGCGGCCAGCTCCCCACCCAAGTAGTGCCACGGCGACGTCTCGTGCCCGCCCCACGGCGACAGCCAGTTCGTGTAGGCGAGGAAGATCAGGCCGCCTGGTCTAGTCACCCGGGCCATCTCGGTGGCCATCCGCCACGGGTCCGGCACGTGCTCCAGCACGTTCGAGGAGAAGCAGACGTCCACGCTGCCGTCGCGGAACGGCAGGTCCATGGCGCTGCCCAGCAGCCCGCCGCCCGCCAGTTCGCCCGCGTTCACGTCGACGCAGACGCAGCGCGCGCCCCTGCGCCGGAACTCCCGCGCGAAGTAGCCGGGGCCGCCGCCCACGTCGAGCACGGTCCGGCCGTCCAGGTCCGCGTACCCCACGAGCTGGGCGGCGGTGTCGGCGGCCAGCGTCGTGTAGTAGGCGTCCCCGTCGCTCTGCTCGGAGCGGAAGGCGCGGAACAGCCGTAAGGACCGCGCGAGATCGGCGCGTACCGGAGTGTCTCCCATAACCCAACCCACGTTAGAACCTGTTTCTATCGATTTGGTTGCGGCTCTATACCGCCCGGTGACGCATGTCACTCACTGTCATACTTTGGTCCCCTAGCGCCGGGTCATACGACAACACGTTCTAGGAGCCGTTGATGGGTCGCATTTCCACGCTTGTTCTCATCGGGGTCGGAGCGTTCTTCATCGCATTAGCCCCGCTGGTGAAGTTCTGGGCGGCGGAAAAGATCATCGCCGCCCCGGCCAACCAGTTCGGCATCACCCGGCTGACGGCGACGGGCGCGCAGTACTTCTCCAAGCAGGACCTCAAGGTCCTCACCGCCGACCTCGACATCATCGTCACGACCCGCGGCGACGTGAAGGAGTCCAAGGACGACGTGGTCGTCTGGGACGAGGCCACCGTCGTCAACGACGTGACCAACAGGCGTCCCCAGATCGACCTGTCGGACCGCCGCAGCGCGTTCGACAAGTACACCGGCGCCGGCGTGAACTGCTGCGCCGTCAACGTCAAGAAGGCCCCGGTCACCCTTGAGGGCCAGATCTACAAGTTCCCGTTCGGCGTGGAGAAGAAGACCTACAAGGTGTTCAACTCCAGCGTGCAGAAGGCCTTCGACGCCACGTTCGTGCGCGAGGAGGCGGTGAACGGCCTGCCCGTCTACGTCTTCGAGCAGCAGATCCCCTCCACCAAGACCGAGACCCTGACCGCCCCGGCCTCCGTCCTCGGCATGACCGAGGAGGGCGACGTCCAGGTCGACCGCTACTACGACGGCAAGGTCACCTTCTGGATCGAGCCGGCCACCGGCGCGCCGGTCAAGCAGGAGCAGCAGCGCCACGAGGTGCTGAAGACCCAGGACGGCGTCGAGCGTTCGCTGGCCTTCGTGGCCACGGCGAAGATGACCGACCAGACCGTCGCCGACCTGGTCTCCAGCGCCCAGAAGAGCAAGAGCCAGATCAACCTGCTGAAGAACATCATCCCGCTGGTGCTGCTGATCGTCGGCGTCGCCTTCGTGCTCGTGGGTGTCCTGGTGGGCCGCCGCGCCGAGCGCTGACACCCGGTTTCCGAAATGGCCCGTCCCTGCGGCAGGGGCGGGTCTTTCGTTTTCACCACGAAGCGTAGTTAGAACACGTTCTTGCAAGATGTTACCCGCCAGTACCGACGTGATGTTCTAGAGTAGAACGTGTTGCAATTAACCTGATGTCGGGATTAACGTCAGGCCATGCGGACCCGTGTCACCGAGATGTTCGGGATCGAACTGCCGATCTTCGCCTTCAGCCACTGCCGGGATGTCGTCGCCGCGGTCAGCCGGGCAGGCGGCATGGGCGTCCTCGGCGCCCTCTACTTCACGCCCGAAGAGCTCGAGATGGAGCTCAAATGGATCGACGACCACGTGGACGGCAGGCCGTACGGCGTGGACGTGGTCATGCCCGCCTCCTACGAGGGCGCGGACTTCGCGCCCGAGGAACTCGTCGGCAAGCTCCAGGGGATGATCCCCGAGGGGCACCGCGCCTTCGTGGAGGACCTGCTCCGGCGCCATGACGTCCCCGAGTCGTCGGCCGACGCGGGCAGAGTCCTGCTCGGCTGGACGGACGCCACCGCCAGGCCGCAGGTCGAGGTGGCGTTGCGGCACCCGATCGCGCTACTGGCCAACGCGCTCGGGCCGCCGCCCGCCGACGTCGTCGAGCTGGCGCACCGGCACGGCGTCAAGGTGGCCGCCCTGGCCTCCACGCCCCGCCACGCGCTCAAGCAGGTGGAGGTGGGCGTCGACGTCGTGGTCGCCCAGGGCACCGAGGCCGGCGGGCACACCGGGGAGATCTCTACGATGGTGCTGATCCCGCAGGTCGTGGATGCCGTGGACGTTCCCGTGCTGGCCGCGGGCGGCATCGGCAACGGCCGCCAGATGGCGGCCGGGATGGCGCTGGGCGCGGAGGGCGTGTGGACCGGCTCGCTCTGGCTCACCGTCGAGGAGGCCGACACCCCGGCCATGGCCAAGGCGCGCATCCTCGAAGCCACCTCGCGCGACACCGTCCGTTCGCGCAGTTGGACGGGCAAGCCCGCGCGCCTGCTCAAGAACGAGTGGACCGACGCCTGGGAAGCCGCGGACTCCCCGGGGACGTTGCCGATGCCGCTGCAGTTCATGCTGGTGTCCGATGCGCTGCGGCGGATCGGGAGATCCGACGCCGCCGAGCTGGCCACGTTCCCGGCGGGTCAGATCATCGGCATCACCAATCAGGTCCGGCCGGTCAAGGAGGTGATGTTCGGGCTGGTCGAGGAGTACGTCGAGGCGATCGAACGGCTCGACGGGATCACGGAATCCTGACCGAGACCGAGTCGTACCCGCCGCCGCCCGGGTAGTGCCAGGCGCCGGTCAGGGTGTCGCCGTCCGCGCTGAACGTGCCCTGGTAGTAGGCGGGCGAGCCCTTCTCGCCGCCCCAGATCGTCAGCGTGTCGCCTTCGAGTTCGTAGACGTAGTCGTAGGTCTCGCCGCCGGAGCCGTAGTAGCGGGACTTGACCTCGTCGCCGGGCTTGTCCGCGCCGAACGGCATCTCCCGGCCGATGACCTCCATGCCCAGGACGGGGCCGGTCTCGCTGTCCATCGCGATGTCCTGGACGAGGAAGTTGCGGCCTGCCAGCCAGCGGTAGGTGATCGTGCCGGTGGTGCCGCCGGAGACTTTCCAGGTACCGATGAGCCTGTCGTAAATGTTCATGCCCGTATGACCGGGCGGCGCGCGGAAAGGAATCGGTCTCAGCCGAAGATTCTTTCCGGCAGTCCGAACGTGGGCAGCGTCTCGGGCCCGAACGTGGTGATCTCGGCGATCAGGCCGTCCTCGATGCGCAGCACGTCGAGGTTGACCGCGCCGAAGAACTCCTCGCCCGGCCGCCGCACGTAGTTGGCCACCGCGGGCATCCTGTTCGCGGTGGTGGTACGCGCCCGCCACTCGCCCCACGCCTCCTGGCCCGCCATGACCGGCGCCCACATGTCGAGGATCGCCTGGCGTCCCGGGAAGAACATCATCGCCGGCGGCATGGCCTGCAGCGCGTCCTCGCGCAACAAGGTCGCCAGCGTGCCCATGTCCGCCTTCATCGACGCCTCGACGAAGCGCTTGAGAACGACCCGCTCCTCGGGGCTCGGCTCGGTGGCGGCCGCCCAGTCGCCGCGCCGTTCGGGAAGATGCTTGCGGAGCGTGGCCCGGCCGCGCTGGAGCGCGCTCTTGACGGACGGCACCGTCATCTCCAGCGCCTCGGCGGTCTCCTCCGCGGGCCAGCCGAGCACGTCGCGCATGACCAGCACCGCGCGCTGGCGCGCGGGCAGATGCTGGATGACCGCCAGAAAGGCCAGCTCGATGGTCTCCCTCGCCACGGCCAGCTCCTCCGGGAGCTGCTGGTCGGGGTACGGCTCCAGCCACGGCACATCCGACAACGGCGCCTCCGACAGCACCACGTCCTTGCGCTTGGCGAGAAGGTCGAGGCAGACGTTGGTCGCGATCTTGTAGAGCCAGGCGCGGTAGGTGGAGCGGCCCTCGTAGGTGCCGGCCCCGCGCCAGGCGCGCAGCATCGTCTCCTGAACGGCGTCCTCGGCCTCGGTGTAGGAGCCGAGCATGCGATAGCAGTGCACGTGCAGCTCACGCCGATACCGCTCCGCCTCCTCCACCCCGCCACCCTTTCAGACGGGAACGACCGTGACCAGGCTTTCCAGGCCGACGAAGTCGTCGGCGTTGCGCGTGTAGAGGGGCAGGCCATGGACGGACGCCACCGCAGCGATCATCAGGTCCAGGCGCCTCGGCCGCGGGTCGCGCTTGGCCGCGACCGTCAAAGCGACCAGAGTTCCGTATCGAGCCGCGGCCTCGGCGTCAAACGGCAGCGGGTCGAAGTCAACGGCCGCCGCCGCCAGCGTCTCCATACGGACCGCACGCGCGGTCTCCGTCTTCGCCATCACCACACCTTGATGGAGCTCGGCGAGGGTGATGGTGGTGATCTCCGAGATGCGCGGGAGGTCCTCGACGGGGATCTTGACCAGGTCTATGACGACACAGGTGTCGATCACCCCCTGGGGTTGGCGATCACCCACGTCGCCGGTCCCATGGGTCGTCATCGACACGATCTTCGTTGCCGAAGAACTCGTCGGCTTCCCGCCGCATTTCCGCGTAGTCGACCTCCGGAATGTGACGGCGGCGTGCGATGAGTTCTTCGGTGCTCAGGCGCCGTCTGCGCGGGATGGGGCGCAACTCGGCGATCTCGACGCCGTTACGGGTGATGTGAAAGATCTCGCCTGCTTCGACCTGATCCATGACGGCGGCCGAGTTGTTGCGGAACTCTCGTTGAGTGATGACCTTCATCATGCCATCATCGTAGCGAGGTGTAGCCCCATGTGCTACACGCCCCGGTAGGTCGCGGGGCGCTTCTCCTTGAAGGCGCGGGAGCCCTCGCGGGCGTCCTCGGAGCCGATGACCGGCCAGCCGTACTCGTCGGAGACCTTCAAGGCTTCCGGCTCGGCCAGGCCCAGGGTGTCGCGGTAGGTCCGCAGGATCGCCTGTACGGCCAGCGGCCCCGACCCGGCGATGTCGTCGGCGATCTCCCTGGCCACGGCCAGCGCCCGGCCGTCGGGGACCACGCGGTTGACCAGGCCCATCGACAGCGCCTCGGCGGCGGTCACCGAGCGGCCGGTGAGCAGGAGGTCCATGGCGTGGCAGTACGGGATCTGGCGCGGCAGCCGGATCGCCGCCCCGCCCATGGGGAACAGCGCCCGCTTGGCCTCGAACAACCCCAGCGTCGCCGACTCGGCCACGACGCGCAGGTCGGTGCCGATGAGCAGTTCGGTACCGCCCGCCACGGCGTAGCCCTCGGCCGCGCAGACGATCGGCTTGGTGGGCAGGTCCTCCCGCAGCAGGCCCTTCCAGTGGAAGTTGGGGATCTGGGCGGCACGGGCCTGTACGTCCGGGTCCTGGGACGGCTGGCCCATCGCCTTGAGATCGGCTCCGGCGCAGAACGTCCCTTCGGCCCCGGTCAGCACCGCCACCCGTACGCCGGGCTCGGCCGAGACGTAGGCCCAGGCCGAGGCCAGGCCGATCAACATGTCGGAGGAGAGCGCGTTGCGGGCCTCCGGCCGGTTCATGGTGACGATCACGACGTGGCCGTCGCGTTCGATCCGGCAGTGCGGGGTGCTGATCGGCAGGAGTTCCACGGGGCAACCTCCGGAGACGCTGATGTATCAAGCGCTTGCTAGGCTACACGGTCAGGTGCGCGTAGACGATGACGTTGTCCTCGTAGTGGCCCGTCGCGGGATCGAACGCGCCACCGCAGGTCACCAGCCGCAACTCCGCCCCCTCCGTCGTGCCGTACACCTTCTCGGTGGGGAAGGCGTCCTTGTCCACCCGCTCCACCGAATCCACCGCGAACTCCGCCACCGAGCCGTCCGCCCGCTTCACCGAGATCGTGTCGCCCTGTCCGAGCGTGCCGGCCTTGTGGAAGACCGCGGGCCTGCCGTGCGCGTCCACATGCCCCAGCAGTACGGCCGGCCCGTCCTCACCCGGCGTCGGCCGGTGCTTGTACCAGCCCACCAGCTCCGGCCGGTCCAGCGGCGGCACCTCCACCGACTGGTCGGGCTTGAGCCCCACCGGGTCGATCGGCGCGTCCTTCACCCCGATCTTCCCGATCGACACGCTGACCGGCTCCGACCGCTTCATGGCAGTGTCCGCCTCGGCGAACATCGGCGCCCGCTGCGGTGCCGCGGCCGGGCGCGCCGCCGCCTCCGCCGCCTGCGCGGGCAGAGGCTCGCCCTTGAACGAACCGGCGACCGCCAGGCCGCCGGAGAACACCAGTACGGCCGCCGCGGCCTGGACCAGCGTGCTCCTGATCATGACTGTTCCCCGATCGGTCGACGAAGGAAGGAAGGGGTACGGCCCGCGTGCTGCCGGGC